>CAZCIU010000003.1:0-94275 GCA_964498765.1 uncultured Paludibacter sp. | reverse complement strand
GCCAATGTTTATGTTTAATCAAAAAGTTGCATTTTCAACTTGAATGTTGCTTTCTATAAATTGAAAAATTAAATATTTATTCAAAAAATAACCATTTTTCAAACCAAAACCATTATATTTGTAGTAACGAGAGTAATGATTTTCTGTGTTGCAACTTTGATTTTGATAGTTTAGATTTTGTTTTTTTTGAAAATATTTAATTGAGCTATAGAATGGAACAAAAGGAAAAATGTACTTTGGGATGTACTGATACGGTTTTGATGATTGAGCCGGTTGCTTTTGCTTACAATCCGGAAACGGCTGTGAACAACTATTTTCAGCAAGAAAATGAAATGACGCAAAGTGAAACGCAAAAACTTGCTTTAGCTGAATTTCAGGAAATGGTAAAACAGCTTAAAGCAAACGGCATTAACGTAATTGTTGTGAAAGATACGCCTTATCCGCATACTCCGGATTCGATTTTTCCGAACAATTGGATTTCGTTTCATTTGAATAATCACGTGATTTTTTATCCGATGTTTGCTGAAAACAGGCGATTGGAACGAAGAATGGATGTTCTGATTGAGGTTGAAAATCAGCTGAATAGAAAGTTTCATTATACAGATTATTCTTCTTTTGAAAAAGAGAATATTTTTCTGGAAGGGACAGGAAGCATTGTTCCTGATAGAAAAAATCGGATAGCTTATGCTGGTATTTCACCGCGAACGGATAAAGATTTGTTTTTGAAATTTTGTCAGGAACAGAATTTTCGTCCGGTTTATTTTTATGCGACGCAAACAGTTGATGGAGAGCAGCTTCCAATTTATCACACCAATGTAATAATGTGTCTTGGCGATCAGTTTGCAGTGGTTTGTTTGGATACGATTAAGGATGAGGAAGAGAGAAAAATGTTGGAGAATGAGCTTGAAAAATCCGGGAAAGAAATTGTGGAAATTACAGTCAATCAGATGAATAGCTTTGCAGGAAATATGCTGCAATTGAAAAATGAGAAGGAAGAAAAATTTCTGACTATGTCACAAACTGCTTACGATTCATTGACTGAAGAACAAATAAAACAATTGGAAAAATTCAACAAATTACTTGTGTTTTCGGTGCCAACAATCGAAAAAAATGGCGGTGGAAGTGTGAGATGCATGATTGCAGAAATTTTTTAAGATTTTATACAAAAAAAAACGTACTAAATAAGAATAATATGCAAAATTCTAAAAAAGCTGATTACTTTATCGAACTTGAGGAAAATTACGGTGCGCATAATTATCATCCACTTCCGGTAGTTTTGGAGCGAGGTGAAGGTGTATTTGTGTGGGATGTTGAAGGGAAGAAATATTACGATTTTCTTTCGGCTTATTCGGCTGTTAATCAAGGTCATTGCCATCCGAAGATAGTAAATGAACTGCTTGGGCAAGCACAAAAATTGACTTTGACTTCACGTGCATTTTTCAACGATAAATTGGGAGTTTACGAAAAATTTGTTACAGAATATTTCGGATTTGAGAAGCTTTTGCCAATGAATACAGGTGCGGAAGCAGTAGAAACTGCGCTGAAACTTTGTCGGAAATGGGCGTATCAGAAAAAAGGAATTGAGGAAAATAAAGCGCAGATTGTGGTTTGTGCGGAAAATTTCCACGGGCGCACTACGACGATTGTTTCATTTTCAGTGGATCCGGATGCAAGCACAGATTATGGTCCGTTTACACCTGGATTCATCATCATTCCGTATAATGATGTCGATGCGCTCGAAAAAGTTCTTGAAGAAAACCCGAATATCGCCGGATTTTTAGTGGAGCCAATACAAGGTGAAGCAGGTGCCAAAGTTCCTGATGATGGATATTTGAGAAAAACGTATGAACTTTGCAAAAAGCACAATGTATTATTTATCGCCGATGAAATTCAGACAGGAATTGCACGAACCGGAAAATTGCTTGCGTGTGATTACGAAGATGTGAAACCCGATATTTTAATTCTTGGTAAGGCGCTTTCCGGAGGTGTTTATCCGGTTTCGGCAGTACTTTCGAGTCGTGAAATCATGGATATAATTCGTCCCGGGCAGCATGGATCAACATTCGGTGGAAATCCCATTGCTGCGGTAGTTGGAATAGCTGCACTGGAAGTAGTACGAGATGAAAAACTGGCAGAAAACGCCATGGAATTAGGCAAAATTTTCAGAAATGAAATGCAAAAACTTTGCGACAATTCAAAAATTGCTCAGTCCGTACGTGGAAAAGGATTGATGAATGCACTGATTATTAACAATGAAGATCATACAAATTTAGCCTGGGATATTTGTGTGAAATTGGCTGAAAACGGTCTTCTTGCCAAACCTACACATAAAAATATCATCCGTTTTGCGCCACCGCTGGTGATGACAAGGGAGCAATTGATGGAATGCATTGAAATTATAAAATCAACAATTCAGTCTTTCTTAAAATAAAAAAATGGCTCAGAGAAATCTGAGCCATTTTTAGTTAAATACTTGATTATCATTTGTTAATGTCAATTGCATCAAAAAGTCCGTTTTCTGTCAAATCCAAAGGCAATTCCCAAAACATCAATCCGCCAAGGCCTTTCTTTTTCACATAATCACTTTTGGCTTTGAACGATTTTTTGTCATCGCCCGTTACAAAAATCTTTTCTTTTTCGTTGTACCAATGTGCAGCTTGCGCCTTTTCATCCCAAAAATACTTATAACCGTTTTCAGGAGTGAATTTTTTATAAGATTTATTGTAATCGTTGAAATTCAAGAATTTTCCGGATTGATATAAGCCGTTATTTTCACTCGGCACATTTTCCCAGGAACGAGTATAAAAAGTTCCGCCGATGATAACTTTTTTAAGTGGGAAATTGATTTTTTCTAAATATTGAATGGCTTTGTCAGCCGATTCTGCTTCGGAAATTCCGCTGTAGAGAGGAGTTTGATGACCTGTGACAGTAGCATATCCACCGACTAAATCATAGGACATTAGATTAACAAAATCGAGATATGGTTCAATTTTAGTCCATTCAATGGATTTTTCGAGGTAGTTTTTAAATCCGCCTGCAGCAAAACTGACGATTTTCTTTTTGCCAAGTGCTTTGCGAAGTTTAATTACAACGTTGGTAAAATTTTCTTTATCTTCCGGCAAATACTGATGTCCTGGAAAGCCTTTTACAACTGGATATTCCCAGTCAAAATCAAAACCATCCAGTTGATGAACCTTCAAAAAATACTTCACAGAACGAACAAATTCTTTTGTTTTGATAGGATCATTAAATACATTGGAACATAAGTCGCAACCGCCCCAACCACCTAATGCAACCAAAGTTTTCAAGTGTGGATATTTTTGTTTCAGTTTTACCATTTCTCTTAATACCCGCAAATCTTTTTCACGATTTACGCCGAAAGTTCCTTCGCTATTTACATGACCGAATCCGTAAATTACATGTGTAATTCTACTGTAATCATATTTGAACATGGCTGCGCTATCGCCTGAATAGTAGGCGATTAAGTTGTATTCAAATTTTTCTGAATTTGCACCTTGACCTGATACAGGAGCTAAAGAAAATAGTAATAAAAAAGCTGCAATGCTTACTAATTGTTTCATGGCTGTTGAATTTAGATTTTTTCAAAAAATGAATTTTATCTTTTCACAAATTTACATAATTATTTCAAAGAATAGATTTATTTCGTTTATTAAGTCAGATTTTCGAAACTCCTTGCTTATTTCCTTTCGAATCTCACTTTTTTTTCCGAAATTTGCACCTCTAAAAATCGAAAGTTAATTCTCGATTTTTTATTTCATGACTTACTAAAAAATTAATAATGAACGGGTTTAGATTTTGCCTGATTGAAGGCATTCTAAACTCGAAATTTTGTAGATATGGATAAGAATACGGTAATCGGATTTTTGTTGATTACAGCGATTGTGATTGGGTTTACGTGGCTCAACAAGCCATCGGAAGAGGAATTGGAGAAGCGCAAAAGATACACAGATTCCATCGCATTGGTGCAGCAAGAGCAGTATCAAAAACAGTTGGAACTTGATTCTATCGCTAAAATTGGCGGCACTGTTGATAGTTTGGCAACTCAAAATGATTCTACTTCAATTGCTCAAAAATTAGATGCATTTGGAGGTTTCGGACAATCAGCTTTTGGTGAAGAAAAATTTATCACTTTGGAAAATGAATTGGTAAAATTGACTTTTTCCAACAAAGGTGGTCGTGTATATTCGGCTGAGCTGAAAGAACACAAAGCGCAAGAAGGTAAACCGCTTATTTTGTTTGATGCTGAGGAAAGTAGCTTTAATTTTGTGTTGGCTACTAACACCGACAGAATCGCAAACACTTCTGAAATGTATTTCACACAAGTGGGCGACATTGTAAAAGATGCACAAGGAAATCAGACGCTTACTTTGCGATTAAATACTACATCTCCAACGGCTTACATCGATTTTGTTTACTCGCTTCCGGCAAAAGATTACATGCTGAAGTACGATGTGAAAGCTACAAATATGAACGAAATAATGCCGATGTCAACCAATTCTTTGGAAATGCAATGGGCATCGAAAATTCGTCAGCAAGAAAAAGGTCGTTCGTTTGAAGAGCGATATTCTGATTTGCAGTATAAATACCTCACGGATGATGTAAACAAGCTGAACGCAAACAAAAACGACAGCAAAAAACTGGATAATCAAGTGAAATGGATTGCATTCAAAGATCAGTTTTTTAGCTCAATTTTGATTGCAGATAAATCATTCACTTCAACTGTGTTGAACAGCGAAGTGGAGGACAAAAATTCCGGTTACATGAAATCTTTCAGTGCCGATATGGTGGTTCCATTTGACATTAGCGGAAGAGAAACTACTGGATTTAGATTTTATTTCGGACCAGTTCACCACAAAACTTTAGCTGATTATGATAAAGGTGTTTCTGGCGATGATAAATTGAAACTTAGAGAATTGGTTCCACTCGGATGGGGAATTTTTGGTTGGGTTAACCGCTTTTTCGTTATTCCAATGTTCAACTTTTTCAGCAAATTTATCAATAGTTTTGGTATTATTATTCTGTTGATGACGATTGTAATTAAATTGGTACTTTTCCCACTGAGTTACAAATCGTATATGTCAAGCGCCAAAATGCGTGTGCTGAAACCGGAAATTGACGAAATTAACGCAAAAATTCCACCTGAAAAAGCGATGGAACGCCAGAAAGCAACGATGGCACTTTACAGCAAAGTCGGCGTAAGTCCGATGAGCGGCTGTATCCCAATGCTGCTTTCGATGCCGGTTTTGATTGCGATGTTTAGTTTCTTCCCGTCGGCTATCGAGCTGCGTCAGCAAAGTTTCCTTTGGGCAAAAGACCTTTCGGCCTACGATGCGATTTTGACTTGGAAAGCAAACATTCCGTTGATTAGCAATATTTTCAATAATCACATCAGTCTTTTTGCGCTTTTGATGACGGTTGCAACGATATTCTCAACCAAAATCAGCATGGCAAACACAGCGCCATCAGCCGATCAGCCGGGTGCGAATATGATGAAATATATGATGTATTTTATGCCGGTAATGTTCTTCTTTATGTTCAACAGCTATGCTTCCGGTTTGACGTATTACTATTTCTTGTCGTCGCTATTTACCGTTATTCAAAACGAAATTATCAAGGCTTCAATCAACGAAGAAAAGCTTTTGGCTCAACTTCACGCTAAAGGAAAAGCGAATGAAAAGAAACCTAAAAAAGCGGGTGGTTTCATGGAGCGACTGGAAAGAATGCAGAAAGAGCAAGAAAAATTGGCTCGTGAAAATGCCAAAAGAAGAAAATAGAGCGTAAGAAATTGCTTAAAAATACTTTATCCGTAAAGCTACACAAGGAAAATTTTTTAACTTTGTGTTTCTTTACGGATTTTTTTGTGAAAATTATAATGAACATTCCTTATAAATATATTCTTGTGTTGTTGGTTTCTGTGTTTTTGTTTTCCTGTGGAAAGCAAAACAGATTTCAAATTGATACAAATGAAAATAGAGTAGAAGTGAAAATCAAGCGATTTGATTTTGATTTAATTCAGTTGGATACGTTGAATTTGTCGGCTTCTGTGGATGGTTTATTGCAAAAATATCCGGAATTTCTGCCTTTGTTTCTCGAAAATATGACTAATTCTGTGGTTAATGACCGAGATAGTATGGGTAAGATTTTGAGTGATTTTGTGAATTATCCTTTGGTAAAAGAAGTAAATCAGAAAGTGCTGAAAGTGCATTCCGATGTTAGTTCGGTTGAAAATGATGTTTCGGACGCTTTCACTTATATCCGACATTATTTCCCGAATTTGACTTTGCCGGAGCTGTATTTTTATGTTTCCGGACTGAATGTGCCAATGATTATGAACCAAAACCGGGGCATATTTGGAGTTGGTACGGATTTTTATCTGGGTGTGGATTTTGAACCGTACAAAGAGCTTGTTTATGATTATATGCTACCAAATATGGCTTCCGAGCGATTGCCGATTGACATAGTTTCTGCAGTGATTTTCAGTAATTTTAGCTTTGATGCACAGCAAAATCGCTTGCTCGAAAATATGCTTTTTCGAGGAAAAGGCTTGTATTTACTTTCTACTTTTTTACCAAGATCGTTCAACGAAATCATCGGATATTCTGAAGAGCAAGGAAAATGGGCAGAAACAAACGAAAAGGAAATCTGGAAAACAATGGTGGCACAGAAGGATTTATTTTCATCCGACCAGCAATTGATTAGAAAATATATGCAGGAAGCACCGTTTACAACGCCAATTTCACACGAATCGCCCGGTCGACTTGGCGAGTGGATTGGTTTTAGAATTGTGGAAAGCTATATGAATAAAAATAAAAATGTAAGTTTGCTAGGATTAATGCAAATGAATAATTACCAGAAGATGCTTCAAAAATCAGGATATTGATTGGTTGTTGATCTGTTGAAAGGTTAATTTGTAAAATAGTTGATTAGTTGAATTGTATTTATATAATATGTCTGATATCTTAAAGTCTTGGTTCTAAAAATCTAAATATTATGCGAAAAATAAAAACTCAAGAAGCTTTACAGCAGGTAGTAAAACGTGAAAAATTGTCGAAATTGGCTTTTCAAAGTTTGGATTTGAATGAGGTAGAAGAACGAATTTTATCCATTCCGGTTAGTGGATGTTTGTTTTTGGATTGTGCAATGTCAAGCGAATTGAGCAGTTATTTACAAGAGAATAATTATATTTTTCCGCTTTTGAAAGTACCGTTTAGTATTTATCCTTCTGGGCTTTACAACAAAGAAAAACTTTACAACGATTACGATTATCGTAAGCCGGAAACTTACCTCAAAACGCTGGATAAAATCGTTTACGACTACTATAAAAAAATGGGCGGTTCGGAAACGCGCGACATCAAAGAAACTTTGGCTCGTTCGCTGCACGACCATTCAATTTATGATGCAAAACACGAATTTTTGTCTTCTTATGACGAACGAAAAGTGCTTGCCATTATGGGCGGTCACAAACTTCGCCGAGATGATGAATTGTACTTGCAAACAGCCAAATTATCCAAAATTCTTACCGAAAAAGGCTATTTGATGACTTCGGGAGGCGGTCCCGGAGCGATGGAGGCGACACACGTGGGAGCTTGGTTTGCCGGAAAAACGGATGCAGAACTTGAAGATGCGGTAAATATGTTGAAACCTGCACCGATTTACGCTCATCCGGATTGGTTGAAAACTTCCTATCAAGTTTTGGAAAAATATCCGGAAACTGCATTTTATAGCCTTGGCATCCCAACCTGGCTTTATGGACACGAACTTTCTACGCCATTTGCCACACATATTGCCAAGTTTTTTGAGAATAGTCTGCGTGAGGAAGGCTTGCTGGCAATTGCAAAAGGCGGCGTAATTTTCTCGCCCGGAAGTGCCGGAACGATGCAGGAAATATTTATGGATTTGGCTCAAAATCATTATGAAAGTTACGGTTTTGCCAGTCCGATGGTTTTTCTGTGCAAACGATACTGGACAGAAGATTATCCTATTTATCCGTTGATAAAATCACTGATTGAGCATGAAAAATTGAATAAAATTGATTTGGCAATTTATGATGAAATAGACGAAGTTATTGAACATTTGGAGAATGCGAGTAATCGAGAAACTAATTCGTAGAATTTTCTTCGAGCTTCAGTCTTCGAGCTTCCAACTTTTAACACTATGGCAAAACGATTGACAATAACAGAATGGGCGGAGGATGACCGACCGCGTGAGAAATTGATGATGAAAGGTGCGACGGCTCTTTCGGATGCGGAACTTTTGGCAATTTTGATTGGTTCCGGCAATAATAATGAAACTGCAGTAGAGCTTTGTCGCCGGATTTTGAATGACAATCATAATAGTTTGAATGAATTGGCTCGACTTTCGATTTCGGATTTACAGAAATATAAAGGCATTGGCGAAGCAAAATCATTAAGCTTAATATCTGCACTTGAAATAGGAAAAAGACGACGAGTAACTGAAGTTATCAATCGTGAAAAAATAACTGAAAGCAGCGATTTGTTCGAACTTTTCGGTCCAAAATTAGAAGATTTGAACCACGAGGAATTTCACATTGTATATCTCAACGGTGCTAATAAAGTGATGGAAACAGAAAATCTGACCAAAGGCGGAATGCGTCAAACGGTTGTAGATGTGCCGATGTTACTTCGAAATAGCCTGCTGAAATCGGCTCACGCAATTGCTGTAGCACACAATCATCCTTCAGGTGAATGCTATCCGAGCAGAGAAGATTTAGCAATCACGCAGAAAATCAAACTTGGATGTGAAACGATAGGAATACGATTTTTAGATCATATTATCGTTGCAGGACAAAAATATTACAGCTTTGCTGATGAAGGAAAAATATAGATTTTTTAGAAACAAGACCATAAGAAACAAGACAATCAAATACCCGATTTTTAGATAAAAGACTTTTCCAAAAACACCAAACTTAATAACTTAATAACTCAATAACTCAATAACAACCCAATTAACAACATTGAAATTTTTAGAAATAAATAACGTCGTAAAACAATATTCCGGACATCGTGCGCTTGACGGCGTGAGTTTGGATATCCCGAAAGGAAGTGTTTACGGACTTCTTGGACCAAACGGTGCCGGAAAAACTACGCTGATACGTATAATAAATTGCATAACTGCTCCTGACAGCGGTGAAGTTTTGCTCAACGGAGAAAAACTCACACCGGATCATGTTCGAAACATCGGCTATTTGCCTGAAGAGCGCGGACTTTACAAAAAAATGAAAGTTGGTGAGCAAGCGGTATATCTGGCTCGACTGAAAGGAATGAGCAAGGCTGATGCGCTTAAAGAACTGAAATTTTGGTTTGAGAAATTTCAAATCGAAGATTGGTGGAACAAAAAAGTAGAGGAACTTTCCAAGGGAATGGCGCAGAAAGTGCAATTTATCACAACGATTTTGCATAAGCCTGATTTGCTGATTTTTGATGAGCCGTTCAGTGGTTTTGACCCGGTTAATGCCGATTTGCTAAAGCGGGAAATTCTCGAACTTCGCGACCAAGGTGCCACGATTATTTTTTCTACACACAATATGGATTCGGTAGAGGAACTTTGCGAAAATATCTCGTTGGTCAATAAATCCAAAATCGTACTTCAGGGAAATGTGGCCGAAATCCGAGCTTCACACGCATCAGATAGCTTATTTGTGAAAACTGCTGATGCTGTTTCTTTGAGCAGCTGTGATATTTTTTCTCAAAATGAGAAAAACGGTGTGTTTGAAATTACGCTGAAAAAAACGAACGGAAAAACTAACAACGAGATTTTACAGGAAATAATTTCTCAAACTCAAATTTATACTTTCGAAGAATTATTGCCGACAATGAATGATATTTTTATCCGAACGGTAACGAAATCTTAATGAGTGTAAATCAATAAATTAAATCACTTTTACAATCAACTGATTAACTGAAAAATGAGTAAAATAGGAATTATTATCCAGCGAGAATATAGCTCACGAGTAATGAAAAAATCGTTTTTATTACTCACCTTTCTGACGCCGATTTTTATGGCGGCAATGATTATTTTGCCGATGTGGATTACTACACTGAAGGACGACACAATCAAAAATGTGGTGGTGGTAGATAAAACCAAAACGGCGCATAACATACTGAAAAGCAACGACCAATACACCTTTATTTTTTCGGACGCACCGATCGAAACCGTGCGAAAAGAGCAATCTGACACAAAATCGAAGCGAAATAGCGAACTGACTGCGGTACTTTATATCTCCGATGATTTGGTTAAAAATCCCAATGCGGTAACGATTTATTCCGACAAACAAATCAATATGGAACTGAAAACCTACATTACGAGCAAGCTCAACGAGTATGTTCGTGATGAAAAACTGGCATCGTACAATATCGAGAATTTGAAGGAAAAAATTGAGCAATCCAAATCCAACGTGAATATTTCCACAATAAAATGGGACAGTTCTGGCAATGAAACTGAAGGTTCAGCCGAAATGGCATTGATAATCGGGATGGTTGCGGCGTTTTTGATTTACATTTTCATTATGAGTTACGGTTCGCAAGTGATGTCCGGCGTGTTGCAGGAAAAAACAAGTCGCATCGTGGAAGTGATTATTTCGTCGGTAAAACCTTTCGAACTGATGATGGGAAAAATCATTGGAATTGCTTTGGTCGGATTGACGCAATTCAGCATCTGGATTGTGTTTACTTTGATTTTGAGCAGTATCGGAACTGCTATTTTTGGACCGGATTTTTCGGCTAACACAATGCCCGAAACCATGCGAATGGGACAAGCAGCGACTGCTGATGCAGATACTTCACAGATGGTTAATAAAGTTTTTTCGATGCTTTCCGGCTTTGATTTTGTGAAAGTTGCCGTGCTGTTTTTCCTTTATTTTATAGGCGGATATTTATTGTATGCATCGCTTTTTGCAGCTATTGGTTCGGCGGTGGACAATGAAACCGACACGCAGCAGTTCTCAATGCCTGTTACGCTGCCTATTATTTTTGCCATTTTTATCGGCATTTATGCAGCCCAAAGTCCCGATAGTGCCTTGGCGTTTTGGGGCTCGATAATTCCATTCACATCGCCGGTAGTGATGATGGCACGTGTTCCTTATGATGTACCGACGTGGCAAATTCTGCTTTCATTGGGCATTCTTATCGGCTCGTTTGTAGCTTCAACCTGGTTTGCCGGAAAAATTTACCGAATCGGAATTTTGATGTACGGCAAAAAAGTGAGCTGGAAAGAACTTTGGAAGTGGGTGAGAGTGAAATAAATAGAAAAATCAGAACTTGAAAAAGTTCTGATTTTTTTATCTGATTACTTTTCAAAGGAAGCTAATTCTATATTTGATTTTGAATGAGCTTCTTCTTTTTGTTTTTCTTGATGTTCCGCAATCAGGCTCTGAAATACTGTTCCTGGAATTATTATTATAGTGATAAATGCGCTGATTATCAATATTTTAATAAGAACTAATTGTGTGGTTTTGAAGTTTTTCATAATCATGTAATTTAATAAGTTACTAGTTTATTAGCTGACAGCTTTTGTCATAAAATCAGTGCTTTCAATTGATTTTATTTCGGTTGTCAAATCGCTGCTTTTAATTTTTGTCAGAATTGCTTCCAAAAGCGGAAGCATATTGTTGAGGTGTTTTGTTTTAATTATCAGGTTCCAAAGCGGCTCAAATTTTTTCCAACCGCCGGTGTAAAATAGATGTTTTAGTTTGTGGATGTCCGATTCGTGATTAAATGATGATTTGAAGATATTGGACCAACTGTAAAAATCTTTATAAGCTTGCAAATAACCGTTTTCGAGTTCTTCGGCTGTAAGATTTTTTGTTTTATAAACCACGTGTCGCGTATCGTACAAATCCCAGTTTCGGCTGATAATTCTGCCTTCGTTTTCCATATTTTCAAATAATTTGGTGCCGGGATAGGGCGTCAGAATGTGGTAAGTAGAAGTCGTAATCGAATTTTCTACACCCCAGTTTACCGTTCGTTTGAACACATCCTTATCATCGTCATCAAGCCCAAAAACAAAACTTCCATTTATCATAATCCCCAAATCGTGCAGTCGCTTGATGGCTTTTTCGTAATTTTTGCCCAAATTATGATTTTTATTACTGCTTTTCAGATTGTCTGGCGATAAAGTTTCAAAACCCACAAAAACGCTTCGCAATCCAGCTTCCGCAGCCTTTTCAATTAAATCTCCTTCGAGAATTGATTCGACAGTTGCTGCCGACTGAAATACGCGGTTCATCCCTTTCATACCTTCAAAAAGTTCGCGTGCAAACTTCGGACTCCCCAGCAAATGATCATCCAGAAAATAAAGATGCTTGCCCGGCAATCGCTCAATTTCAGTTAAAGCATCATCAACCAATTGCGTGTAAAAGCTTTTTCCGCCTTGAAAAAATGAATCTTTGTAGCAAAAATTGCAGTGATGTGGACAACCTCGCGAAACTACGAGCGAATTTGGGACGAGATAAAGTTCACGTTTGATCAAATCCCGGCGAATAGGCGGTGCTTCGTGCAGCGTGCGAGTGGAGGATTTGTACACTTTCAATTGCATTCCTCGCTTGAAATCCTCTAGAAATTTCGGAAATGTATCTTCTCCGGGACCAATAAAAATGGTGTCTACATGAGCTGCTGCTTCTTCCGGCAGCGAAGTCACGTGTAATCCACCAAGTAGAACGTAGCTCCCTCGGCTTCGATAATGATCGGCTATTTCGTAGGCTCTGAAAGCATTCGTGATGTAAACTTCTATCAAAACCATATCCGGTGTGTCGTCCAAATTTAATTTTTCTACATGCTGATCAATCAACTCAACTTCATCATCTTCAGAAAGATAAGCTGCCAAAGTTGCTAATCCGATGGGTGGAAATAAAGAATACTTAATAGGTCGCCAGAATGGACTTTCTGCTTCCTTCAATGCCGGTAAAATGAGTTTAACTTTCAAGATTTTTGAATTTATTAATTATAAAAGTACTTTGAATTTCAAAGTAAGTGTGTAAAAAAATTAACCGATAAGATTAACCAGTGCATCCAAATGTTTTTGGAAACTCTCTCTTCCAAGTTCGGTTATTTGATAATTTGTATTTGGTTTTCTGCCGATAAATTGTTTCTTGGTTGTCAAGTATTCCAGGTTTTCTAGTGCTTTGATGTGGCTTGCCAAATTGCCGTCTGTCAATTCCAATAAGTCTTTCAGCGTGTTAAAATCGACAGAATCATTCACCATCAGAACCGACATTATTCCCAGCCTGATCCTGCTTTCAAATGCTTTATTCAATTCAGAAATAATGTTTGACATCCTATTTTCTATCGTATTTATTGTACATAATCAAACCGTAAAGTATGTGGCACACACCAAATCCGAGTGTCCAGAACAGCAAACCATGACTTATAAAAATTGCGGCTAAAATTCCAATGATGATTTCTGTAATTCCCAGATAATGAACTTCTTCGAATGTATATTTTGAAGCATTTACAAGTGATAACCCATAGAAAATAAGCGTAGTTGCGGCAATAAATTCGTAATTTCCACGAAGCAACATGATAAAACTCAAAACTCCGCCAACAGTAAGCGGAATTGCCAGATTATACAAAGAATAAAGAG
Source organism: uncultured Paludibacter sp. (assembly GCA_964498765.1). Classification (GTDB taxonomy): domain Bacteria; phylum Bacteroidota; class Bacteroidia; order Bacteroidales; family Paludibacteraceae; genus UPXZ01. The sequence continues at coordinate 80,658 of CAZCIU010000003.1, read as the reverse complement.
TCGCTTTTTTGACCAATTTTTGGTTTTTCTTTTTGGCATTTTTAGCTGAAAAATAGGCTGCTGCTACAAATGAAAGTAATAGTACAGCTAATGACACAAATACCAAAACCAGTAAATCTTTCAGTGAATAGTTTGGGTTGTTTATGATGTTTTTTGCCATGTAAAAATGTGCGAAAATTGCTCCGAGCAAGGCAATAATCCCTGCAGAAACACCGGACAATCCACTTAATGTCAAAAACTTGGTGGACTTCTCCATCATTTCGCGAATGGCTTTTAAATCTTCATTTTGCTTTTCCATAAATATGAAATTTTAGAAAGTACTTTGAATTGCAAAGTTAAAAGAATAATATTATCCTAATGCTCAATTTAGAAAATTTAACAGAAAAGTTTTATGAATTTTCCAATGGACGCATCAAGAAACGGCCGGAACGTCTTGTAACTTGCTGAACCAGTACTTCTCGATTTTGAATGGATTGTTGTTTGATTTCTTTGTTGATACCGCGAATAGTAAGCATTTCCAAATCAGTGTTGTAGCTGACTTTGTAGTCGTTTGCCAGTTCATCCAGTGCACGTTGCAAATAGCGGCTGTTATCAACGCAAATGGTGATACTGATTGCTGAACTTTGGATAAGCGAAACTTTCAGTCGGTGCTTTTCGATTACCGTAAAAATCCATGTCAAACTTTCTTCCAGTATAAATGAAAAATCGAGTGGGCGAAGGGTAATCAGCACCAGATTTCGTTTCAAAATCAAAATCGGAACGCTGATTGGTTTTGCGATTTCGTTGATTACCGAGCCAACTTCCGTAGGACTTCCGAAAGGACGAACATAGAGTGGAATTTGCTTATTTTCAAGTGGTTTGATGGTTTTCGGGTGAATAATTTGCGCACCGCTATACGCCAACTCCACAGCATCCAGATAAGAAAGTTCCGGAATAAGAATGGTATTTGGGAAAATGTGCGGATCGCCATTAAGAATGCCCGGAACGTCTTTCCAGATGGTTACACTGTCGGCGTCGAGCAGATTTCCAACCACTGCGGCTGTATAGTCCGAACCTTCACGGCCGAGTGTAGTTGGCAGTCCTTTCATATTCGTTCCGATAAAACCCTGACCAATGTAAATTTTATATTTTGAGAAATCCACAGCCGTTTTCAACCGTTTTTCCGATTCGAGATAATTTACATTTGCTTCCCGGAAATTGCTATCAGTAACGAGCAATTCACGCATATCGAGCCACTTATTTTCAATGCCATTTTCAGCAAAAATAGCCGAAACAACAGCCGTAGAAATCACTTCGCCGTAAGATACGATTTGATCGTACCAGCGGTCGTAATCATTGCCAACCCCTTCTGTAAGTATCGTTTTTAATTTGATGAAAAATGGCTCAACAGCCTTCTCGCCAACAGATTTGTCCTTGAATAATTCAGCGATAATTTCCTTGTGATATGTTTCTATTTCAGTCAGTTTTTCAAGAGCTGCCTCACGTTCGGCCTTCATAAAGCTCTCGAGAACCACTTCCAACGCGTTTGTAGTTTTGCCCATCGCCGAAACTACGATAAATAAATCCTCTTTTACGGTTGAAACTATTTTCAGAATATTACGGATGCCGTCGGATGATTTTACGGACGCTCCACCAAATTTGTAAATAAGCATATTTTTAAGAACTAAGTTTGATGATTTTCGATTGAATGATTTGATTTACAGTATTTTCACGCCAATTAATTTATCGTATCTGCCTCCCCAAGGGCGATGATAAACGTAAATAGCGTACTGATTTTGAGTTTGCCAATGGCTGCCTTCAAAGGCTGAAACATTAGCCGTCGTTTCGCCGTTCGGCACAGTCCAAAATTGATAATTATAACCACCTTGTTTTAGTAGTAAAATCTTGTGATAAAGATTGTTATAGCTGTCAAAGTCCATTTTGGAAGCATCGTTTATCAAGTTATAATTCCAAAATCCACCGATAAAAACGTCACCGCCTAAAATTGGACTGTAAACCGGCAAATAAAAATGTACATACATATAATCTGCCTCAATATCAGCACTTTCGTAGCCGTCTTGGTAGTTAATCACAAAACGACCATTCGCATCAAAATCAACCTGATAACGCTCTTTTTGGCGGATTTCGCTTTCGGTCAAATAAACATTGTAATGCGGACGCTCAAATTTTATTTGATCCACTCGCTCATCATAATTATAAATGGATGAAAAGTCAAATCGGCGATACTCATTTCCACCTTCAAAAATCAAATTGCGGTTATTCACGAAGCTCAATTTATCAACAGAATAATAAGTTGGTTTTAAGTCAGTCACTTGATTGTCAATGCGGTCGTTTTGGCGAACCACAACTTTTATTTCTGAATGAGCGTCTTGAATTTTATAATTTTTGAAAAACACCTCAAAATCAACTTGTTGCTTACTGTTATTTATCTCTACATCCGTATTTCCTCTTACTTTAGCATCAATTTCCACACTTGGCTCAACAACCGAAAAACCTACCTGCGCAACCGGATTTTCGGTGTCATTATCTTTGTAAATAATTACAATGTAATTGCCCGAAACTAAAAATCGTACATCATCATTCGGAAGCGAAAATTGATAATTAGTATAGAGAAAACTTGTATTCACTGAAAGTGCGTAATCATCGATGTAGCCGCGCGAAAATCCTTGAATAAATTCCGCTGAAGAAAGCGACGAAATGCTCCAATCGGCGTTGCAATGCTTGATTTCATAAGAATATGAATGCCTTTCGTGCGACATTTCATCAAAGCTGATTTGCAGCACATCATTTCCGTTTAATGGAATAATCGCCAAAACAAGCGCATTTCCGTTCACTTTCACTTGCAGCGTTTTTACATTTTCGTGAAAAATCTGCGTGCTGTAAGTTTCCTGAGCATGCAATGCGATAGCACTTATTAATAATAGTATGAATAGTTTAATCTTCATTTTCAAAGGATTTTTCCTATATATTTTAACGTGAAAACACGAATAAAATTGGCTGTATGAGTAATTTCTAACTGTTTAAGCAATTTATATGCCGTAGTAAATTTTGCAATAAAAAATCAGCCAAAGTTATAAAAAAACTTTGGCTGATTAAATATTTGCTTTTGCAATAATAGCAATAAACTGAAAACTCAGAATTATTTCACGGCTTTATCAGTCATCGTGATTTCCATTTTTCCGCCTGCCATCAATTCTGCATGCGTAAAGAATGGTTTTTCTAATTTTTTACCGTTCAGTTTTATGCTTTCGATGTATTTGTTTTTCTTGGAATTGTTGGTTGTTTTTATTTCAAAAACTTTACCTTCGCCCACTTTTATCGCAACATTGTCAAACAAAGGACGACCGATAGAGTAGGTCGGATTTCCCGGTGCAACTTGATAGAAACCCATCGAATTTAGAATGTACCATGCCGACATTTGACCGCAATCTTCATTGCCTGAAAGTCCATCCGGCTGATCAGAATACTGCGAATAAAGCACGCTGTCAATCAATTCCTGCGTTTTGAAAGGCTGATCGATGTAGTTGTAAAAATGAATAATGTGGTGGCTCGGCTCGTTTCCGTGAGCATATTGACCAATTAATCCGGTAATATCCACGGAAGTTTGCGCACCTTCAATTTTAGAATCGGCAGTAAATAATCCATCCAATTTTTCGATAAATTTTTCGCGTCCGCCCAGCAATTTCACCAAACTATCCGGTTGATGCGGTACAAACCACAACCATTGCCAAGCTGTTCCTTCGCAATAATCGTCTTCGCGGTGAGTGGAACTTCGAGGATTAAACGGCGTACGCCAATTTCCCTTCAAGTCTTTTCCGCGCATAAAACCAACCGATGGATCAAAGTAGTTTTTGTAATTTGTAGCTAATTTTTCGTATTTGGCAATGTTTGCCGTATCTTTTCGGTCTTTCGCCATTTGCAAAATACACCAATCTTGATACGCGTATTCAAGCCCTTTTGCCACGCTTTCCAGCTCGGTATCAAACGGCACGTAACCAATTTCATTTTTATATTTTTTAGAAAGCGGTTGAAGTGCATTTACATAAATAGAATTATCTTTAATACCCGTAGTGTCGTGGTTTGACGATTTTAAAATAGCCCCGTAAGCCAGATCCAAATCAAAATTTCGGTAGCCTTTCATATACGCATCCACAATTATTGGCACAGAATTATAACCAATCATCGTTGCTGTGTAATTTCCAGCTAATTCCCACATCGGCAAAACGCCGCCTTGTTGATAATGCGTTAGTAGCATTCGGATAAATTCGCCGTTTTTCTCTGGATCAATGATAGTTAGCAGTGGATGAAGTGCACGCATCGTGTCCCAAGTTGAGAAAACAGTGTATTTATTTTCGTCTGATTGGTGAATTTGTTTATCCAATCCACGGTAGCGACCATCCACATCCGAGAAAATATTCGGTGCAATGGCTGTGTGATACATTGCGGTATAGAAAATTCGTTTTTGAACTTTATCTTCCGTTTCTATATCAATTTTTGCTAAGTATTCATTCCACGCTTTGCGAGTGTCAATTTTCACTTTTTCAAAATCCCACTCCGGAATTTCTTTGTCCAAGTTTTTCTTCGCACCGTCCAAATCCACCGGAGAAATTCCCACTTTCAGCAGTACTTCTTCTTTGTCTTTCGTTTCAAAAGCAAGGAAAATTTTACCGCTTTTTCCGTACAGATTTTTCGTTTCGGTAGTCAGACTGTCATTTTTATAAATGCTAACCGAAGTGAATGGTTTTGATGTAACTGCGTAGAAATAAACCCATTGCTCACGAGCCCATCCGCGAGATTTTTTCAAACCTCTTACTTCCGTGTCACTCATTACTTCAATGATAATGCTGTCGGTCGGGTGATTTTGATTGGTAAAATCCAGGTCAATCAGCAAACCCGATTTATTGCTTGTTGGGAAAGTGTATTTATGAAAACCGGCTCGTTGCGTGGCTGCAAGTTCGGCTTTCACTTTGTAGCGGTCAAGTTCTACGCTGTAATAACCCGGAATAGCAGTTTCAGTTTCTTTTCTGAAAGGTGATGCAAAGGAAGTCTGTTGCGATGATGGGGCTGCTTTGGAAATTTCAGGTTCGCCTACAATCGGCATTACAAGCACATCGGTGTAGTCGCCAATTCCCGTTCCGCTCAAGTGCGTATGCGAAAATCCATTAATTGTGCTGTCGGTGGTGTGATAACCCGAAACAGCGTCCCACTCGTAAATGCGAGTGTCAGGGCTGAGCTGCACCATTCCGTGCGGATAAGTTGGCCCGGGGAAAGTGTGTCCGTGACCGCCCGTGCCGATAAACGGATCAACAAACGCGGTGTAATCCGTGATGTTTTCTTTTTTGCAGGAAGTCAATGCGATTGTGCCGACTACCAAAAGAGCTGCAAATGATTTTAGTTTCATAGAATATTTTTGTTTGAAATGTTTTTCAGAAAGAATATGCAATATTAGTCTTTTTAGTTGATATGATAAAAAATTTCGTCTAATAATATTCGTTTGAAAACGTTATATAGAACGGATTTTAACTATATTTGCATATAATTATGAACCTACCGGCACCATTTATATCAGAGATTAAAAAACTTCTGAAAGACGATTTTACGCCCTTTCTGGAAGCTATGCAAGAAAATTCGCCCGTGAGTATTCGTGTGAATAATAAAATCGAACTTACGCCTTCCGAAGAAAAAGTACCTTGGTGTAATTCCGGATTTTATCTTAGTGAGCGACCGCTTTTTACTGCGGATCCGCTTTTTCATGCGGGTGCATATTACGTACAGGAAGCATCGTCTATGTTTTTGCAGCAAGCTTTGGAGAAATTCGTTGCGAAAGATAGCTGTGTGCTTGATTTGAGTGCGGCACCCGGTGGAAAATCTACGCTTATTTCGCAATTTTTGAATGAAAATGGATTTTTGGTCAGTAATGAAATAATAAAAAGTCGGGCGTTTATTTTAGCTGAAAATCTGATAAAATGGGGAAATGACAATGTGCTTGTTAGCAATAATTCGCCGAAAGATTTTGGAAAAATTCTTTCTTTTTTTGATGTAGTAGTGGTGGATGCGCCTTGCTCGGGTGAAGGAATGTTTCGGAAAGATGCCGGAGCAATCGATGAATGGAGCATTCAGAATGTGCTTATGTGCGCCGAAAGGCAGCGCGATATTCTTACCGATGTTTGGGATAGTCTGAAATGTGGCGGCGTACTTATTTACAGCACGTGTACATTTAATCGCAATGAAAATGAGGAAAATGTAGCTTGGATTGCGAGTGAACTTGGTGCTGACGTTTTGCATTTGAATACTGCTGCTTTTCCGGAAATTATGGTCTCTGAGAATGGCTATCGCTTTTTCCCACACAAAACTCATGGAGAAGGATTTTTTATGGCTGTTTTAAGAAAAACGTCAGAAAGTCCTTTCCCGAAAATTTCAGGGAAAAAGAATGCCGTTGTTAGTCAGAAATTGGATGCAAAAACAGCGGAACTTAAAAATAATCTTCTAAATCCTGAAACCTGGGAAATAATTTCAGACAATAATATTATTTCAGCCATCAAAAAAATTCATAAGGAAAAGTGGGAAACTCTGAAGAAAAATCTGCGAATAATGCACTTCGGTATAAGTCTTGCTGAACAAAAAGGAAAAGATTTCATTCCACATATTAGCTTGGCTTTGTCAAAAAAATTGAATTTGGAAGGTCAAAATAGGGTAGAAGTGGATAAAGAAACGGCCATCCAATATCTTCGGAAGGAGACTGTGCATTTTCCGGAAGCAGAAAAAGGCTATGTGCTTTTGACTTACAAATCGCTTCCGATAGGCTGGATTAAAAATATTGGCAACAGAAGCAACAACCTTTATCCTTCGGAATGGAGAATTAGGATGCGAATTTGATGGAGTTGAAAGTTTGGAATATTATTAAAGTTGAAAGTTTTTGATAATGAATAATATTACTTTTCTTGGAACAGGTACGTCCACGGGAGTTCCGCAGCTTGGTTGCGGATGTAATACTTGCCAATCGACCGACCCAAGAGACAAAAGGCTGCGTTGCTCGGCGTTGATTACTGCGGGCAATAAGCGGATTTTGATTGATGCAGGACCGGATTTAAGGCAGCAATTGATCACGAATAAGATTTTTCACATTGATGCTATTTTGCTTACGCACGAGCATTATGACCACGTAGGTGGAATGGATGATGTGCGACCGCTTGGCAAAGTGAATATTAATGCTGAACGAAATGTATTGGATGCCATTCAGCGAAATATGCCCTATTGTTTCGGAAAATACAAAATGCCCGGAGTTCCGAGTTTAGATTTGTACGAAATCAATGAAAATAGCTTCAAAATTGATGACTTGGAGATTATTCCAATCCGTGTAATGCACGCTCGATTACCGATTTTGGGCTATAGAATTGGTGATATTGCTTATTTGACTGATGTAAAGACAATTCCGGAACGGGAGTTTGAAAAACTGAAAGGCTTGAAAATTTTAGTCATTAATGCATTGCGAAAAGAAGAGCATTTTTCGCATTTGAATATTGAAGAAGCGCTTGCCATTTCCCGAAAAATTAGCGCAAATGAAACTTATTTTACACATGCAAGCCATCATTTGAGCCGGCAAAGTGAAATTGAGAAGGAATTACCTGAAAATATTCATTTTGCGTATGACAGTTTATCAATAAATTTTTAACTTTGTAAAAGACATTAATTCATCCTTAATTTTCTGTAACAATGAAAATGAGAATAATATACAATCTGATTTTTATCTCCGTGTTTTTTCTCGCGTCGTGCAGCACGCAGCGGATGTTTACAACTTTAGATATTCTTCGCCCGGCAGAAGTGAGTTTTTCGCCCACGGTGCAAAATGTCTTGATTGTAAATAATGCGTCCATTCAGCCATATAATTTGGGACATTACGATTATTCCTCTTTTTCCGATTGGGAAACTCCTAAGCAGGTTTCGTTGAAATTTGACAGTGCTGCGGTTTTCACTACGGCAAGCTTGCGCGAAAATCTGGAGGACAAAGGATTTTTTGGTTCCGTAAGTATGTCGGATACAAAAGTGAATACTTCGGACAATTTTTACAAAGTCCTTCCTCTCACGAAAACGACTGTGCGATTTCTTTGCAATTTGTACGATGTGGAAGCTGTGATTTCATTGGATCATATTCTTCTGACAGACAGAATGATAGCTCCGGGTCCAAATCTAAGCGGAGTTGTGGATGTCTTGGTAGAATCAAAATGGTCAATTCATTATCCATACGATACGGTGGCAACAAGCAAGGATTTCACAGATGAATTTTCGTGGGAAGAAGCAAAATCATCCGATTTGCCAAGCCGATATAATGCTTTGGTTGATGCGTGTATTCTAGCCGGCTCTAATATTGCCGACAGAATGATTCCACGCTGGGAAAAGCAAGATCGGTATTATTACACGCCGAAAAGTCCGGCTTATATGAAAGATGCAATGACCTCAATTTCTCAAAGAAAATGGGAAGAAGCTATCAGTCATTGGGACAAAGCCGACAATAAAGAAGGCTACAAAACCAGATACTATGCAGCTAACAATAAGGCGATTACATACGAAATAATGGGAGATATTGACAAAGCAATTGATAATACGGTGAAAGCAATAGAATATTATCAAAACATTGTTTTTGTGGCGCCTTCGCAAGATGAAATTTTATCGCTGGTGGATTATTATCGTTACCTCAAAAACAGAAAAGATGAACTGATACTGATTAATAAGCAGTTGGGAAAATAACTCCACGTGTTAATCATCAAACTACAATTATTCACTCTAAAAACTATACTTATGCTACTACCAAATGATGAAATTACGCTTCAAAAACGCGGAATTTCAATGCAGCAAATTGAAGAGCAGTTGCAAAATTTCAAAACCGGTTTTCCGTTTTTGGAAATTCGTGATGCAGCTTCAATTGGAAATGGAATTTTGAAAATTTCAGATGAAGATTTGCAAAAATACCTGAAAATCTGGGCTGATTATTTGAATTCAGGAGCAAAAGTACTAAAATTTGTACCGGCTTCCGGAGCGGCAAGTCGCATGTTCAAAGACTTGTTTTCGTTTCTTGAAAATGAAGATAATGCGCCAACGGGAAGTTTTGAAAAGAAGTTTTTTGATGAAATAGAAAAGTTTGCTTTTTACGATGATTTAAATGAAACATGCATCAAAAATGAAAACAAAGGCATTCCTGAATTAGTTTCTGCTGGATTGTACAAAGATGTAGTTTCTGATTTATTGAATGATAATGGCTTGAATTATGGTTCCTTACCGAAAGGATTGCTGAAATTTCATTCCTATCCTTCAGAAAAACGAACCCCGATGCAAGAGCATTTGGTGGAAGGTGCGCTTTACGCACAAAGTGGAGGAAATGTAAATATCCATTTTACTGTTTCGAGTGAGCACACAGCTTTGTTTGAAAAGCATTTACAGGAAAGTTTGCCTGAATTTGAACAGAAATATAGTGTGAAATTCAACGTAAGTTTCTCTGAGCAAAAACCATCTACAGATACGCTTGCAGCTGATAATAATAATGAACCTTTCCGCGAAGACGGTGAATTGCTTTTCCGTCCGGGTGGACACGGAGCTTTGATTGCCAATCTGAACGACCTGGATTACGACGTGATTTTTATAAAAAACATCGACAATGTGGTGCCCGATGCAATGAAAGACGTGACTGTGGATTATAAAAAACTCATTGCAGGTATTTTGGTGAAGTTGCAAAATCAAGCCTTTGCTTATCTGAAAGAGCTTGAAAATGAGCAAATTTCTGACGCTAAGCTGGCTGTTATTGCTCAATTCTGCGAAGCGAAATTAAATAATCATCATTCCGATATTAAATCGCTAAAAGGAAATGATTTAAGACTTTATTTGTACAATAAACTAAATCGCCCAATTCGAGTTTGTGGCATGGTGAAAAACGTGGGTGAGCCGGGTGGCGGCCCATTTTTAACAGTAAATCAGGATGGAACTGTTTCACCTCAAATTCTTGAAAGTTCGCAAATTGATTTGAGCAACCAGACTGAAAAAGCCAAAATGCAACACGCATCGCATTTCAATCCTGTGGATTTGGTGTGTGGCGTGAAAAATTACAAAGGCGAGAAATTTGATTTGCTGAAATATGTGGATAAAAACACCGGATTTATCTCGCTAAAATCCAAAAGCGGACGCGAACTGAAAGCGTTGGAACTTCCGGGACTTTGGAACGGTGCGATGAGCGACTGGAACACGATTTTCGTAGAAGTGCCGATAGAAACATTCAATCCCGTAAAAACGGTCAATGACTTGCTTCGAAAAGAGCATCAGTAATAAAAAACATCAAAAGCGAACCAATCGGTTCGCTTTTTTTATTAATTTTGCAGCATGAAGCAAAGGTACTTTATTTACTTTTCATATCACGGCGCGGCATACGTCGGTTGGCAAATTCAGCCCAACGGGCTTTCGGTGCAGGAGGTGATGCAAAAGGCATTTTCCACCATTTTACGCAGTGAAATTGAGATTGTTGCCGCCGGAAGAACAGATGCTGGTGTTCATGCTAAAAAGATGATTGCTCATTTTGATTTAGAGCAGCTGCTGCCTGAAAATTTTGACTTTGTAAATAAGCTAAACAGCTTCTTACCCAACGATATAGCCATTCATAAAATTGTAAAAGTTAAACCGGATGCACACGCCCGATTTGATGCTATTTCCAGAAAATACGAGTATCATTTGGTTTGCGAAAAAAATGTTTTTCTTACCGATTTCGCCATGCGGGTTTTTCATCCCTTGGATTTTGAAATGATGAACAAAGCAGCAGAAACTTTGCTCGAATACACGGATTTTACCAGTTTCAGTAAGCTGCATACCGATGTGAAAACCAATAACTGCAAAGTAATGCAGGCAAAATGGTGTTTTGAGAAAGACCGTTGGATTTTTACGATTGAAGCCGACCGATTTTTGAGAAATATGGTGCGTGCTATCGTGGGAACGCTGTTGGAAGTGGGCAGAGGAAAAATGTCTGTGGCGGAATTTCGACAAGTTATTGAGGCGAAAAATCGCTGCAATGCCGGCACATCGGTTCCCGGAAAAGGACTTTATTTGGTTGAAGTTACTTATCCGGCTGAAATTTTTGAAGAGTAAATAACTATTCTGAAAAAATAATATAGAATTTATTTGCTAAGTAAATAAATCTTCGTATCTTTGCAAGCCGAAATAAAAACGAAATAATATAAAAAAACTAGATATGAAAAGCGGAATTCACCCAGAAAGTTATCGTCCAGTTGCATTCAGAGATATGTCAAATGGCGAAACATTTATTACACGTTCCACTGTCAATGCAAAAGACACTGAAGTAATTGACGGAGTGGAATATCCTTTGGTAAAATTGGAAATCTCAAGTTCATCACACCCATTCTATACCGGAAAATCCAAATTGGTGGATACTGCCGGACGTGTGGATAAATTTATGAACCGTTACGCAAAACGTAATGAAAAGAAAAAATAATTCCAAGCAGGAACTTACATTTGACCCCGTTGAAAAGCGGGGTTTTTTGTTTTAAATTCTTGGCACCGTTTTTGATTTGATAAACGTATTAAAAATAATATTAACAATTTAAATACATAAGGACATGAAAAATTTAACCAAACTAATGATGCTATTGATAGCTGCAGCTACCATGTTCTCAGCTTGTAATAGAAATAAAATTCCTGACAACAGAAATTTGGTTTTTCAGTCTGCTAAGTCAGAATTCTTAGGCGACCCTAACAGAGCCAGCGTTGATTTTTATGATTTGTATCTTTACGATAGCAAATTAACAAGTAATCCGAATGGCGATGGAACTTTTGTTTATTTTCAGCTTAATACAAGCACAACAAATCAAAACGAAATTGTACCCGGAAATTACAATGTAAATAATTCCAATCAGGTTGTAACTTTCACGTATGAAGCCGGAGCATGGAAATCCGATAGTCAAGGAAATTACATGACCGGAAGTTACATTGGAACTTATGTAGGAAGCAATACTAATAAAATCCCAATTACAAACGGAAAAATCTCTGTTTCGCAAAACGGAAGTCACTACACAATTTCTGGAATTGTAACAGCTGATGGCAGCCAATACAATATTTCGTACAACGGACAAATTACATTTACCGATATGGTAGTGCCATTGCCTGAAACTCTGACACACGGAGAAATCTGGTATCACGGCGATCCATATAACTTGGGAATGAAAATCTATTCAATCCGTTTGGGTGCAGACGATGTGAAGATCTCTAACTTCTCAGGAAGCGGTGATGCTATGCAAATTGAAATTTACACTCCGCTTACAGCCACAACTATTATTCCTGACGGAACCTATCCGATTTTGGTAGATAAAGCAGAAGTCAGCACAGCTATTGACGGTTATTACGATGAAAATGATAAAGCCGATTATGGAACTTGGTATTACACCGCAGATGCATTGAGTGTAAATAAAGGTTCGGTAAAAATTCAGTATTTGAATGGAAGTACTTATCTTTTGGATTTCAACTTTACCGATGATTATTACGGATATAATTTCAGCGGAAAATATGAAGGTCAACTGGCATTTGTAAATAAAACAAATTCACCGGTAGCTGTAAGAGCTGCAGTACGTGGCGCTGGAGGAGAAGTGAACGTAAATGCTAAGCTGAATACAAGAGCTACTTCAAGAGAGCGAGTAGTTAATAGCCGCGATGCTCGTCCGGTAGAAAGAAGAAAAGAAGCTGCAACTGCTCCGGCGGTAAGAGCTAACAGAAAATAATAAAAACTTACAGTAGTTTTCGAAGGGAGTGAACAATCGCTCCCTTTTTTTATTATATCTAAAGAAGAAGAAATAATAATTCGTATCTTTGCACTTTAATTCATTAATAATAATTGTATGAAACTATTAGAAGGAAAAACAGCTATCGTTACCGGTGCCGCACGCGGAATTGGTAAAGCCATTGCACTAAAATTTGCTGCTGAAGGTTGTAATATCGCATTTACTGACTTGATTATCGACGAAAATGGTCTTGCTACCGAGAAAGAAATCGAAGCCTTGGGCGTAAAAGCCAAAGGATATGCATCTAACGCTGCTTCATTTGACGAAACTCACACAGTAGTGGAAGAAATCGTTAAAGAATTTGGACGTGTAGATATTCTTGTAAACAACGCGGGAATTACCAAAGACGGTCTGATGATGCGCATGAGCGAGCAACAATGGGATGCTGTAATTGCAGTAAACTTGAAATCTGCATTCAACTTTATTCACGCTTGTACGCCGGTAATGATGAAACAAAAATCCGGTTCTATCATCAATATGAGCTCTGTAGTGGGTGTTTCCGGAAATGCCGGACAAACTAACTATTCAGCTTCCAAAGCAGGTATGATTGGTTTGGCAAAATCTATCGCCAAAGAACTTGGTTCACGTGGCGTACGTGCTAATGCGATTGCTCCGGGCTTTATCGAAACTGAAATGACACATGCGCTAACCGATGAGCAACGTGCAAAATGGGCTGAAACAATTCCATTGCGTCGTGGTGGTTCTCCGGAAGAAGTTGCTAAAGTATGTGTTTTCCTTGGCTCAGATTTGTCGAGCTACGTAAGCGGACAAGTAATCAATGTCTGCGGAGGAATGAATACTTAATAAAATTGGGTGAAAATCACTAATTTGATTGTGTGATTTGGTCTGAAAGTAGATTGAATGAAAATTTGTAATAATTTCCTTGCTGAAATTTTGCAGGTTAAACAAAAATAATTAACTTTGCAGTCCGAAAAAATAAACAAAATAAAATTATATAGCAATGAAAAGGACATTTCAACCTTCACAAAGAAAAAGAAGAAACAAACACGGCTTCCGTGAGAGAATGGCTACTGCAAATGGTCGCAGAGTATTAGCTTCTCGTCGTGCAAAAGGTAGAGCCAAACTTACAGTTGCTGATGAAGGTCGTCATAAATTCTAATTCATCGCAATTTTTAAGAAACAAATAAAAAATCAGAACTCGTGAGGGTTCTGATTTTTTTGTGTTTGGTTGTTGATGAGTTTCATTTTAGTCTAAACATAAAACAGCCTTCAATTTTCATCAAAAGCTGTTTCTATTGTAAATAGTAAATTGTTAAATTGTCAATTCTTCTTGATCCATTCCACAATCCAACTTCCCACTTCGCTCGTTTTGTAGGCTTTTGCGCCGTCGGCAATGTCTTCGGTAACGATGCCGGCATCCATGCTGGCGGTTACAGCATCGCGGATAAGTTTGCCTTCTGCCATCATTCCAAATGCGTATTCAAACATCAATGCGGCTGAAAGAATGGTTGCCAGCGGATTAGCAATGTCTTTTCCGGCAGCTTGCGGATAGGAACCGTGGATTGGTTCGAAAACCGATGTGTGCAAGCCGATGGATGCCGATGGAAGCATTCCCAGCGAACCAGTAATCACCGATGCTTCGTCAGTCAGAATATCGCCGAAAAGATTTTCAGTCACCATCACATCAAAACTGCGCGGCCATTGGATAATCCGCATCGCAGCATTGTCCACAAACATATATTCGGTTTCCACTTCCGGATATTGCGGTGCAATTTCCTGTGCAATCTGCCTCCAAAGTCGGGAAGTGGCAATCACGTTGGCTTTGTCCACCACGGTTACTTTTTTACGGCGCTGCATGGCGTATTTGTAAGCCAGGTGCAGAATGCGTTCCACTTCTTCGCGGGTGTACACGCAGGTGTCGTATGCTGTGTTGCCGTCTTCACTTCTTCCTTGCGGACGACCGAAATACATGCCGCCCGTCAATTCACGGATGCACATGAAGTCGGCGCCTTCCACCAAATCAGCACGCAGAGGCGATTTGTGAATAAGTTGTGGGAATGTTGTTACCGGGCGAATATTGGCATAAAGACCCAAAGTCTTGCGCATTCGCAGTAATCCTTGCTCCGGACGAACTTTCGCGTTTGGGTCATTATCAAATTTCGGGTCACCGATAGCACCGAAAAGCACTGCATCGGACTGCATACAAAGTTCGTGCGTTTCAGCAGGGTAGGGATCGCCCACAGCATCGATGGCACACGCACCTACAATGGCTTCTTTGTACTCCAACTGATGACCGAATTTTTCACAAACGGCTTTTGTCACTTCCAATGCTTGCGCGGTAATTTCCGGTCCTATTCCGTCGCCCGGAAGGACGGCTATTTTTAATGTTTTCATTTTTTCAAATTATGCGAATTATAACGAATTAAGCGAATTTTGATTGATGTAAAATAAATCTTCACCAAACGAATGCAAAGTTACTTAATAAATAAATTTTTCTATGTCTTGAATAAATAAAAAGTGGTTAAATTACAATTGAATTCTATGATCCAATCGTAAATAGTTAAATTGTAAATTTAATATATCAGCCATCCCAGTGCTGCACCGCCAATCACCACAAATGCACTATTCACTTTTCGGAAACCAAATGTAAATGCGATGCTCGTCACAGCTATCAAAATAGTGCGCCAATCGGTGATAGTTTCTTTTCCCATAATGATGCAAATTGCCAGTATAATCGCCACAGAAGCCACATTCACCGCATCCAAGAAAGCTGAAAACAGCGTTGAATTCCGCATTTTTTTGATAATGGGTATCAACAATCCCACATAAACGAATGAGGGAAGAAAAATCCCTAGCGTTGAAATGAATGCACCCGCAATGCCGTTGATTTGATAGCCGATAAATGTCACGGACGAAAACACCGGACCGGGCGTAAATTGCCCAACCGCAATCGCATCCATCAGTTGCATGCGGGTTATAATGCCTGTTGCCACTAATTCCGTGTCCAGAAATGCAAAAAGCACATAACCGCTTCCGTAAAGAATGGCGCCGATTTTCAGAAAAATAAGAAATAATTTCGTATTGGTTACTGTTACAAGCGTTGTTTGGGTAACTTGCAACAGTGTCATAGGCAGAAAGCTGAATAAATTCACCGATTTTTTATTCCGAATACTTGTATAAAGCAACATTAGCAATCCCGCACCAAACATCAGATATATCTCGTTGATACTGAGTAATGAACCTGCTAAAACCAAAAAGCCGAGTACAGCTAATTCGATGCTTTTCAGCGATTTTTTGGCTAAAGGAAATATAGCAGAAAGGATTATGGCAATAACGGCAGGTTTTATTCCGTAAATAAACGGCTGAAATTCTGGTAACTGACCGTATTGCTTGTAAAGCCATGCGAAAAATCCGGTTATCAAAACCGCAGGAAGAATAAAACACAATCCGGCAATTATCAGTCCTTTCCAACCGCCTTTTTCGTAGCCGATATGAATGGCCATTTCGGTGCTGTTCGGCCCCGGAATGAGGTTTGTGGCGCCAATCATATCTAGAAAATGCTGTTCGTCAATCCATTTTCGCTTCGCCACCACTTCGTCCTGCATCATCGCTATGTGCGCGGCAGGTCCACCGAAACCGATTATTCCGAGTTTGAGAAATAATCGGGCAATTTCACTGAGTTTAACTTCGTTATTTGCTTGAATTCCAGACATTAAAAGTGGTGTGCAACAGCTAATTATTCATCAGTTTTATATTTTGCTCAAAGATATTTTACGGCAAATTAGCGTATTTGATATTTGGGATACTTCCCGTTTCAATCATGTTCAACATTTTCTCAGTTGCTTTTATAGCGGCCACAGTCTGGTCACCATCCAATCCTCTGGTTTTGAAGGTTTTTCCATCATATCGCCAGGTAATAATGGTTTGCACGATGGCGTTTGTTTGTCCACCTGGCGGAATATCTACTTCGTAATCAAGTAGTTCAGGTGTTTGTTTGTCGAGCTTTTTATACATTTTATACAAAGCTTTTGAAAATGCGTTGAACTGACCGGCTCCGGACGCCGATTGTTCGTGAATTTCACCGTTAATTTCGGCTTTTACGTTGGCCATCGGGCGAAGACCTTGCGTCAACGAAAGTGAGTAATTTATTATTCTTACCGGTTTATCTTCCAAACCATTCTGGCTCACATCGGAAATAATGTAGGGCAGATCTTCCAGCGTTACAAGTTCTTTCTGGTCGCCCAGCTCAATTACGCGTTGGGTAACCTGCTTCATGATTTCGTCATCCAGCTCAATACCAAGCGCTTGCAAGTTTTTTAGAATATTGGCTTTGCCGGAAGTTTTTCCTAACGCGTACGAGCGCGTACGACCGAAACGTTCCGGAAGTAAGTCGTTGAAATAGAGATTTTTCTTGTTGTCGCCGTCCGCGTGAACGCCGGCTACCTGTGTGAAAACGTTGTCGCCGATAATCGGTTTATTGTTTGGAATGCGGATACCGGAATAACTTTCAACCACCTTGCTGATGTGGTAGATTTTATTCTCAACAATGTTCGTTTTGAATTTCAAATGGTCAGAAATAATCGCCATTACAGACGTTAAAGGAGCATTTCCGGCACGCTCTCCAAGTCCATTTACCGTCACATGAACGCCTTTCACACCGGCTTTCAGCGCTTCGTACACATTAGAAACGGCCATGTCGTAGTCGTTGTGCGCATGAAAATCAAAGTGCAGATTTGGATAGCGTGAAATCATTTTTCCGCAGAAATTTCCTGCCTCATCCGGATTAAGAATTCCGAGCGTATCGGGAAGCATAAACCGCTGAATACTTTGATGTTGCAATTCGTCAACTATCTGATATACATATTCTTCCGAGTTGCGCATTCCGTTCGACCAATCTTCCAGGTAAATGTTTACTTTGATGCCCATTTCATCGGCTTTGGCTATAACGCCCTTAATGTCAGCGAGATGCTCCTCGGCGGTTTTACGAAGCTGGTGCTTGCAATGGTTGAGCGATCCCTTGCAAAGCAGATTTATAACGCGACATCCCGAGTTGTAAATCCACTCCAACGAAGCCGTGCCATCCACGAAACCGAGAATTTCCACCCGGTCGATGTAGCCGTGAACCGTTGCCCATTGTGCAATTTTCTGCACGGAATTAAATTCGCCATCCGAAACGCGCGCAGAAGCCACTTCGATGCGGTCAACACCCAAATCTTCCAGCAAAAGACGAGCGATACTCAATTTTTCCTGCGAAGAGAACGACACCGATGAGGTCTGCTCGCCATCGCGAAGCGTGGTGTCCATTATTTCAACGACGCCCCCTAAATCCCCCAAGGGGGACTTGTGGTGGTTATGTGTTAGATTTTTTTTATTGTCAAAATTTATCATGTTTCTACAATAATAATAGTGTGCAAAATAAATACTCCTCCTATTTTCCCCTTTGGGGGCTAGGGGCTCTTTTTTGGTAATTTCGCTTTTACCAATTCGTAAGAATGCCTGATCCATTCTTTTATCTGATTTTCAGTGATTTCTGTCGATAGAAAAACCGTGTTCCAATGCGTTTTATTCATGTGAAATCCGGGTTGTACGCTGTTGTATTTTTCCCGCAGTTCAATCGCCAATTCCGGATCGCACTTTAAGTTGATGCACGCATCCGTCTTTTCCAAGGGAATATACGCGAACATCTTTCCGCCGATTTTCATCACCAGCGTCTCATCATCAAACGGGAAACTTTCTTCCACGTGTGGCAACGAAAGGCAATATTCTCTTAAATCTTCTACATTCATTTTTGTACGAATTGCACGAATTAAGGCGAATTATCCGAATTATGCGAATTGATTGTATCCTTGTAATCAAATTAATCACAAAAATCACAGTTCAGACATGGTTTTCTTCCCACTGTTCAATTAACTCTTTTTTACTCAACAGATAATCAATATCATCAAAACCATTCAGCAGACAATCTTTTTTGTAAGCATTGATTTCAAAATTTTCTGATTTTCCGTTGGCGTTGTTGGAAATGGTTTGATTTTCCAAATCCACGGTCAGTGTGGTTTTTGGATTTTCATTAACCGATGCAAAAATTTCTGCTAAAAATTCCGGCGAAACTACCACAGGAAGAATGCCGTTATTTAAAGCGTTGTTTTTGAAAATGTCGGCAAAGAAGCTCGAAACCACCACTTTAAATCCGTATCCGCCAATGGCCCACGCGGCGTGCTCACGGCTGGAACCGGAACCAAAGTTTTTTCCGGCTACGAGGATTTCACCTGCGTAAGTTGGATTGTTTAGTACGAAATCAACTTTCGGAGATTGGTCTTTGTTGTACCGCCAGTCGGCAAAAAGATTGTCGCCAAAACCGTTTTTGTCGGTTGCTTTCAGGAAACGCGCCGGAATAATCTGGTCGGTATCCACATTTTCTATCGGAAGCGGAACTACACCGCTAATTATTGTTTTAAATTTTTCCATTGTAATCTTTATTGAACACAAATTACACTAATCACACGAATTGACACAAATTTTTATTCATTCATAAATTTTGTAAAATTTCTGTTCTTTATTTATAAGTAATTTTATTATAAAATCTCATTTACGATTATTTGTGAATATTTTTCGGCTAAATTTTGCAGAAGAGCCGAAGTTCAGTAAATAACCAATTTCGATGTCTGTTGCTTTCAGATAGTTAATTAATTGAATTTCATGAATTGGATTAAGTTCCTTTTCTGCTTTTAACTCCAATATGATACAATCTTCAACCAATATATCTGCATAATACGTACCAACCACACGCCCATCAAAATAAACTAAAATCTGCTTCTCCGTTTCGCATTTCAAACCTTCATCTTTCAATGCGAAATAAAGGGCATTTTTATACACATTTTCTAAAAAACCAAATCCTAACTCATTATGAACCCGATAAAAATTAGATAAAATAATATCGACTAATTCTTTTGGAACAATATCTTCTGAATAATCGCTCATAATTCTAATTGGATAAGAATAATTAGATTGATAATCTTATTTAAAATTTGTGTTCATTTGTGATATTTGCGTAATTTGTGTTCCAAATCAATATCAAGGCAACGTGATGCGACCGTTGATGGCGGCAGCGGCGGCAACAAGCGGACCTGCAAGGATGGTGCGTGCACCGGGACCTTGACGGCCTTCAAAGTTGCGATTGGATGTGCTGACGGCGTATTTTCCGGCAGGAACTTTATCGTCGTTCATAGCCAAACATGCCGAGCAACCCGGCTGACGAATGGCAAATCCGGCTTCGGTCAGGATTTTATCCAAACCTTCTGCTTCTATCTGCTGACGCACCTTCCAGCTTCCCGGAACGAGCCACGCGGTTACATTATCGGCTTTTTTCTTGCCTTTCACGTAGTTGGCAAAGAGGCGGAAATCTTCAATCCGACCGTTCGTGCAACTGCCCAGGAAAACGTAATCGATTGATTTTCCAAGCAATTTTTCTCCTGGTGCAAAGCCCATATATTCCAGTGATTTTTGGAACGAAATACGTCCGGCTTCATCAATTTCATCCAGCGTAGGAATGCTTTCGTTGATGCCCATTCCCATTCCGGGATTAGTTCCGTAAGTAATCATCGGCTGAATTTCTGATGCGTCAAAGGTCAGTTCCATATCGAAAACCGCATCATTATCCGATTTCAGCGTTTTCCAATAGGCCAGTTTTTCTTCCCATTCTTCGCCTTTCGGTGCAAATTCACGCCCTTTTACATAGTTGAAAGTCGTTTCATCCGGTGCAATCAAACCACCGCGCGCACCCATTTCGATGGACAAGTTACAAACGGTCATTCTTTGCTCCATCGTCATATTGCGGATGGCCTCGCCGGCATATTCTACGAAATAGCCCGTAGCACCGCCTGTGGTCAGTTTTGAAATCATAAAAAGCGCTAAATCCTTGGACGTTACGCCCGGGTTCAGTTTTCCGTTGAAAGTGATGCGCATCGTTTTCGGGCGACTTTGCAGGATACATTGCGTAGCAAGCACCATTTCTACTTCGCTGGTGCCGATGCCGAATGCAATCGTACCGAAAGCACCGTGAGTAGAAGTGTGGCTGTCACCGCAGACAATCGTCATTCCAGGCTGTGTAAAGCCGTTTTCAGGGCCGATGATGTGAACTACGCCGTTTTTCTCGTGTCCGAGCGGGTAGAAAATCGGCATTCCGAATTCCTTTGCATTTTTGGCAAATTGATCCAACTGATTTTTGGAAATCGGGTCTTTTACCGGAAGTTCCTGATTGATAGTCGGTGTGTTGTGGTCGGCAGTCATCGTTGTTTTTTCCGGACGGAAAACCTTCAAACCGCGTGCACGAAGTCCGTTAAAAGCCTGTGGACTTGTAACTTCGTGGCAAAAATGGCGGTCTATATAAAGCTGTGTCGGTCCGTTTTCGATAGTCGAAACAACGTGTGCATCCCAGATTTTGTCGAAAAGGGTTGAAGCCCTTTTTTGTGAGTTTGTAGTCATATTTTATAGTTATATTGTTATTTTTTGTTACTGTTTTTCTGTCAGTCTGTGTTCTGTATTCTGTCAGCGTAGCGGTCTGTAAGTTTGCTTCGCAATTTCAGTTATTCTCGTAATAAATTCAGTTTTTGCCTGCGTGTACGTTTCGCGGTTATTTTTGTGAATTTCAGCCAGTTCAATTTTCAGATTTTCATACTCTTTGGCAATTTCCGGATGTTCTCTTAAATAATCCCGAAAGAAAATCCTGTCCCAAAGCGAGTGATTTTTATCGCCCATGTGAATATGAAAAACCTGCCCTTCAAATCCGGTTATCGTGTATCCTTTAACAAAATTCATGTATGGTTCTTCATCATCTGTCCGCCAGATAAATTTGTAACCGATTTTGTCCATTTTTGAAATAATAGATGCTTTCAATTCCTCGGTCAATTGTGGAATTTCTACCAGAATATCGATGATTGGCTTCGCTGAAAGTCCTAGTACCGCTGTACTTCCAAAGTGTTCAACTCTTAATGCAATTTTTTCTCCTAATGAATTATTTATCAATTCTTTTTCTAGTAGAAATAAAGTGTTCCATTGTTTGTTGAAAGGAACAATTTCTATTGGAAAAAGTCGTCCTAATTCTTCGGTAGTTAATTCATCAAGAGATTTGTTCTGCATAAATTTTTTACTATTTAATGTGAATACAGTCTCTGAGTACATGAAAGAAATTTTTATAGTACTTTATTGGTTGTATTAAGTTAATCTAACCCCTCCGCTCGTTCCTCGCTCGTCCCCTTTATCAAAAGGGGATATTGAAGATCTCACGCACAAATCTTCCCTTATGATTAAGGGAAGTACCCGAAGGGGGAAGGGTTAGAAAAAACACAACGATAATTATTCTTTTTTGAAACAAATATGTAGAACAAAATATTTTTTGTCTTGTACTTTAATACAGTCTATTAAATAATTTCAATTTACATTAAAAATAGGTGCAGAAAATCATCTAATTTCACTTAAGTCCCCCTTGAGGGGGATTTAGGGGGCTATATTTCTTTCACCACCTTACACGGATTTCCAACTGCTAAAACGTTTGCTGGAATGGATTTGTTTACTACACTTCCCGCGCCGATTACCGCATTGTCGCCAATGCTAACTCCCGGTAAAATCTGCACGCCAGCACCTATCCACACGTTGTCACCAATCGTTACCGGCAAAGCAGTTTCTAATCCTTTGTTGCGAGTTTCTGCATCGAGTGGGTGAGTGGCTGTGTAAATCCCTACGTTTGGGGCGATGAATACATTATCGCCAATGGTAACGGGCGCTTCATCCAATATCACAAAATTGAAATTTGAGAAGAAATTCTCACCCACTGAAATATTGTAACCATAATCGCAGTAAAACGGCTGTTCAAAAGCAAAGTTTTTACCCGTTTTACCCAAAATATCGAGTAATAGCGTCCGCCGATACAATGTGTCTGATGGTCGCAAGCGGTTGTAATTGTAAATTTTATCCTTACAAACCGCTCTTTCTTCTATTAAGTCCGGGTCGTAATTGGCATCATAAAGAAGCTCTGAAAGCATTTTTTCTTTTTCAGTCATATTGTCTGAACTATGATTGTAAATTGATTTTTTTTGATCTACTTGATTAGTTGTGGATTAAATTTCTTGTTTTCAAGCCTTTTGAAAACTAAACTTTGTTCGCCAAAGTTAATCAATAATCCAATTTCAAGATTGTAAGCTTCAAGATAATTTATTGCTTGTGCAAGATTTGTATTATCTAATGCTGAAATTGCTTTTATTTCAACCGAAACGGAGTTTTCTACAAAGAAATCGACACGCCTTGTTCCTATGTGTTGGTCACGATAAAAAATTGGCATTTCAAATTCCCTATTAAATTCAAGTCCGGCTAAATTCATTTCTATTGCTAATGCACGTTGGTATATCACTTCATGGAAACCGTTTCCCAATGCTTTGTGAACGGTCATAGCGCAACCTATGATTTTAGAAGTCAATTCTGAATATTTATATTTTTCGTTAATCATCTTTTTTCCAATTTACGAAATCATAATAATCATATTAATCAAACTAAAATCACAGTTAAGACCTTCTTACTTCACAAACTTATTTATCGCATCCACGTAAGCTTCGAGTGATGCGGCAATAATATCAGTATTTGCGCCAAATCCGTAATAAACCGAACCGTTGTGTTCTACCTGCATATGCACTTTTCCAACATCGTCGCTTCCGCGGCTGATGGCTTGAATGGTGAATTCTTGAAGCGTCATATTGCGTCGGATAATCTGTTTCATCGCTTTGATGGCCGCATCAACCGGACCGTTTCCGCTGGAAGCTGCTTCGAATTTTTCGCCTGCAATCAAAAGACCTACACTGGCAACAGATTTCACGCCAACACCAGATGTAACTTGCAGATAATCAATTTTTATGCGCTGATTTTCCATGCGTTCCATTCCTGCCAGCATCATTACATCATCATCGTTAATGTCTTTTTTCTTGTCGGCCAGTTTCAGGAATTTCTCATATATTTCATCCAGTTTTCCATTATCCACTTCCACGCCAAGCACGCTCAAACGATGTTTCAACGCAGCGCGTCCGCTTCTGGCAGTCAGCAAGATAGAGTTTTTGTCAATTCCAACATCAGTCGGATCCATAATTTCGTAACTTTCGCGGTTTTTCAGCACGCCATCCTGGTGAATTCCGGACGAGTGAGCAAACGCATTGCGTCCAACCACCGCTTTATTCGGCTGTACAGGCATATTCATCAAACTGGAAACCAAACGGCTCACCGGATAAATTTTCTGCGTATTAATATTGGTGTCAATTCCCAATCCATTGTGGCATTTCAGTATCATCGCCACTTCTTCCAATGAAGTATTTCCGGCTCGTTCTCCGATGCCGTTGATGGTAACTTCCACCTGACGAGCGCCATTTAGTACGCCCGCCATTGTGTTGGCAGTCGCCATTCCAAGGTCGTTATGACAATGTGTAGAAATCACCGCTTGATGGATATTTTTCACATTTTCAAAAAGGAATTTGATTTTTTCACCGTATTCCCAAGGCAGGCAATAACCGGTTGTGTCCGGAATGTTTACGACTGTAGCACCGGCTTTAATCACGGCTTCCACTACGCGAGCCAGGTAAACATTATCGGTTCGTCCGGCATCTTCGCAGTAAAATTCCACGTCTTCCACGAATTTTTTGGCATATTTAGTTGCAGCAACTGCACGTTCCAGAATTTCGTCCTGTGTAGAGTTAAATTTATACTTTATATGTTGTTCAGATGTGCCTAATCCAGTATGGATACGTCCACGTTTGGCATATTGAAGGGCTTCTGCTGCTGCTTCAATGTCTTTCTCAACGCCGCGTGTGAGTGCGCAGATGGTCGGCCAAGTAACGGCTTTGGAAATTTCCACAACCGATTTGAAATCACCCGGACTTGAAATCGGAAAACCGGCTTCAATCACGTCCACGCCAAGTCCTTCCAATGCTTTGGCCACTTGAATTTTTTCTACTGTGTTCAGCTGACAACCCGGAACCTGCTCACCGTCCCTTAATGTTGTGTCGAAAATAAATAATTTATCCATACTCAAAATGTGTTTTATGATTTGGAATTTGTCTGTTTTATTTCAAAAAAAAAACCTTTCTCTGATGTGAGAAAGGCTTTTTATATTTCTTAATTATATATTTAATATATACATACCAAACTCACTTCGTCTTATTTTGTAAGAGAATAATAATGCTGAGAAGAATAATATGTATAAAATAATTTGTCATTGTTTTCTTATAAATCGTTGCAAAGATAATACGTATTTTTGAAATATCAAACAAAAGTGTAGTAAAAAAGTTCGATTTGGTAACAGATAAATATTTTGAAGGATAAATGAATGGAGAATATTTGGTGAGTAGAGAAAGTTGAAAAGGATGGAATTTTCAAGCTAAAGAGATAATAATGAGCCTTTTTGGGGACTCGAACCCCAGACCTATTCATTACGAATGAATTGCTCTACCAACTGAGCTAAAAAGGCTAAAAATGATTTGCAAAAGTACGCTATTTTGAAAAAAAATGTTCAAAAAATCATCAAAATTTTTACAATTAATTTATTTTTTCATCTAAATTGCTGATTTTGAAATCAATTTTCCAATGCAAAAATATCCGAACTTTTCGCTTTAAATCCAACTGGAATTTTCAAATCACCTTCGTCATACATATTTATGTAAATGTTCACGGTATCTTTAATGCCTTTGTAATAAACCTTGTAATTGTCCAAAAGCCCAAGTCCGTTGTAGCCGTTCGGAGTTTTGAAACTGCAGCAACTTCCAACTCTGAAATAACCGACTTCTTCGCCATTTGGGCCTGTGAGCGCATTCAGAAATCGCCGTTCATTTCTCGGACCTTCAGAAACTCCGCCCACTTTTACCGGATTTTCTTGCGTAAAACCATAGCTATTGTCATTGCTATACTCCGTTAGCAGATAAGTTTGATTGTCGATAAATTCTACTTTTTTCGTGCGGTCATTTCCGGACTTGCTTGAAATGTTTTCAGCTGATTTTTGTGTTGCACACGCAGTGAAAACAATTAAAGATAAAAAAATGAATAGTTTTTTCATAAAATTTATTAGTTTGGATTAATAATAATTGAGTTTCAAAGTTACAGTTTTATGATAGAATTTAAGATTATATTTTCATTTTTTTTTAGAAATATTTTCTTCGAAAATTTTCACGAAATATTAAAATTTGTCGTACCTTTGCATGAATTTATAAAATTGAATTTTTCAAAGAAAAGAAAATGCATTTAAAGTCGTTACATTTCGCGAAAATGAGCGGGACATGTTTTAAGGGGATAAACTCAAAGTCAATTTTATCCAACAGCGACTTTTTCTTTATACAAATCGGAAAAAAGACAGACGAATAGTCTTATTTTTTCCGATTTTTTTGTGAATAAAAATCAGAATTATATAATACAATACAAATGGACAAATCAATCAAAAAAGTAATTTTACTTGGTTCCGGTGCATTGAAAATCGGACAGGCAGGGGAGTTTGACTATTCGGGCTCGCAGGCGCTCAAAGCGATGCGTGAAGAAGGTATCGAAACGGTGCTTATCAATCCCAATATCGCGACAATTCAGACTTCGGAAGGAGTGGCGGACAAGGTGTATTTTCTGCCAATAACCCCGTTCTTTGTGGAAAAGGTAATCCAAAAAGAGCAACCTGATGGAATTTTGTTGGCTTTTGGCGGGCAGACTGCACTCAACTGCGGTACGGAATTGTATCAAAGCGGAACGCTGCAAAAATACAATGTGAAAGTTCTTGGAACATCGGTAGAGGCGATTATGATTACCGAAGACCGTGATTTGTTTGTGAAAAAACTGGATGAAATTGATGCAAAAACGCCTGTTTCACACGCTGTGGAAAGCCTGGAAGATGCGCTGAAAGCAGCTCATGAAATTGGTTTTCCGGTAATGGTACGTTCGGCGTATGCACTTGGCGGGCTTGGTTCGGGTATTTGTGAGAATGAAAAAGAATTTGTGGAACTGTGTCAGAGTGCTTTGTCTTTTTCAAGTCAGATTTTGGTGGAAGAAAGTTTGAAAGGCTGGAAAGAGATTGAATTTGAAGTTATTCGAGATAAAAACGACCACTGTTTCACGGTAGTTCCGATGGAAAATTTCGATCCACTCGGCATTCACACCGGCGAAAGCATCGTGGTTGCACCGATTATCACGCTTTCCAAAGAGCAAATCGGGATGCTTGAAGACGTGGCTCGTCAGGTAGTTCGACACATCGGAATTGTGGGCGAATGCAACATCCAGTATGCATTCAATGCCGTAACGAATGATTACCGGATTATTGAAATTAACGCCCGTTTGAGCCGCTCGTCAGCATTAGCGTCCAAGGCTTCGGGTTATCCGCTGGCGTTTGTTGCTACGAAATTGGCTTTAGGCTACTCGCTTGACCAAATCGGCGAAATGGGAACCCGCAATTCAGCTTACGTAGCGCCTTCGGTGGATTATATGATTGTAAAAATTCCGCGCTGGGACTTGACAAAATTTGCCGGTGTGAGTCGCGAAATCGGTTCATCGATGAAGTCTGTGGGCGAAATAATGTCTATCGGACAGTCGTTTGAAGAGATTATCCAAAAAGGACTTCGGATGATTGGGCAGGGAATGCACGGATTTGTAGGAAATCGTGAAATGACTTTTGATAATGTGGAAGAAGCACTTTCCAACCCGACTGATTTGCGGATTTTTGCCATTGCTGATGCTTTCGAGAAAGGTTATTCTGTAGAAAAAATCGAAGATTTGACCAAAATCGACAAATGGTTCTTGGGAAAACTGGAAAATATTTTCAAATACAGCCGCGTTTTGGCAACTTACAATAAAATAGAAGAACTGCCGAAAGATGTCTTGGAAGAAGCCAAACGACTTGGTTTCAGCGACTTCCAGATTGCACGTTTTGTGGAAAATAAACAAGGAACGCTGGAAGAAGATTTGCTGCGTGTAAGAAACTACCGTAAATCCCTGGAAATCAAACCTACCGTTCGCAGAATTAATACCGTGGCTTCTGAAAATCCGGAAAAAACGAATTATCTATATTTTACCTACGATTCAAAAGACGCTTTTGCACCGCAGAGAACCGATGCAGAAACCGTGGTAGTGCTTGGTTCGGGTGCTTACCGCATCGGTTCGTCGGTGGAATTTGACTGGTGCTCGGTAAATGCAGTAGAAACGGCTCGCAAGCTTGGTTATCAGTCGGTTATGATAAATTATAATCCGGAAACAGTTTCGACCGATTACGATATGTGCGACCGATTGTATTTTGACGAACTGACTTTTGAACGTGTGTTAGATGTGATTGATATTGAGCTTCCTAAAGGTGTAATTGTATCAATGGGCGGACAAATCCCAAACAATCTGGCAATCAAACTTCACCGTCAAAATGTACATATTCTGGGAACTTCTGCTCTGGATATTGACCGGGCGGAAAATCGTCATAAATTCTCGGCAATGCTCGATAGATTGGGCATTGACCAACCACGCTGGAAAGAGCTGACAAGCTTTGATGAAATTGATGCTTTTGTGGATGAAGTAGGATTTCCGGTACTGATACGTCCTTCGTACGTGCTTTCGGGCGCGGCGATGAACGTGTGCTACGATAAAGAGCAAATGCATGAATTCCTTCAAATGGCTGCCAATGTTTCCAAAGAATTTCCGGTAGTTGTGTCCTCGTTTATGCAGAATGCAAAAGAGATAGAATTTGATGCTGTGGCAAAAAACGGTGAAGTGGTGGAATACGCCATTTCAGAACACGTGGAGTTCGCGGGTGTGCACTCGGGCGATGCTACACTGGTTTTCCCGGCACAAAAAATCTATTTTGAAACGATGCGCCGAATTAAGAAAATCTCGAAACAAATTGCCAAAGAATTGAATATCAGCGGGCCGTTCAACATTCAGTATCTTGCCAAAAATAACGATATTAAAGTAATAGAATGTAATCTTCGGGCATCTCGCTCGTTCCCGTTTGTGTCCAAAGTGCTGAAACGCAATTTTATAGAAACAGCCACACGCATCATGCTGGATGCTCCGTACAGCAAACCGGACAGTTCGGTGTTTGACCTGGAACATATCGGCGTGAAAGCCTCGCAATTTTCGTTCTCACGTTTGCATAATTTTGACCCGATACTTGGCGTGGATATGTCGTCAACCGGTGAAGTGGGCTGTATAGGCGATGATTTCAACGAAGCGATGCTGAAATCGATGCTTTCGGTGGGTTATATCGTACCGAAAAAAGGCATTCTGATTTCTTCGGGCGAAGCAAAATCAAAAGTGGATTTACTGGAAGCTTGTAAATTGCTTCACGCGAAAGGTTACGAGCTCTATGCCAGCCACGGAACGCAGAAATTTCTGGAAGAAAACGGCGTAAAAGCGACTGACGTAAATTGGCCGGACGAAGAAGGCGACGTAAACATCAAAACGATGATTGCCGACAAGCGTTTCGACCTGATTATCAACATTCCGAAAAACATCACCAAACGAGAATTGACTAATGGATACATCATCCGCCGCGGCGCAGTGGATTACAACATTCCGCTTATCACCAACGCTCGTCTGGCTTCAGCCTTTATTCAATCTTTCTGTAATTTGACGCCTGAAGATGTGAAGATAAAAAGCTGGGGAGAATATTAGTTGAAAGATAGAAAGTATAAAGTGAAAAGCCGGGCGAGAGTTCGGCTTTTTTGTGAGATAAACTACAAGTAAAAATTCTTCCTTGAAAAAGATATTTTCTGAACTTTCTCTAAAACTCTATTGTTTCCCATTTATAAATCAGAACATTATGGAAACAACTTATACACCAGTGGATCAGGACGTAATGGAGTTTCTGGAAGCCGAAAAAAACAAAGAATCAACACGTGTTTTTTATTTCGGAGAAGGAACGAAAGTGGAGGAAATTGAAGGTAAAGCACTTGGATTGGTGCGAAAAAACAGCTTTGAATATTTTATGAAATTCCAGTCCGGTGAAGAAATCAGAATTGACCGAATTATTTCGTACAATCTGCGTCCCGGACCGGCTTACGATGAATATGATGAGTATGGATTGCAATGCCTGACTTGTCAGGCAGGTTATGATTTTGATGATTAATTATTCCACTTTCACACCTTTTTTATACGCCATTTCCAGAATAGCGTCCCGCAAATCATCCGCATTTTTGTAAGTGTAATACGAAAAATAAATCATGTAATTCGTGTTGTCTTTTCTGATGATGTCAAAATTTCTATCCACTTTTTTAATAAACTGAATGTCACGCCAGAAAATCGTTTCGGATTTGCTGGATTCATCGGGTTTTACAGAAATTTTTTCCTCATCCACGCGAATGTATGCTTTACGAATAATTGAGCTTAAACCTTTGATACTAAAATAAACACCAACCATTCCAAATACAAAAATATAGACCCAGTCGAATTGATCTATTCCTTTTTCTTTTTGCAAGCCTTCGCTGATAACCCATCCGGACATTCCAAAAAATATAAGACCAATCATCAAGTGATAAAGCGCATTTTTATTCGGAACTTTTATATTTCTGTTTAGTAGCATAATTTTAGAATTGAAAATTTTGATAAAAACAAAGATAGGAATTTGTCTGAAAAATCAGCGTGGTATCAATGAGAAAATTTGATTATCGATCCTGAATAATGCTTGCCAGACTTTTTACCCACTCCGGATTGTCGTTTAAGCTATCCACAAGTACAAATTCTTCACCGCCATTTGCCATAAATTCTTCTTTGTACTCAATGCCTAATTCCAAAGTTGTTTCCAGACAATCAGCTACAAATGACGGTGATACGATTAAAACTTTCTTTTTACCTTCTTTTATCAGATCTTTTAAAACGTAGTCGGTGTAAGGTTTTGTCCAGTCTTTGGAGAAGCGCGATTGGAAAGCAGTACTGTATTTATCTTCCGCCAAATTCAAGGCATTCGCCAATAATTCTGTTGTGTTTTCGCACGATTTTACATAATCAAGTCGCGTTTTACTGCTCGAAGTATATTCGATGTTTCGGTTTCTTTCTGAATTTTCGTCAATGTCAGTTTGTGTTTGCGAAAGCGGCAAACCGTGATACGAAAACAGCACGAAATCAAATTTTTCAGGATGATAGCTTTGAATATGTTTTGAAAAAGCCTCGATATAAGCCGGCTCGTGATAAAACTGCTCAATAATTTTCAGGTCACAATCAATTTCCAGCTTTTTGATGGCCGCGATGGTTTTTTGAATAGATGATTCAGTAGTCGAAGACGCGTATTGCGGATAAAGCGGCACCACAATTATTTCACAAGTATTCTTAAAATTTTGATTTTTCAGTGTGTTAAGAATAGAAGGATTTCCATAACGCATCGCACCGTGAACCTGATAATTTTCCGGTAAAACCGCTTGAAGTTTTTTAGTCAGATTTTGATGATTTATGAGTAGGGGAGAACCTTCTTTCGTCCAGATTTGCCTGTATTTATCGGTGGATTTACTTACTCTTCGTGGAATAATTATCAAGTGTACCAACAAAAATCGCAAAATCCTGTTCATATTCATAATGAATTTATCGCATAGAAATTCAGATAAATATTTAGCAACAGAAGTAATTTTTGGCGAAGTTGGTGTTCCAATATTGATTAGTAATACGAGTTTTTTTTTCATAGAAACTGAAAACAGAAATTATTTAAATCATAAACAACTGGCTACATATTCTGTGTCAGTTGTTTATGTTTTTCTTGAAAATTAAATGTCAAAAGTTAATTTAGCTCCGAACTGAAGCGGTTTTCCTTGTTGGAAATATTTTTTGCTAAATGATTCAAAATAAAATGCATTATAAGCTGTGTTAAGCAGATTTTTACCCCAAAGCTCCAAACCGATAAAATTCTTTTTAACGCCGATTTTTGCATCCACCAGACTGTAAAAATCTTGTGATAGTTCGTTGTCTTCGTGCCAGAAAATTTTACCAATTCCGTTGTATGAAACGGTTCCGTAAAGCGATGAAATAAATGAATTTTCGAAACTTTTGAAGTAATTCAGATTGGCATTTACGGTGTGTTGCGGAGCATAAGGAACCAGTTTTCCGGTATAATCAACGACTACTTCCTGACCATTTACACGTTTGACATCCGTAAAATGTTTGAAAGTAGCATGCGCGTAACCGTAGTTCAATCCCAAGCTAAATCCACCTCCAAGCTGCATGTCCGCACTAACTTCAACTCCTTTGCTCACCGAAGATCCGGCGTTGGTCAACATACGTCCGGCACCGGTAGTCACAAATTCTGTCAACTGCAAACCAGTGATATCCATGTAGAAAAGTGTAATGTCGGTTTTCAGTTTTCTGTCCATAAATGTATTGTGAATTCCCAGTTCGTAATTCCAGCTCATCTCCGGCATGTACATAGTGCCTTTTTTCACGTCTGGCTCAGGAGTCCCCGGCCTAGCACGGATTTTTTCGGTAACCAAATCCGAAATCATCTGAACGTTAAATCCTCCGGTTTTATAACCTCTGGCTACGCTTCCGTAGATGAAATTCTGATTTCCCCATTCATATTTCAAGGCCGCTTTTGGAAGAAATTGCACGAAAGTCGTGTCCACACTTCCAACAAGTTCAGCTTTATTCGTCATCGAAATTACGCGTGGTCCAACGCTCATTTCCATTGTCATTTCAGAATTGGTGTTGTAGTCAAGCTGTGCTTTTTCCACGTCTAATCTTCCGCCCAAAGTTAGCGAAAGTCCTTCTACAAGCAGATTGTCGAATGTGGACTGATGGAAAAGTGCGGCTCCGCTTCTGTGATAAACATAGGTTCCCGGAATGTTGTAAGCCTCATTGGCAATTCGCATATTTGGTGGCAATTGTGGCTGAAGCACCGTTTTAATTCCATCTTGTTTGAAACTTACCGGAGCAGTCATGTCAATTTTTTGATCAAAACCATTCATCCCAACCAGCCATTTGTAGTTTCCGGCTGATGCAGAACGAACCAAAGCTTCTCCATTCAGAAGATTTTGTTTCTGAGTTTGCTGAAGCGTAAATATAGAAAGTGGCGAAAAATCCTGGTCAATTCGCATGTCGTCATCAAAATATTGATGTGCAGCTGAGAATGTAAAAATCAAATCTTCAAAAATGTATTTTGCGAAAAGACTGTTGTTCAGCGTTTTGCGACTATAAGTGCTTTGGTCGTTAAAATTTGGATTTGCAGTAGTTTTGCTACTGTCGTTGTAAAGTCCGTAAGGAAATGCACCTTGATTTACAAAATCAAAATCAACAGCATAATTCAATTTGAATTGCGGAGAAATCTCCCAATCTAATTTGGCGCGGGCACCGCCGGTTTTCTCATCATCCACTTTTTTTCCGGTGAAATCATTTGTGTAAAAACCATTGTGCTGACCGTAATATCCGCCCAAAACCAAACCCACTTTATCGCTCAGAAGCGCGTAAAAACTTGCGTTTGCTTTCATTAGACCGTAATTTCCACCCGTAAGCGAAACTTTTAGTCCTTGATAATCTTTCGGTGAAAGCGTAAACATATTTACAACTCCACCGATGCTGTTGCGACCGTAAAGCGTACCTTGCGGGCCACGTAGCACTTCAATTTGCGCAATATCGTAAAGCTCAAAATCGAAGGCAGATTTTTCAAGATAAGGCACATTATCTACATAAAGCGTGATGGACTGACCGCTGGAACGTGAGCCAACACCGCGCACGTAAGGCGAGCTGGAGTAGGCAGAACCATAATCCGGAATAAAAAAGTTTGGTACTCGGATGCTGATGTCGCGAATGGAAGTGATCTGTGATTGCTCAATTTTCTCGTTGCCAAGCACGGTTGATGCAACCGGAGCATTTTTTATATTGGTTTCTTTGGTGCTATAAACATTTACGGCATCCAAATTTACCGTATTAACGCTATCTAACTCATTATCATAAGCATAAGCTTGGAAACTGTAAAATGAAAATAGCGTAATTGCTAAAGTATATAGGATTGTTTTTTTCATTGTTTATGTATTTTCTTTTTGTTTGAGAATTTGCCCGAGATTTTTTCGGGAGAATTATAGCCATTTATTATTGTATCAAACGATTCAAAAAATGGACTTAGTGAGATTTTTTCTGGAAATAAAATCCAAAAATTAAATCTACGAGCTAAATTTATTAAGTCGTTTTGAAAAATTGTAGTAATAAAATAGCTTCTTTTAATGCATCGCATTAAAATGAAAAATGCAGGTATGGTAATTTGAGAGACTGTTTTTCTATTAAAAAATAGAAAATGCAGGTGGAGGACGAGAAAATTGAGAGAATTTAAATTCTTTACGAAGAATAAAATTATTAAGGACTGTAAACTCGATTTTTTTCAAAACTCGATAAATCGGCGGTTTGATATCTTCAACCGGAGTTGCCGAGTTTTCTACAGAAAAATATTCTGAGAAATGAAAAACATTTGCGGAATGAATTTCTTCTGAATGATAAGCTATCGAATTTTCCTGATACGAAATTTCAGGTTTTGTCGCTTCGTGATAGGAGGATAAAAATGAAACAGAAAAACAGGAAATTATACCCAAAAACATCAGAATTTGTGGTATAAAGGAGGAAAAAAGTATGTTGTCAAAAATGAACATGCGGTGTTTTTCGTTTCAAAAAACAAAAGTAATCAATTGTTTTGAAAAATTCACTATTTGAATTTCTGATATGTAAAAATATCTTCAAATCCGTCGGGAGTTTTGATCCAATTCTTCAAAATTCCGTGTAATTCGTAGTTGTTTTCGAATATTTTGCGGCTGGAGTTGTTGCTTTCCGCAATCTGAACATATAGCTGATTAATTTTCAGAAAGTTGAAAACATAATCTTCTACGAGTTTCAAACTTTGTGATGCGTAGCCATTTCCCTGAAATTCCGGAGCAACAAAAAGTCCCAAAGCCACTCGGCTGTGATGTATATCGAAATCAAATAAATCGACCGTTCCAACAACTTTGTTTTCAGTCATATCTACCATCATCAGTCGCAATTGGCGGTTTTCAAAAATGTCAAATGTGGAGTGGGAGAGGTATTGCTTTAGTTGGAAACGAGAAAACGGAGCGCGCGTATTTCCGGCATTCCAGATGCTCGTATCATTTTCCCAACGGTAGAGAAGTTCGAGATCTTCCGGCTCCAGCGCACGTAATTTCAGGTTTTCTGCTTCTAAAAATGTCATTTTATTTAAATTCCAAGTAGGGTGTTAGTTTTCGTAAATCTTCTTCGCTCAGTTCGTCCAGCACTTTTAGTTCATCAATATTATTGAGTTTTACTTTTTTTCGTCGAAATTCGTAAATCGCTTTTGCTTTCTGAAAGGATTTGATGTACGGATGGCTTCGCAGTCTTTCGATGCTCGCAGTATTGATGTCTATTTTACGGATTTGGTGACCGTCGGCAGTCAGCGAATGTTTAATCTGCTCGAATGCTTCCGGGCGCATGCCATACACTTCTCGCACTTGCTCCACGCTGTAATATCCGCCCAAGACATTTCTGTAACTCACTATTCGTCGGGCATACGCACTGCCAATTCCACGAATTTCTTTTAATTGTGCGGTGTCGGCTTCATTCAATTCAACGATAATATCATCCCGTTTTTGAACAAAATTTCTTTCGTTTTTCGGTTGCTCTTCAACTTCAGTTTCACGTTGAGTGGTTTTAGTAACTTGATATTCTTCCGGAATTTGGATGTATGGCTTTAGTTCCTCAAATTTTTCAGGACTAATTCCATAGACTTTTTGAAATGCTTCCGGCGTTCTGTAAACTCCACCTTTCGCTCTGTATTTCAGAATATTACGGGCAATGTAAGGCTTCAAACCTAGTTTTACGAAAGTAGCCGAATCGGCAGTATTTGGATTAAATGCGAAAAGCTCGTATTTTTCTTCTGCTCGTTTTGGAAAAGAATAATTATTCCGATAAACAAAAGGCTGAAAATCCCGCTCGTAGCGTTGTTGCCTTTCCTTTTCGATTAATCCGGCTCTGAATTTCTCTGCTTCACGCAAAAATTCGGTGTCGCTCGTCTGGCTCTTGGATTTATCAAAAATGACAGGAATTAATACCGTTGCCGCAATGGACAACAATATTAATCCTATCAGAATAATTATTCCTATTCGTTGAGTTTTGTTGTAGTAGAAGAAGTTTTTCATATCCGCTGCTTCGCAAATCCCTTTGAAAATCCGTCAGTTGACGAAAATAAGCATTATTTCAAAATAATCCAAACGCCTCTTGTTCAGATAGTAGCAAATTTTAGTACGCTCTGGCAAAAACTACGCGCTGAGCAGATGGTTTTCCGGTAAAAATACACGTTCCGGGAGTTTTATCGCCATCCAGCGGAATGCAACGAATGGTTGCTTTGGTTTCTTCTTTCACGCGTTCTTCTGTTTCGGGCGTGCCGTCCCAGTGACAAAGCAAAAATCCACCTTTTTCAATTTCAACTTTGAAATCATCATACGAATTAACTTCGCGTGTCATTGAATTTTTGAAATCCAATGCTTTTTGGAAAATATTAGCTTGAATTTCCTTCAATAATTCTTGGATATAGCTGTCAATTCCTTCCAAGGAAACAGTTTCTTTTGTCAAAGTATCGCGACGAGCCACTTCTACCGTGCCATTTTCAAGGTCGCGAGCACCCATTGCCAAACGAACAGGAACGCCTTTTAATTCATATTCGGCAAATTTCCATCCCGGTTTTTTCTGGTCGTTGTTATCAAATTTCACAGAAATTCCCAAAGCTCTTAGCTTAGTTGTAATTTCGTTTACTTTTTCGGTAATGGCAGCCAATTGCTCTTCGTTTCTGTAAATTGGCACAATTACCACTTGATACGGTGCCAAATTTGGAGGCAAAACAAGTCCGTTGTCGTCTGAGTGTGTCATTATCAGCGCACCCATCAATCGGGTAGAAACGCCCCAAGAAGTTGCCCAAACGTATTCCGGCTGATTTTCTTTGTTTACAAAAGTAACATCAAATGCTTTTGCAAAATTTTGTCCTAAGAAGTGCGAAGTACCAGCTTGCAACGCTTTTCCATCCTGCATTAGCGCTTCAATACAGTAAGTTTCGATGGCTCCGGCAAATCGCTCGTTGGCGGATTTGATACCACGCCAAACCGGAACTGCCATGAAATTTTCAGCAAAATCTGCGTAAACATGCAACATTTTTTCGGTTTCCTCAATTGCTTCGGCTTCGGTTGCGTGAGCAGTATGTCCTTCTTGCCATAGAAATTCTGCAGTACGCAAAAATAGTCGGGTACGCATTTCCCAGCGCACCACGTTTGCCCACTGATTAATCAAAATCGGCAGGTCACGATAGGATTGAATCCAGTTTCTGTAAGTGTTCCAGATGATGGTTTCGGAAGTTGGTCTTACCACCAGTTCATCTTCCAATTTTGCTTCCGGATCAACTATTAGCCCGGGACCGTTCGGATCTTGTTTCAAACGATGGTGAGTAACCACGGCACATTCTTTTGCAAAACCTTCCACGTGTTCAGCTTCTTTGCTTAGAAAAGATTTCGGGATAAAAAGTGGAAAATAAGCATTCTGATGACCGGTTTCTTTGAACATTCTGTCCAATTCTGCCTGCATTTTTTCCCAGATTGCATATCCGTAAGGTTTGATAACCATACATCCACGCACTGCGGAAGTTTCAGCCAAGTCGGCTTTTATCACTAAATCATTGTACCACTGCGAGTAATCAACTGCACGAGAAGTGAGTTCTTTTATTTCTACTTTTGCCATAATATTTTAGAATTCTGTCTTTGTTTTTTAAAAGATTACAAAGATACACTAATTTGTAAAATAAGGCAAAAATGAAGCTTCAAAAGTGCTTATTTTGAGCCGATAAACAGGAAGAATAGCCCGAGTAAAATGAGTAGCAAATCGAGTGCTTTTGATTTTAGATTTTGTTCTTTGAAAATAAATACGCCGCCTAAGAAGCTAATCAGCACGCTGCTGCGGCGAATCATTGAGACAATGGAAATCATAGCGCCTTCCTGGCTCAATGCCCAGAAATAAACTAAATCTGCCGCCGAAAGGAAAACAGCGATGAAAGGAATGGTGTAGCGCCATTGAAATTTGGTGGCACCAAAAATTTTGTTTTTTCTTAAAATGAGAAAGAAAATTCCGGTGAGAATGCTCTGATAGAGTAGAAACCAACTTTGTACAAACATTCGGTCTTGAAATCCCATCAGAAATTTATCGTAAAGTCCACTGATAGCTCCGAAAAATACCGATAAAAATAGCAGCCAAACAAATTTATTGCTTCGAAAATGTACGCCTTCACTTTGGCTTGAGCGGCTCAGAAGAAATAAGGAAAGTACAGCCAGCGAAACGCCTATCCATTGGTAGATATTCAATCGTTCTCCTAAAAGCAAAGTGGCACCAAATAGCGTGAGGATGGGCTGTGTGGCTTTTACCGGACCTACAAGCGTGATAGAAAGATGCTTGATGGCGTAGTAGCCAAAAAACCAGGATGAAAAGACAATACAGGATTTCAGTACTACGTAAAGATGTGCTTCGAGATTGCCTTTTGGGACAAAAAAGAAACTGTCTGTAGCTAAAATTCCGCTGTGAGAAAGTAAAATTATGGGCAGAAAAAAGAGGCAACTTAAAACCGTAGAAATTGTCAGAACGCTGAGAACGGCATTTTCTTTAAGCGATGCTTTTTGGAAAATATTGTAAATTCCCAGTAAAAATGACGAGACAAAAGCTCCGATTGCCCACATAGCTCTAGCAGATTTTATTGAAACTTTATAGAAATGGCTGAGATTTCTTAATCTTCGTCATTCATCAACAGTTCCTGGTCTTCTTTACGTAGCGAAAACTCAAAAAATACATCTTCTTCCAAATCCATCGCAGCATCTTCG
Source organism: uncultured Paludibacter sp. (assembly GCA_964498765.1). Classification (GTDB taxonomy): domain Bacteria; phylum Bacteroidota; class Bacteroidia; order Bacteroidales; family Paludibacteraceae; genus UPXZ01. Next base: position 42,026 of record CAZCIU010000003.1, on the reverse strand, counting down.
AATAAGAGTAGAAGTTCCTCAAATTCATCTAATTGTGATAGCGAAAGATTGATAAATTCAATATCAACCGGTAATTCAATGTATCCGGTTACACTATCCCAAAGCGCATCCAGATTATTTCCAAAATAATCCGGCAAATCCAGTTCGAGCATCGCCAGACGATAAAAATCGTCGTAAGTTTTGATTTGTTCAAAATCGAAAATGTGTTTTGTCATCTTTCTTCAAATGTTTTATAATGGTCGTAGGTTACGTAAATCAGTCCGTCGTTAGAAAACACGAGCCTGTCTGCATTTCGGCGGCCGCAGTTGTAGTTTAGGTCGGCTTCGTACCAGGTTCTCCCTTTTTTTACGGGAAGTCGTTTTTCTCTGTTCGTGAACACGTCACCACCGATGGCTTTTCCGGGCAATACATCGCACAGATTGCCTTCTGAAGCAATCCAACCTCCATTTCTCGCTGTTTTTTTCGTGATATAATATTCAGGCAATTGATTGTATTTTTTCACGTGCGGCACTACTATTTTTTCGCTTGTGAGTTCGTCGATAGAAGCTGGTTTTGATTGCTCAAAATCAACCGTTTCAGTTTTATTTTTAATTGCTTGATCGGATGTTTTGTCACTCGATTTGAAAAACAGAGAATATACCAGCAATCCGATGATTACTAGTAATAAAGCAATGATTATTCGTGAGGTTTTCTTTTGCATTTTTGTGAATTTTAGATTGAATTCAAAATCTCCACTAATTTTTTTTCCTCATTTTCCCAGTTCAATTCTGCTTTGGCGCGTGCGGTATTTTCTTTCGCTTTCAGATAATTGAGTTCATCTGCAAAAATACGATTAATTTTCGCAGCAATTTCTTCAGGATGATGATTGGGGATAAAAAAGCCGCTTTCGTATTTCTCAATCACGTTTTTTATTTCGGGCAACTCGGACGCCAAGACCGGAATTCCGGAATGTATGTAATCAAAAAGCTTGTTGGGTAGCGAAAAACGATAATTTAGGTTGGTGTCTTTATCCAAAGCTAAGCCTAAATCGGCATTCATCGTGTGCTGGCGAAGCTCCTCAAACGGCATTTTTGCTTTGAAAATAACTTTGTCTGCAAGATTTTCACGAGCTACAATATTTTGCAGTTTTCCTATCACATCGCCACTTCCAACTATTAGTAACACAGCATTTTCAACGGATTTCATTGCCAAAACAGCTTCTTCTGCACCTCGGTCAATGTTAATTCCGGTGCCTTGAAGAATTAAAATTTTCTTGTTTTCCGGCAAGCCAAGCTCATTTCTTGATTTTATTTTATTTGGGGTAAAATTTGGCGGAATATTTCGTATAATGTGTATGTTTTTGTTGTATTCCTCACTATATAAATCAGCAATGGATTGATTTACAGTAATTATGTGCGTAAGTTTTGGAAAAATTAGTTTTTCAAAAAACTTCCAGATTTTTTGCACTTTTTTCCGATTGACCAATTCAGGCATTTCGGTAAAATACTCGTGAGTATCATAAATGAGTTTTTTATTTCTAATTTTTGAAGCTAAAAAACAAGCGGGAAGCGTATCTAAATCGTTGCTGAAAATCAAATCACACTTTGCGAAAAGAAGAAAGAAAAATAGTCGGATGTTGTATTCGGCATAAAAAGCGGCACCGGTTCTGAACCAAAGTTTTGGGCGACGAGTAGCGTAGGGTGGGTTAAAATCCAAACTGTCCGGCAACAAACGACCCGTTTCGAGTACTTCAAAACCACATTTCTGAAGCGTTAAACAGGTTTTTCGCACGCGCTGGTCGGTTGTCAAATCATTCGTTACGCAGACAATGGCTCGTTTCATTTCTCAGTTTTTCAGGTAGTTAATAATCCATTTATACAAATCCCGATGATACTGACCGTTGTTTTTTTCCACTGAAGTATTGTGCCACAGCAACACTAAATCGCCATTGTGCATTTTAACGGTGTCAATCATTTTCTTGGCAAACGCAAACGCTTCATCAACTTCCAGTTGCATATATCGCTCGTCGCTCAACGTGCTGTCCATCATTGTGGTAGCGTGAAGTGTCAGCGAAGTCAGTTCCAAATTTTGCGGATTTATCCACTTCACAGCACGGCAGGTTCCCAGTCTAAATCCGGCTACATCAGCGTATGCCATCGTGAAATCATCTGTAAGTCTGGCATTGATAAGTGTTTGAAAATCTTCAGGTTCTCTGCTTCGCAAAAAATGATTTCGGCTATAATAAACCTTCTCACCAATTACGGTTTCGAGTATTTCTTTCTCCGCAGAAACTAATTCTTTTTCTTCTGCAGCTTGATACGAAGGATGAAACCCAATTTTGGCGTTATATTTTCTACAAAGATTAAATAGCTTTGAAAAATCGTTACTCTGAATGTTGTGTAGTGGTCTGTCAGTCATAAGATTACCACCACCGGGTTTGATAAAAACGATATTTTCAATTGGTAAATTCGGTCTTTCGGATTTTAGCTTTTCACTTAAATCAAACAACCAAGGAAAACTAAACCACGGATCATGCTCAATGCATCCAAAATAGCTTTGTAAGGCTTTTACTGTTTGCTCAGGATTTTTGAAAAACCGACTTATGGCTCCTGCCATTCCTCTGAAATTCCGATAATGAGCCACTTGGTCGGCATCGTGTGTAAGGTAAATTTTATTAAAATTGGCTTTCGGTTCTACTATTTCCAGCCCATTTTCAAGAAGCAATTTTCGAAATGCTTTACCGTATTCATCCACGATAGGACGAGTTAAAAATCCGGCTCTGAACGGCAGCGATTTTTTTCCCGGAATACGTCCGTGTTCATCTCTATCAGTACGGTTGACGCTTTCTTCATAGCGACTTATTAAAAAAAAAGACGATGCGATAATATCGGCGTAAAGAACTGTTGTTTCACCTATTATTTCTACTGTCGGCTTTCCGAAAAGCAAAGGAATAGCTTCCCAAGTATTCAATGGCAAAGTTGGAATAGAATGCTTAGTGCCAAATACATTTTCTGAAAAAAAATCGGAAGGAAAAATCACAATTTTATACATTGAAAATTCCGCCGAATTGGCTGTGTAGCCAACGAGTTTGGAAAATTCAGCATTCTCATTTCCCAAAAGGAAACGAATGATATAATCGGATATTTCCTGAAGATTTTCTTTCATTTTACTTCATCAATTTCCGTTTTTGGATGCGTGAAAACGTAAGCACAATCGCCACAACAGCGCCGATAATGAAATCTTGCTTACGAAATACTCCTAAAAAACCATCTTCAACGGGTAGTTTTCCGCCTGCCATTTTGAGTACCCAAGTCAGCAGCATAAATACCAAAAATGCTCCAACGGCGTAGATTAATAAGCTAAGTTTTGAATTCATAATTCTTTTTTTGTTATTAAGTTTAATTTCACTCTGCATTCCTTTTTCCGACCACTTAGCTTGTCGAAGTGTGCGGGATTTATAGTGTCAGTAATTCCTTCTCCAAAAACTTCCCGGTCTCACTTTTCTTATTCTTCGCAATTTCCTGCGGTGTGCCTGTGCCGAGAATATATCCGCCTCTGCGACCGCCTTCCGGACCGATGTCGATGATGTAGTCGGCCACTTTAATCACATCCAGATTATGCTCGATGATGATGACGGTGTTTCCTTTATCCACTAAACGGTTCAAAACCTTTAAAAGTACACGAATATCTTCAAAATGCAGTCCCGTAGTTGGTTCATCAAGGATGTAAATGGTTTTTCCGGTATCTTTTTTGGCCAGTTCAGAAGCCAGTTTCACGCGCTGACTTTCACCGCCCGAAAGCGTTGTACTGCTTTGTCCGAGCTTGATATAGCCAAGTCCAACATCTTGCAGAGTTTTGATTTTTTTTAGAATGGATTGTTGGTTTTCAAAAAACTCAACTGCCTGATTAATCGTCATATTCAGCACTTCGGCAATCGATTTTCCTTTGAAGCGAACTTCCATCGTTTCCCGATTATAGCGCTTGCCGTTGCATGTTTCGCACGGCACATACACATCGGGTAAAAAGTTCATCTCAATGGTTTTATATCCATTTCCACCACAAGTTTCACAACGACCACCGGCAGTATTGAACGAAAAACGTCCGGCTTTGTAACCACGGATTTTTGCTTCGGGAAGGGATGCAAATAAATTTCGGATATCGCTGAAAACACCGCTGTAAGTTGCCGGATTGGAACGTGGTGTGCGACCGATTGGCGACTGATCCACCTGCACCACTTTGTCCACATTTTCAATCCCTTCCACGCTCACATATTCTAGCGGATCTTTCAACGAACGATAGAAATGCTGACTTAAAATCGGTTGCAAGGTTTCGTTGATAAGCGTGGATTTTCCACTTCCCGAAACGCCCGTTACGCAAATCATTTTTCCCAAAGGAAACGTAATATCCACGTTTTTCAGGTTATTGCCTTTTGCTCCTTTTATGGTCAGAAATTTTCCGTTGCCTTCTCTGTGTTTTTCGGGAATTTCAATTTTTCGTTTTCCGGTCAGATAATCAGCAGTCAAAGTTTCCGAATGTAGCATTTCATCGGGCGTTCCGGCAAAAACCAGTTCCCCGCCAAATCGTCCGGCTTTCGGTCCCAAATCCACCACATAATCCGCCGAAAGCATCATATCTTTGTCGTGTTCCACCACGATGACCGAGTTGCCCGTGTCGCGCAGTTTTTTCAGCGAATTTATCAGTCGCTCGTTGTCGCGCTGATGCAGTCCGATGCTCGGCTCGTCGAGAATATACAGCACATTTACCAACTGTGAACCAATTTGCGTAGCCAACCTAATCCGCTGACTTTCACCACCTGAAAGTGTTAGTGAAGGGCGGTTCATTGCCAGATAATCCAGCCCGACATCGAGTAAAAACTGCAATCGGCTGTTCAACTCTTTCACAATTTCCGTGGCGATGGCTTTTTGTTTTTCCGAAAGATGCGGTTCTACATTTTTCAGCCATTCATGCAGTTCCACGATGTCCATTTCCGCCAATTCGGCAATATTTTTATCGTGAACGCGGAAATACAAACTCTCTTTTCTCAGTCGCTGACCTTCGCATTCCGGGCATTTAACGGTTTTGGAATACTGATTTGCCCATTTTTGTTCGGTGGCAGAAGCCGTATTTTCCTGTTGCATCTCAATGTATTTGAGAATGCCGTCGTAATTCAAAAAGTAATTGGAATTGCCCAGCGATTGGTTTTTGATGTTCAATCGCTCGTCGGTGCCGTTCATTATTTCATCAATAGCATCATCGGGAATATCGGCAATCGGCGATTTCAGCGTGCATTCGTATTTTTCCAAAATGGCTTCTATCTGCCAAAAAATCATACTGTTTTTGTGCCTGCCGAGCGGTGCAATTCCGCCGTTGTAGATGGATACAGACTTATCGGGAATGATTTTGTCCATATCAATTTCATTCACAAATCCCAGCCCTTTGCATCGCGGACAATAGCCATGTGGCGAGTTAAATGAAAAATGGTGCGGTGCCGGCTCGTCGTACGAAATTCCAGTGCTTGGACACATCAGTTTTCGGCTGAAATAGCGAGGAGCCCCCTCTAACTCCCCCGAAGGGGGAGAACTAATCCCCCCTTCGGGAGGTGGGGGGGCTATCATTATCACACCATTGCCTTGTTGCATTGCTTTTTGCATCGATGCGAGCAGGCGTTTGCGATCTTTTTCTGAAACCAGCAGGCGGTCGATGACCACTTCTATGTCGTGGATTTTGTAGCGGTCCACTTTCATATTGTGGGTAATTTCACGCAATTCGCCATCCACGCGCACGTGCAGGAAGCCTTTTTTGCGGATTTGCTCAAAAAGTTCCCGATAATGTCCTTTTCGTCCACGAACCACGGGTGCTAGTAAGTACGTTTTTTTACCTTCGTAATCTTTCAAAATCAAATCCACAATTTGCTCGTCGGTGTATTTGACCATTTTCTCGTTGGACAGGTACGAGTACGCCGTGCCGGCACGTGCGAAAAGCAGACGCAAAAAGTCGTAAATCTCCGTGGTAGTACCGACTGTGGAACGTGGATTTTTATTGGTAGTCTTTTGTTCAATGGAAATAACCGGGCTTAATCCCGTGATTTTATCCACATCAGGACGCTCCATATTGCCGAGAAAACTGCGTGCATACGCCGAAAAAGTTTCGATATAGCGACGCTGACCTTCGGCAAAAATAGTGTCGAAAGCCAGGGATGATTTTCCGCTACCGCTCAAACCGGTAATCACCGTGAGTGCATCACGCGGAATGGTAACGTCGATGTTTTTGAGATTGTGCACTCGAGCGCCGATTACTTCTACGGTTTCATCGGTGTCAGGAAGGTGTATATTGATGGTTTTTGTATTCAAAATCTGCGAGTTTTAGTAACTTGCAAAGATAGTGAATTTTTGGAGAATTTTAAGGGTGGGGTAGTGATGGAATATTTGAAAAAGTAAAGGATTTTAAATAAAAAAATAGCTGTCAAATTTTCATTAACAGCTATTTTAAAAATATTTACTTTAATTTTCCAAATTTTCCACTATTGTAATCGTTAAATGCATCTACAATTTCTTGTCGAGTATTCATTACAAATGGTCCGTGAGCAATAATCGGTTCATTGATCGGCTGTCCGCCAAGAACGAGTACGACAGCATCCTCCGTGGCTTCAATTGTGAAATCTTCGCCATCATTTAGCATCAATGCAAAGTTGTCTGTTGGTACTTTTTCGGAATAATTTATCGTAATATTTCCTTCCAAAACAAGTACTGCTGTAGTAAACTCAGCCGGAAAGCTAAATTCTGCTTTTGCCCCTTTTTTCAGTTTAGCATTAAAAAGATTAATCGGACTAAATGTGCTTGCATTGCCTTCAATGCCTTTGTAATTCCCGGCAATAATCTCAATTTCACCCAAATTATTATCAAGAAAAAAACGTTTCATTTCCGAGTTTTCTATTGCTTGATATTTTGGAGTGCTCATTTTATATTTAGCAGGTAAATTCACCCAAAGCTGCACCATTTGAAAATCGCCACCGGTTTTGCTCCACTCTTTTTCGTGAAATTCTTTGTGCAAAATTCCGCTTGCAGCAGTCATCCATTGTACGTCGCCTTCGCCGATTACGCCGCCTCCGCCGGAACTATCTTGATGTTCTACTTTGCCCTTGTAAGCTATCGTCACCGTTTCAAATCCGCGATGTGGATGCACACCAACGCCTTTAGGAGTCTCGCTCGGTTCAAAATAAAATTTCGAATTGTAATCCAACAAAATAAATGGATCCATTCTATGCATATCCATTCGGAAGCCTCTCGGGATGAAATTATGTACTCGAAAACCATCGCCTACGAAATGCGGTTCTCTTGGGCTTGCTACTAATTCTACATTTTTAATTGCCATTTTATAAATCTTTCTGTTTCGAAATTCAGAGAAAACTGATTGTTATCTTCCAAATTTCAGGTTCAAATTCTATAAGTAAAACATTAAAAATGTGATGTTTGTTTTAGTGTTTCTGATTGATTAATTCAATGTGAAATAGATAGAAGTTATTTAGCTAAATTATGCTTTAAAGCGTTTCGCTCAAGTTTGATTTGATAGGAAAGGAGGTAAATATATATTATATCAAAAATCAGAATTATTGCACCTAAACCAAGTGTAAAGCTATTCGGTCCACCCATGCGATCAATTCCTACAATTCCAAAAAGAATAGTTGGAGCGATGGTTCCAAGGCATTTTGAAACGGCAATCAGCATTGATTGACCTTTTGAACTTTGTCTTTTATGGAGTAAATCAATGAAAAGAATTGACATCAGCAAGTTTTGTAGGAAAGCAGCATAAGTGAAACCATGAATTACTCCGAATTCAAGAATAAACAGGTATTGGATAAGTACAGAAGCTAAAATTCCACTAAAACTCCAAAGATAAAATGCCGTTGTGGACTTAAATTTTCCTTCTTCTTTTCCAAATTTGAAATAGCTGATTACGATAAAAATATCAAAAATAAACCAGACGATATTTACTGCAATTTGTTCGTTGAAGCCAACCTCCAAATATCCAAAAATGGAACAGAGTAGCTCCCAGGCAATATTCAGAGCCAATGCCCAGAACGGAATAGCAAAAGTTTTTTGCTTGAAACCAATGCGAATGGCATCAATGTAAACAATCGACCAGAAAAAACCGCTAAACAAAGCCAGAAATATTTTTATGCCCATTTTTGAATTTTACGATGAAATTTATCTTTTGCTTCTCGCATATTGCTCCGGGAATTCTACTCTAGCCTGCAAAGGAAAATACGGATTTCGCAATAATTCACGACCAAGTAAAACGATGTCAGCCTGACCATTTGCAAGAATAGAATTCACTTCTCCAGCAGATGTAATCAGACCAACCGCTGCAGTTTTCATTCCGGTTTTTCGTACTTTTTCTGAAAAAGTAACCTGATACTTCGGTTCCAAGGGAATTTTTGCATTGACAATATTTCCACCCGAAGAACAATCCATTACATCTACACCTTTTTTCAATAAAATCTCAGCCAACTTCACTGTTTCATCGATTGTCCATCCTCCATCTGTCCATTCAGAAGCACTTATACGAACAAAAATTGGCATTTCACTTGGTACCACATTTTTTACTGTATCCACAACTTCTAATAAAATCCGAATTCTATTTTCAAAACTTCCGCCGTACTCGTCCGACCTTTGATTGCTCAAAGGCGATAAAAATTCTTGCAATAAATAACCATGAGCAGCATGGATTTCGATAATTTGAAATCCGGATTTTACGGCTCTTACTGCTGCTTTTGCGAATAATTCGATAATATCTTGAATTTCAGAAATGGCTAATTCTTTCGGAGCGTCCGTTTCCTCAGAAAATGGAATGGGAGAAGACCCAACAGTCTGCCAACCGCCATTTTCAGGAGTAAGAAAATGACCGCCATTTGCTGGTTTGTCGTGCGAAGCTTTTCTGCCGGCATGAGCCAGTTGAATTGCCGGAACTACACCTTGCGAAAGGATAAAATCAGTTATTTTCTGATACATTGTAATATGTTCGTCTTTCCAAATTCCTAAATCGTAAGGCGTAATTCGACCTTCTGGCGTCACTGCCGTAGCTTCCTGAATGATAAGCGCCGTTCCGCCAATAGCTCGCGTGCCGTAATGCACCAAGTGCCAATCAGTTGCGAAACCATCGGTTGCCGAATACATGCACATCGGTGACATACCGATGCGATTTTTTAGAGTGATATTCTTAATTGTAAGTTTTTGATTGATGTAGTCCATTGTTGATGTTATTGAAATGAAATATTAAAACAAAATGATTTTGTTAAATGTTTTTTGTTAATCAAGTTTAATAAGGCGAAATTTAACAATTATAATTTTATATCTTTGTGATTAATACAAATTTATGCGAAATATTACGAATTCACACGAATTGTCTCGATTATCTTTGTGTTTCGAGTTTCGTGTTTCAAACTTATAAATTATGACAAAAATAAACGAACGATTAAATGCATTGCGTCTGGCAATGAAAGAAGCAGGAGCGTCGGCGTGCATTATTCCCGGCACAGACCCGCACGCGAGTGAATACATTGCTGATTATTGGAAAGAAAGAGAGTGGATTAGCGGTTTTGATGGATCGGCCGGAACGGTAGCGCTGACTTTGGATAAAGCTGGACTTTGGACGGATAGTCGCTATTTTTTACAAGGTGCTGAACAGCTTGAAGGCACAGATTTTCAATTGATGAAACAAGGCGAAGCTGAAACTTTGGAGATAATTCCTTGGTTGGCGACCGAACTGAAAAAAGGCGATAAAGTAGCTGTAAATGCGGAAATGTTTTCGGTGAATGCTTATGCCGGAATGAAATCGCAATTGGCAATGAGTGGAATTGAGCTGGTTTCCAATGATTTATTGAAAACGGTTTGGACTGATCGTCCGGAACTTCCCAAAAATCCGTTCTTTGTTTTTGATGAAAAATATACCGGAAAATCTGTAAGCGAAAAACTGGATGCACTTCGTGATGAGATGAAAAAACTACATGCAGATGTATTTGTACTATCAGCTTTGGATGATATTGCGTGGTTATTTAACATCCGCGGAAATGACGTGGATTATAATCCGGTGGTAATTGCATACGCATTGGTGGACGAAAAATCTGCTACATTATATATTGCATCGGAAAAAATTACGGAAAAAACCAAGGAATATCTGGATAAAAACGAGATTATTGTCAAAGATTATTTCGCTATTCAGAGCGAATTGGGCAAAATCGCAATAAGTAAATCCGTTTTGGTGGATGGCGGTAAATTCAACCAATCACTTTTTGAAGCAATTCCGGCAGAATGTCCAAAAAGGAATTCAATGTCGCCTGTTTTCAAATTGAAAGCGGTGAAAAATAAAGTGGAAATGAGTGGCGTTCGCAAAGCGATGATTAAAGATGGTGTGGCGTTGACTCGTTTCTTTATGTGGCTTGAGAAAAATGTGGGCAAAGAAAAACTGACTGAAATTTCAATTTCAGACAAACTGCGTTCATTCCGCGAAGATCAAAAAGATTTCAAAGGCGAAAGTTTTGGAACCATTGCCGGATATGGCGGTCACGGCGCGATTGTGCATTACAAAGCAACTCCAGAAAGTGATTCGGAACTCAAAAAAGAAGGCATTCTATTACTTGATTCTGGCGGTCAATACTTGGATGGAACTACGGACATTACACGTACAGTTGCATTGAGCAAACCTTCCAAAAAAGAAAAACGCGATTATACTTTGGTGCTGAAAGGGCATATTCAACTGGCAATGGCAAAATTTCCGGTGAACACACGCGGTTCGCAGTTGGATATTTTGGCGCGCAAAGCAATGTGGGATGATGCAATTAATTACGGTCACGGAACGGGACACGGCATTGGTCACTTCCTGAATGTGCACGAAGGACCGCAAAATATTCGTATGGACGAAAACCCAATTACGTTGCAGCCGGGCATGATTCTTTCCAACGAGCCGGGACTTTATCGCACCGGAAAATACGGAATTCGGATTGAAAATCTGGTGCAGGTAATTCCGGCAGAAAAAACTGAATTTGGACAGTTTCTGAAATTTGAAACGCTGACACTTTGTTATATCGACACGAAACTGGTGGATAAAGAAATGCTGACTAACAAAGAGCGAAAATGGCTTAACGATTATCACAAATGGGTTTTCAAAACGCTTTCTTCTTATCTTTCTGAAAAAGAGAGAAAATGGTTGGGAAAGAAAACGCAAGAAATTTAATCGATATAATTTCAAAAAACCGAAGTTTGCGCTTCGGTTTTTTTGATAGATGAAAGCACAGATTTTCCAAGGTTTGGCAAGAAATTCTGTGTATATTTGCATAAAATAAACTTTCTGAAATGAGAAAACTTAGCTTTTTAATACTTAGTGTTTTACTGTTTTTTTCCTGTACAAAACATCAAACTCAATCCACTTCAAACTTGGAAGGAGACAATATAAATCTTTCGTACGCACAAGGATTTTCAATTATCCAACACGAGAATTTTGACGAAATTACGGTGTTTAGTCCTTGGAATAAAGGTGAAATTCACGCAAAATATTATTTGGTAAAAGATGAAAATGTAGAAGTTCCCAGCAATGGGGAAAAGGTGAAAATTCCGCTTAAAAATATCGCAACTAACTCCGTTACTCATCTTGAATTTTTAAGTTTACTTTCAGAAATTCAGACTATTAAAGGAATTTGCAACCCAAATTTGGTTTATAATAAAGAGGTTGCCAATCGCATTGCAGCGGAAGAAATAGTTGACTTAGGCGATGCATTTTCCATCAATGTAGAGAAGACGATTGTGCTAAAACCAAATGGTTTGATGATGAGCGGATTTAATCAAACCGATGCGAATGCCGACAGAATTCGTCAAGCCGGAATTCCGATTATTTACAACAATGAATGGACAGAGACTTCTTTGCTTGGCAGAGCAGAATGGATTAAATTTGTTGCGGCATTTTTCGATAAATCGGTGCAGGCTGACAGCATTTTCAGCGAGATAGAAACACGCTATAATGCGGTAAAATCAAAAGCCGTAAATGTGGCTGATAAACCAAAAATTATGTTCGGCTCCAATTTCAGAGGAACCTGGTATATGCCTGCAGGTAAGAGCTTTATGAGTGAACTTTTTAGAGATGCAGGCGGCGATTATTTTTACGCCAATGACACAACTACCGGAAGTTTGCCTCTGAACGTTGAAACGGTTCTGAAAAATTTTTCGGACACAGATTTTTGGCTGGACTGCAACTTTGGTACGATAAATGAGCTAATTAAAACTGACAGTAAACACGCGCTTTTTCGCCCGGTTAAGGAAGAAAAAGTATATAATTTCAATAAAAGAATGTTGCCTTCTACCGCCAATGATTTTTGGGAAAGTACGGTTGCAAGGCCTGATTTGCTGTTGGCAGATGTTATTGCGATTTTGCATCCGGAAATTTTACCGGATTACGAATTGATTTATGCTTCGAAATTAACGCAATGAAAATTCAATTAACTTCGTAGCACATGCGTTTTTTAACCTGATTATTCACTGAAAATATTATTATTATGAAGAAAATTCATTATTTAATGACCATAGTTTTAGTTGGTCTAAGTTTGTTTGCGTGCAAGGAAAAACTGGAAGTTCCTACAGTTTTGACCAATAGCATTAGCACCATTGAACAAACCGCTGCAACGGGTGGCGGTGAAATTGTATCGAATGGTGGTTCGCCGATTTTGAATTCTGGAATTTGCTGGAATACAACTAGTAATCCGACGATTAACAACTCAAAAACTACGGATAAAGCCTCTGATAATCTGTTTATTAGCAAAATGACCAATCTGCAACCAAGCACAACTTATTACGTTCGTGCATATGCTGTAAATTCAGAAGGAGTGGGTTATGGTCCGCAAGTTACTTTCAAAACATTGGACATAATAAAAGCTGAAATTTTGTTGCAGGCACCAGAAAATGTGACTTCTGGTTACATCGAAAGAATTCGGGCGGAAATTGTAAGTAATGGTGGATCTTCCATTACAGAAAGCGGTTTTGTGTGGGGAATGAAACGTGAACCGACAGTAAGTGACAATAAAATTGTTGCGCCGCTAAATGGAACGAATTTTAGTACCAAAATCGATAATTTGCAGCCGGATAGTACGTATTTTATTCGTGCTTATGCCATCAATCAAGCCGGAGTTTCGTATAGTACACAGTATCGTGAAGTGAAAATGCTTTCTGTTGCGAGCGCAATCTCAATTTTAAAAACTGATTCTATTACAGATTCATCTGCAAAAATCATTGCAACAGCAACTTCGGGCGATAATTTTAATCCGATTACCGAAAGAGGAATTCACTGGACAATAAAAAGTGACTCGATAGTTGCCGAAAATCACGTTGTGGGCATTGCTACCAAAGATGAATTTATTACTTATTTGAATGATTTAGCTCCGGAAACTAAATACTATTTAATGCCTTATGCAAAGAATAAATACGGTTTGAAATACGGTGCTGAAATCGAAATCGTAACAAAAGCCAAAGCTACTGAAAAACCCTAAAAAGCAGAATTGAACTAAAAACTTGGAATGAATCGGTCTAAAAATTCAATCATTTTTCTCGCTTTGATAATCTTATTAATGCTGCTTTTCGTCCTTGATTTGGCGTGGGGCAGCATTCGTATTCCCATTGCTGAAGTGGTGAAAACGTTTAGCGGCAATGGAAATGATGAGATTAATTCGGAGATTTTATTGAATTTTCGACTTCCCAAAGCTATTACAGCCATTCTTGCCGGATCGGCACTTTCCGTGGCCGGACTTCTGATGCAGACGCTTTTCCGTAATCCACTTGCCGATCCGTATGTACTTGGCGTGAGTTCCGGAGCGAGTTTAGGAGTAGCGTTGGTGATGATGGCAGGCGGAATGTTTATCGGTGCTGCGAGCTCCTGGATTTCAATTATTGCTGCAATTGCCGGAGCTGCGCTGGTAATGATGCTCGTAGTCGGTGTTTCCTTCAAAGTTCAAAGCGCGGTTTCGCTGCTGATTGTCGGAATAATGTTCGGAACGATTGTTTCAAGCATTGTTGGTGTTTTGCAGTTTTTCAGCAATCCGGATGCAATTAAGCTGTTCATAATGTGGAATTTGGGTAGTTTGAGTGCTGTGAGTTGGCAACATCTTCAGATTTTAAGTCCGATAGTTATTCTTGCTTTGGTGGCTGCATTTTTTATTCAAAAACGCTTAGATGGACTGCTTTTGGGTGAAAATTACGCAAAAGGACTTGGAATTTCCATTGTGCAAACACGAACTTTCATTGTTTTGATTACGAGTGTTCTAGCCGGAGCAATTACTGCTTTTACCGGACCGATTGGATTTGTTGGAATTGCAATTCCGCACATTGCACGCGGCATTTTCAAATCATCCAAACACAGTATTCTCATTCCTGCAAGCATTTTGCTGGGTGCAATTTTGATTTTAATTTGCGATATTGTTTCACAAATTCCAACTTATACATTGCCAATAAACACGATAAGTTCGCTTTTCGGCGCACCGATTATCATTTGGGTAATTCTTAGAAAAAAATAAAATGCCAATAATTTCCACACATAATTTATCCATCGGTTACGGCAAAGGTAAAAATCAGCACTTTGTCCAGAAAAATCTGAATTTGGAACTTTTTTCGGGCGAAATGGTTTGTCTATTAGGTCCGAATGGCTGTGGAAAATCGACTTTGATGCGGAGCTTAGCCGGCATTCAAAAATCACTTGGCGGTGAAGTAAAAATTGATGGAAAACTCGTTTCGGACTATTCTCAAAAAGAATTGGCGCTTAAAATAGCCCTCGTACTAACAGACAGAGTTGAAGTGGAAAATGCGACTGTCAAGGACATTGTGGCACTTGGGCAGCACCCATACACGCGTTGGCTTGGTGGAATGTCTGATGCTGGAAAAGAAGAAATCAATGATTCAATTCGATTGGTAAATTTGGAACATAAATCGTCGCATTTGTTTAGCCGACTTTCCGATGGAGAAAAACAGCGCGTGATGATTGCGAAAGCATTAGCACAAGATACACCTTTGATTTTTTTAGATGAGCCAACTGCGCATCTGGATTTGCCTAATCGGGTGGAAATCATGCTTTTGCTACACAAATTAGCACATCAAACCGGAAAAGCAATCATCATTTCAACGCACGAACTGGATTTGGCTCTGCAAGCTGCCGACCGAATTTGGCTGATGAAAATGCTTGATGGAGTTATCAGCGGCGTGCCGGAAGATTTGGTGTTGAACGGTATATTTAATGACGTATTCAAAAGTAAGGCTTACTATTTCAATGCCACGAACGGCAACTTTTCGATGAATTACAAGCTGACTAAAAAAATCAGTGTGCATTCTTACGAAAAAACAAAACTGTACTGGACTTTCCGTGCGCTTGCCAGAGCGGGTTTCAGTGTGGAAAACGATGCAGAAAATCACATCGAAATCACAGAAAATGGCTGGCTTTTCAAGGATAATCTTTTTGAAAGCATTGATGTCCTTTTGCGTGAACTTCTCAAATATTGGAATTAGTTTTTATTTTTTGTTAAATTATAGTGGCTAAAGTCTGTTTCATAGTGCTAAATTCCTATTTTTGCAGTTATTCTCAAATTTTAATTGGCGCATTGTGAAAAGAAAAGTTTATATACTATTTTTTATCAGCATATTTTGCATTTCCTGCTCTTCAAAATCCCATATTTCAGCATCTTCTTCGGGTAATAATTCTGCTTCAAAAGCCGAAATTAACCAGATTGCCTTGCAAGATTCAATCATAAATTATGGAATGAAATACCTCAGAACGCCTTACAGATACGGCGGCACAACTTCCAGAGGATTTGATTGTTCAGGATTTACATCGCACGTTTATCGGGAGTTTGGCTATAATCTGGATCGCTCTTCCAGAGATCAAGCCAAGCAATTTCCAGCTGTTTCCAAAAGAGACCTTAAAACCGGTGATTTGGTGTTTTTTGAAGGCCGCAGTCACAACGGAAACGTTGGTCATGTGGGAATTGTGACCGAAAATAAAGGAAACGGAGAATTCAAATTTATTCATGCTTCTGTGAATAAAGGCGTTATCGTTTCATCTTCCAACGAGGCATATTATGCATCTCGCTATCTGAAGGCGGGTAGGGTGATTGATAAAACTTCTTACTTAACTTCCATTTCAGCCAGTTCAGCTCTGAATTCTGTCTCCTCCAATTCTCATAATTCTAACAAAAATACTGTTTCTGAAAGAAAAAACATCAGTGATGCTCAATATCACAACGTAAAGAAAGGCGAAAATCTTTCTGCAATCGCCATAAAATATGACGTTCCCATTTCAACTTTGATGCACTTGAATAATCTGAAATCAAAGAAAATCAAACGCGGACAGCGATTGATGATTGCAGAAGCGGTCGAAAAACCAAAACTGAAATTTGTGCCTCTGATAGATGAATTTCAAAATAAAGTTGAAAAGCCAAATGCTGTGCAAGTCAATGAAATTGTAGTTGAGGAAAAACCAGAAGATATTAAACCAGAAAAAGTTGAACAAAACATTGATTTGGTGGAAAAAACAGTGAAGGAGAGTAATCATCAAATCAATACTGAACCAAGAACTTCAAGCACTTCAAAGCACAAAGTTGCTGCCGGAGAATCGCTTTATTCAATTTCTAAAAAATACAATATTACCGTAGATGAACTGAAGCGACTGAATAATCTATCCAATAATTCCATTGCAGCAGGACAAATGCTTAAAATTGAAAATTCTGCAACTGTTTCAGAAAATATTACTGATTTTCAGCAAGTTAGTTCACCAAAAACGATTACTCATACAGTTCAATCCGGTGAATCGCTTTACGCGATTGCAAGAATGTACAAATGTTCTGTAACTGAAATCAGAGATTGGAACCCGAATTTAAGTGATAAAATCAAAGTTGGAGATAAAATAAAAATCGCTAAGAATTAATTCTTAGCGATTTTTTTATGTTTGAATTTCTTGAGAAATCTTATTTGTACATTCTTTCCTGTACGGCCTTAATATCATCCGATACCAAATAATCATCGTAATCCATTTGTTTGTCAATGATGCCGTTTGGCGTCAATTCGATAATACGATTACAAACCGAGTGGATAAATTCACGGTCGTGCGATGACATAAGCACATTTCCTTTGAAATTAATCAGCGTGTTGTTGAAAGCCTGAATGGATTCCAAATCCAGGTGGTTAGTTGGCGAATCAAGTACCATTACATTCGCGTTGGCAAGCATCATACGCGCAATCATACAGCGCATTTTTTCACCTCCGGAAAGTACGGTTGCTTTCTTGAAAATATCTTCGCCGCTAAAAAGCATTTTTCCTAAATAGCTGCGAATAAACGATTCAGTCGTGTCGCTAGAAAACTGAGCAAACCAATCTGAAATATTCAAATCTGTATTGAAAAAATCAGAATTATCCAATGGCAAATATGCGTTTGTAATGGTTACGCCCCAGTTATAATTTCCTTCGTGATTTTTATCGTGCCCATTGATGATTTCAAAAAATGCAGTCATAGCACGCGGATCACGGCTAACGAAAGCAATTTTATCATTTTTTTCTACATTGAAATTCACGTCTTTGAAAAGCACAGTGCCGTCATCAGCAGTTTTTCCCAATCCGGATATTTCCAAAACCATATTTCCCGGTTCACGTTCCGGCGTGAAAATAATTCCCGGATAGCGGCGAGTTGAAGGTTGGATTTCCTCTACATTTAGCTTTTCAATCATTTTTCTACGACTGGTTGCCTGACGTGATTTTGCCACGTTGGCACTAAATCTGCGAATAAATTCTTCCAATTCTTTCTTTTTCTCTTCGGCTTTCTTGTTTTGGTTGCGTTGTTGCTCCAGAGCCAGCTGACTGGATTCATACCAGAAAGTGTAGTTTCCTGCAAAAAGCGAAATTTTTCCGTAGTCAATATCCACTGTATAAGTACTTACCGAATCTAAGAAATGGCGGTCGTGCGAAACGACTAAAACCGTATTTTCATAATTTGCCAAATAATCTTCCAACCACATAACTGTTTCAAGGTCAAGGTCGTTGGTCGGCTCGTCAAGTAAGAGATTGTCCGGTTTTCCGAATAAAGCACGTGCCAAAAGAATTTTCACTTTTTCTTTTCCGCTCAATTCTCCCATCAGCATATAGTGCTTGTCTTCTTTGATTCCAAGTCCGCTGAGAAGCATTGCAGCATCACTTTCAGCATTCCAGCCATTCATTTCAGCAAATTGCTCTTCCAGTTCCGAAGCACGCATTCCATCTTCATCAGAAAAATCTTCTTTTAGATAAATGGCGTCTTTTTCAGATTTTACTTGCCACAGCTTGTCGTGACCCATCATTACCGTATCTATCACGCTAAATTCATCAAACTCAAAGTGATCTTGCTTTAAAACAGAAAGTCGCTCGCCCGGACCGAACTGAATTGAGCCGCGAGTTGGATCCAGTTCTCCGCTCAACATGCGGATTAGCGTAGATTTTCCGGCACCGTTTGCACCGATAACGCCGTAGCAGTTTCCGGGTGTAAATTTAAGGTTGACATCCGAAAAAAGCACACGTTTCCCGAATTGAATTGCTAGATTTGAAACAGTAATCATTGTTAGAAAAAATTAGCTCCAGCCCTTGAGGGCGAAGAGCATTAGTAAAATAGTGAAAAAAAGATTATCTATAATATTCCCTTTTGAAGTTTACATTATAGATAATCATTTTAGTATGTAAATTAGTATAATTCAATAATTTACCTTGTGTAAGGCATTGTCTTATCTTATTCGATAATTCCTAGTTGGCGTGCTGCTTTTGAGATTTTCTCGATTGATTCGTCAATCTGATCAAAAGTGTGCGTTGCCATCAGAGAGTAGCGGATTAGCGTGTCCTCAGGGCTGACTGCTGGAGTTACCACCGGATTTACAAATACGCCGTCGTCCATCAGCATTTTTGTCAATGTAAATGTCTTCATATTATCGCGAACGTACAATGGAATAATTGGAGTTTCGGTTGGACCGATTTCAAATCCGGCTTTCTCAAAACCTGCTTTTGCACGTTTTGTATTAGCCCAAAGTTGATCTTGTCTCCAAGGTTCTTCAGCCATAACATCCAATGCGGCCAGTACACAACCAGTAGAAGCTGGAGTAATAGACGCACTGAAAATCAGCGTACGCGAAGTATGTTTCAGGTAATTGATGATGTTTTCGTCAGCAGCAATAAATCCGCCGATTGTGCCCAGCGATTTACTGAAAGTTCCCATTATCAAATCTACGTCTTTTGAAACGCCGAAATGCTCGCTAACTCCGGCACCTGTAGCACCAAAAACACCTAATGAGTGTGCTTCGTCAACATAAAGCGAAGCATTGTATCTTTTAGCTAATTCTACCATTTTCGGCAGTGGAGCTACATCGCCTTCCATGCTGAAAACTCCGTCAGCTACAATCAGTTTTACCTTGTCAATCTCACATTTTTTTAGCACTTTTTCCAAATGATCTATGTCATTGTGTTTGTATTTCAATGCTTTACCGAATGTGAGTCTTTTCCCTTCAATGATTGACGCATGATTGCGCTCATCGAAAATAAGGTAATCTTCACGACCTACCAAACAAGGAATTACACCTGAATTTACAGTAAATCCAGTAGCATAAACCAAAGCTGATTCTTTATGTACCAGTTTTGCCAATCGTTCTTCCAACTCGATATGAATATCAAGTGTTCCATTCAAAAAACGTGAGCCGGCGCATCCGGTTCCGTATTTTTCAACTGCCTTAATGGCAGCTTCTTTCAGTCTGGGGTGGTTAGTAAGGCCTAAATAGCTATTTGAACCGAACATCAAAACCGGTTTCCCGTTGATTTGAACCACTGTATCCTGATCAGACTCGATAGGGCGAAAGTAAGGATAAACTCCAATTTCTTTCACTTTTTGAGGCTCCTGATATTGAGCCAAAAGATCGCTTAAATAACTCATTTTATTTATTTACAATTTCAGGTTGCAAAGATATAACTTTTTATTGAAATAATAAGATTTTTCTTCTCTTAGCTTATCTTGCTGGAAATCATAGCTATATCGCTCCAAAAGCTCGGGTATGACTTGGATACGACTTCCGGATTTTCAATTTTCAGTGGGCTAAATAAGGCTGCGGGAGCAAAACTCATTGCCATTCGATGGTCTTCGTAAGTAGCTATAGAAGGCATTTCATCTGCTATGCATTTTTCGCCATTCCATACCAATTCGCCTTCTTCAGGCTCTGTCAGTACAAATCCGAGTTTTTTTAATTCATTAATTAAAGCAGCCACACGGTTGGTTTCCTTGATTTTTAAACTTTGCAAACCTTTGAAATGAAATGGTCTGTTCATCAGACAGGAAGTTACCACAACCGTTTGTGCCAAATCGGGAACATTTGTAAAATCGTATTCAAAAATAGATAAATTTTGAGCTTGGAAAGTTGGATTTTTGCTAAGCTCCACATAGTTCTCAAAATATTCAGTTTCAATTCCAAAATTTTGAAAAATTTCAGCGACTTCGCTATCGCCTTGAAGGCTGTTTTTATTCAGTCCGTTCAGCCTAATTATTCCAACTTCGACAAATGTCAATATTTCGTACCAATAGGACGCTGCAGACCAGTCCGATTCCACACGATAGCGAATTGGTCTGTAATTCTGCGCTTTTATTTCAATAATATTCTCAGAAAATTCAAGTTTAACACCGAAATCCTCCATCATTTTTTGCGTCATTTGGATGTAAGGTTTTGAAATGACATTTCCTTCTAATGTGATTGTTAGACCGTTTTGCATATACGGCGCTATCATCATCAAAGCTGAAATATATTGGCTGCTGATGCCTCCATTCAAACTTATTTCACCACCCATCAATGCGCTTCCGTAGATTTTTAACGGAGGAAATCCTTCTTTATCAAGATATTCTATTTTTCCTCCTAAAGAATTCAGCGCATCCACTAAAACTTTAATCGGACGGTTTTTCATTCTTTCACTTCCGGTAATCGTCCATTCGCCCACCGTTTTTGAAAGAAAAGCGGTCAGAAATCGCATGGAAGTTCCGGCTGCTCCCACATCAAAATGGTTGCTGTTACTGTCAAAAACTTCTACCATTACGCGTGTGTCATCGCAGTCCGAAAGATTTTCCACATCATAAGGACTGTATGATAAAGCATTCAAAATCAAAGCTCTATTACTGATGCTTTTGGATGCCGGAAGATATATTTCGAGATTGAGATGTTGGGGAGAAAGTGAAAGTAATTTTTCTGTCGCCATGGCTTTGCTGATTATAAACAAAAACTTCCCATTTCACTCAGAAATGGGAAGTCAAAAGTAGTTATTTTATATGAATTACGAAAATCGTAATTATGCTACGTTATGCTCAACAAATGCAGCAAATGCTTGCATAAAGTTGGTAAAGAATTCTTTTGTGCTGTCGTTTGTCAGTTTTCCTGCTTCATCAAATAAGCTCATTGCATTGCTAATATATGCTTCCGGCTGAGCCAAAACTGGCATATTAAGGAAAGCCAATGTCTGACGTAAATGATGATTTGCCCCGAATGCTCCGAAACCGCCGATAGTTACACTTACTACAGCTGCAGGTTTTGCATTCCAAACGCTTTGTCCCCAAGGACGTGATGCAACATCGATAGCATTTTTCAAAACTCCCGGTACTGAACGGTTATATTCCGGAGTAACGAAAAGAATAGCGTCTTTGCTGTTTACTTTGTTACGAAATTCTGTGTAAGAAGCTGGTGCTTGTGAATCGTATTCTTCATTATAAAGTGCTAAATCGCCAATTTCGATAAATTCAAAGCTCAAATTGCTTGGTGCGTTTTCAACCAACGCTTTTGCTGCTTTTCTGTTAAAAGACTCTTTTCTAAGACTGCCTACGATAACTCCTACATTAAATTGTTTCATTGTTTTGATTGAATATTTTGTGATTAAATTATTTGTTTAGCTCTAAAACAATCATAGTCCGATAAAAGTTTTCAATCGATCTATTTATCACGTATTGAAAATTTCTATTTTATCAAAATAAATGAAAATTTGCGTGAATTATTTTACGTCTGCAGCTAATTTGTAAATAGCTTCAATGTCTTCTACTGAAAGTTTTACGAAGTTCCCAACGCCTCTTTTCTCCAGTTTTAACATTTTGATTAAAGTTGGAATATCCTCGGCTTTTGCTCCTAATTCTTTGAAACGAATAGGCATTCCGATAGATACCAGGAATTCTTCGAAACGTCTAATTCCTTCTAAAACAGTACGTTCAGAATTTTGAAAATCCATTTGGCAACCAAAAACTCGCGTGGCAAACTGAGCGAATCTTGGAATATCTTGTTTGTAAACAAATTTCATCCAAGCCGGAAACATTACAGCCAATCCTGCTCCGTGAGCCACATCATAAAGCGCAGAAAGCTCGTGCTCAAGCTGATGCGTTCCCCAATCCTGCTCGCGTCCTACGCCGCAAATATCATTGTGTGCAACCATTCCTGCCCACATAATATTGGCTCTGGCGTCATAATCGTTAGGATTTGCCAATGCTTTTGGCGTTTCATTGATGATGGTCAGCAAAATTCCTTCGCAAATCCGGTCGGTAATTTCCACATTTTTTGTGTTTGTGAAATAACGTTCCAGTACGTGAGCAAACATATCTGTAGCACCGCAAGCGGTTTGGTAAGCGGGTAGAGTAGTGGTAAGTTCCGGATTAAGAATGGAGAAAACAGGACGAATTAAATTGCTGCCCGTGCCACGTTTCACATTTCCATCTTCGTGCGTGATAACCGACGAAAGCGACGCTTCGCTTCCTGCTGCGGAAAGTGTGAGAACAGTAGCAACCGGAAGTGCTTCTTTAATCGGAGTTCCTTGATAAAAATCCCAAAAATCGCCTTCGTATGGCACTCCGATGGCAATCGCTTTTGACGAATCTATAACGCTTCCACCTCCAACAGCCAAAATAAAATCGACATTCTCTTTTCGACAAAGCTCAATGCCTTCGTAAACCAAGCCACTACGCGGATTTGGTACAACTCCACCCAATTCTATGTGTGCAATTTTTTCTTCCTCCAAGGATTTTATCACACGCTCTAGCAGTCCGCTTTTTACAACCGAACCTCCGCCAAAATGCACTAAAACTTTCTTTCCACCAAATCTTTTTACGAGTTTTCCGGCTTTTGCCTCTGTGTCTCTCCCAAACTCAAAATAAGTGGGACTGTAAAAATTAAAATTGTTCATATTGCTTAGTTTATAATTAGTTAGACATTTTTTTATTGAATTTTATTGAAGTAAATCAAAGTTTTTCTACGAATTCTATCATTCGATTTCCTAAAGCCATTTTTCTTTCAATATGACTGAGCACTTCTTGCACGAATGGATTTTTCTCAAATTTTCCACGTACATTTTCAAAGTCTTTTTGTTTTTGATCAGCATCGCCATCCAGTCCAAAACTAGTCATAGAAGTCAGATTAAACTCTTTTTTTGCATCTTCGTAGAGCATTTGATCCAATCTCACAACAGAATTTTTCCACAACTCAATAAACTCGATGATTTCTGTTTTGCTGACTTTTTCAATCGGTTTTTGCCAATAATCTTCTAATTTTTGTTGAGCCCAAGTCCATTCCAATCCGTAATAATCATTGTGAATTTCCCAACATCTTTCCTGGATTTGATTGACTGAGAGTTGATTATTTTCTATTTCGTCAATCAATTTGTAAATTTCATTTTTCGGCGCAATCATTCCCGCCAAATCAATCCATTCACCAAGACCTTTTTCATTTTCCGAAATCAGTTTTTTCTGAAGTTCGTTGAAGTTCTTCGGATTTTCTTTTTCAATCTTGCTAATCAGAGAGTTACCTAAGAATTTGTAAATTCCTAATTGATATAAATCCAGACCTTTTTTCAAGGCAGAATTATTTATTTTGCAATTTTGGTACGAGTAAATTTCAGACGTTTCACCGGAGATTTTTTGCAGATTTTCCAGCGTTTCTATTCCCACATACATTTTATGAATGGTGTAAGGACTTAAAAGATTGAAATTTATCGGATCGAGTTTTACCAAATCCGTGCGATTATCACGTTTTGGCCATTTCTGAGCATCCCGAATGGTTCCCACGCTGCGCAGATTTATTCCCGGCACCAAAATACTTTCAGTTGCATTTTCAATCAGATAGGAAAACGGCAAATTAGTAGTGTCCGAATGTGCTGTATGGCGTCCCATCACAAGCGTAAAAGCACCGATTTTGGCAGGCCAAAGCAGATACGAATCGCTCGTGGTTTTCGAGCCACGCTCCACAACTCCCTGATGAATTGGCCCTAATTTGTACATGTGATTGCTTTGGTTGGAACCGCTTCCGGCGTTCAAAAACGAATACATTCCGGCAATCAAAAGGCTGGATTTATGGTGCGAAACGGTATAAGGTCCGGCAAAAATCGCTGTTGCTTCGCCGTGGAGACCTTGGCAATTAGAGAAAAATACCGAATCGAGCGCAGAATAGTGCTTATCCATAATGCAGCCTTGCCCAACAAAACAATTGGAAATTAAAGTGGAATCAGTAATCTGAACACCTGAACTCAGAATGAAATTTTTACATTTTACGCCTGAACCAATTTTTACAGGAGCATTGGAATTGCTATTGATTGAGCCATTTTTCAGATTAGATGCACCTTTTATGCTTGCACAATCACCCACCCAAACATTCTTTAGTCTGCCACAATTGATGATTTTTACATTGTTTCCAATTCTTCCCATCGTGCTGCTCACGCTTTCGGCGTATTCGTCAATCATGCGATTGAGATTTGCAATCATTTCCGGTTTATGGCGGTAAAAAGTGAGAATATAGGCTAGTGGAGCAGACAGATTATTGAAAATTGGAACCTCACGACCGCCAGTTTCGTTCATGACCGAAATGCGAAGTCCGTTTCCAAAACTCGATTTTCCTTCCACCAAAATCAGATTGGTATTTTCAATATAAGTTTCGTCGCAAATCTCGTAATTAGCTATGTAATTATGAATTTTATCGATGTAAACATCGTTTCCGATTATGCAATTATGAATGCAGGCATTGAAAATTCCGCTGTGCTTTTTGAAGCCGCCGTCCATTTCAAAAACCTTATTGAACGAACCGAGTTTTACATTTCCAGAAAAATGCACATTGGAAATAAAATCCGGCTTAAAATCCTCTACCACAAGCACATTGCTCCAATCTTCAGCGGAGCATCCATACACCACCATCGTGGCTATCTCTTTGTCTGTCAGGTTTCTATAGTTTGTCATTTTCCAAAAATCAAAAAACTGAATTATTCTTCATCGTAACGCTGAAACAGAAAATCGTTGTACGGATATCTTTCTATGTGAATGGCTTTCACGCGCTCGTAAAGCATATTTCGCAATTCGTCCACGTTAGTTTTGTCTTTGGCAGAAATAAACAGACAGTTTTCGTGCAGTTTCGCCATCCAGGTTTTTTTCAATTCGTCCAAACTGATATTTTCACGTTTTACAGGAGATAAATCATCTTCTTCTTTCGGCGTGTAGCTGAACGCGTCGATTTTATTAAAAATCAAAATCATAGGTTTGTCCTCGTGATTTATTTCCCGAAGCGTTTCGTTGACTACTTCCATTTGTTCCTCAAAATTTGGGTGCGAAATATCCACCACATGCAGCAATAAATCAGCTTCACGTACTTCATCTAAAGTCGATTTGAAAGATTCAATCAAGTTGTGCGGCAATTTCCGAATAAATCCTACGGTATCAGAAAGCAAAAACGGCAGATTGTCGATTATCACTTTTCTGACCGTGGTGTCAAGCGTTGCAAATAGCTTGTTTTCCGCAAAAACATCCGATTTACTCAATAAATTCATTATCGTAGATTTCCCCACATTGGTGTAACCAACCAAGGAAACCCGCACCATTTTCCCGCGATTTTTTCGCTGAGTGGCCATTTGGCGGTCAATTATTTTCAAATCTTCTTTCAGAAGCGAGATTTTTTTCAAAATAATTCGGCGGTCAGTTTCCAGCTGTGTTTCACCTGGTCCGTAACGTCCAATGGCACCACCTCGTTGGCGTTCAAGGTGCGTCCACATTCGGGTAAGTCGTGGTAGAATGTATTGATATTGAGCAAGTTCAACTTGTGTTTTGGCGTTGGCAGTTTGTGCGCGTTTGGCGAAAATATCCAGAATTAGATTTGTTCTGTCCAAAATCCGAACCTGATCCGTGGCATTCGGACTTTGATCAACTAGTTCCTTTTCAATATTTCGTACTTGGCGCGGCGAGAGCTCATCATCAAAAATCACAATTCCGATTTCGTTTTCTTCAACGTAGGCTTTTATTTCCTGCAGTTTTCCGGGGCCTACAAAGGTATTTGGATGTGCTTTGTCCAATCGCTGAAAAAACATTTTTTGCGGAATGGCTCCGGCGGTTTCAGCCAGAAAAGCCAATTCATCCAAGTACTCAACTGCACGTTCCTCAGGCTGATCGGGTGTGATAATCCCAATTAAAACCGCGGTTTCCTGATAAATTTCTGTTTTTATATTGTTTCGTGTTGGCATATTTTTATTTTTATAAGAATTACAAAATTACGATTTTTTTTCGTTTTTATTGTACAATTCTTTGACGACCAATGAAGATGCAAAAAAATATTGTGAAAATATAATTACTGCCGCTTTTTTACGTTAGATATTACGAATTATAATTCATTGATGACATCAAATATCAAAATGTTGAAAAAAAGAACCCTGCTTTTTGCAATTTTATCACTTCAAATACTATCTCTTTTTCCTCAAGCAGGAAGGGGAGTTTATCGTTTTCTGGAATTACCTGTTTCGTCTCGAGCCGCAGCTACAGGTGGTCACAATGTATCTTTAAGAGATAATGATGTGAATTTTGCGCTGATGAACCCGGCACTTCTGACCGAAGAAACGCACGGAGTTATCGGACTAAATATGGCAAGTTATTTGGCCGGAATTAAATTCGGCTCTGCCATTTACGGACATAATTTCGGTGAAAATAATTACTTTTCATTCGGCGTTCAGTACGTGGATTTCGGAAAATTTTCCGGATATGATGAACTGGGAAAATACACCGAAGATTTTACAGCCAAAGATATGGCGGTTTATATTAATTATGCTCGACCGCTCAATGATTATTTCACTGTAGGAGCAACTTTGAAGCCGATTTTCTCATCCTATGAACGTTATACAAGTGTAGGGATGGCAATGGATTTGGGAGTGAATTACAGTACTGAATTTTTTAGTGCAGGACTTGTAGTGAAAAATGCCGGAGTACAATTAAAAGGTTATTATTCAGATGTTGATGGACAGCATCGTGAGCCGCTTCCATTTGATATTCAGCTGGGTATGACCAAGAAATTCGAACACGCGCCGCTGCGACTTTCAGTTACGGCAAATAATTTACATCGTTGGAATATAGCTACTTATCAAACAACAAACGATAAACAAACTAGCCTGGATGGCACTGAAATTGATAAAGAAGTGAAATTTATCGATATGGCTTTCAGGCATTTGGTCTTTGGAGTTGAGTTTGTTCCGTCTGAGAATTTTTATGTGGCGGCAGGATATAATCACCGCCGAAACCGAGAAATGTCCATGGATGGATTCAAAAGTATGGCAGGATTTTCTTTCGGAGCCGGTGTAAAATTGTACAAATTTCAGGTTGGTTTTGGGATGACGCAGTTTCAAGCTAAAAACAATGCTTTCCAGTTCTCCATCAGTACCAATCTGAACGAATTTGTGAGCTTGTAATCAAAGAAATTTACAAAAAATGAAATTTTCCCCTTAACAACTTAAGGGGTTTTTTATTGGAAAACCTAGAATTTTAAGTAATTTTACGCGCTGAATACTTTAGAAATTTATAAAATGAAGAAAATAATTGTTGCCATTGATGGACATTCATCTTGCGGAAAAAGCACCATGGCAAAAGCCCTTGCAAAATACTCAGGATATATTTATGTAGATACCGGAGCGATGTATCGCGCTGTTGCATTATTTGCAATTAGAAATGGTTGGATGACTGAAGATTATATTGATGAAGTTGAACTAAAAAAACACATCGGAAATATCAAAATTCACTTTCAAACCAATGCCGAAGGACTTCAGGAAACTTATCTGAACGATGAAAATGTGGAAAAAGAAATTCGCAGTCTGGAAGTTGGAAATGGAGCAAGTCGGGTAAGTACTATTGGTTTTGTTCGTCAGGAATTGGTACGTCAGCAGCAGGCAATGGGCGTGGAAAAAGGCATCGTGATGGACGGAAGAGATATTGGAACAGTCGTTTTCCCGAATGCGGAATTGAAAATATTCTTAACCGGAACTCCGGAAGTCAGAGCGCAAAGACGATACGCCGAATTGCTTGAAAAAGGTGAAGATGTCAATTATGAAGATGTTCTGGCTAATGTAAGAGAGCGTGATGAGCGCGATTCGAATCGTGCGGAAAGTCCGCTTCGAAAAGCAGACGACGCAATCGAAATTGACAATACGAATATTAATATGGAGGAACAAAACGAATTGTTAAGAACATTATTTCACGAAAAAGTGTTGTAATGCTGATTTGAGATTGTACAATCTAAAATACGAAAAACCCTTTATCAGTATGTCAAATCAGTGATTTGGTTTGAAAAAACAATGTTTACACTTCATTATTTTAATTTCCAATTTAATTCAAATTTTATTTTTTAACTGTAACTATCTCAAATTAAACAACTAACTGAAGTTGCTTATTATTTGTCGTCAGTATCGAATGCAGAATACATTCAGATACCATTTTCATATAAAAAATGAACGACACACGATGATAAGATAAGGCCGGCTTCTCTATTAATTTTTTAATATTAATAAACTGACTTTATTATCATGGTAAATGTAGAAATTGATCAAAAATCAGGCTTCTGTTTTGGTGTTGTAAAAGCCATAACGAAAGCCGAAGAAGAATTAGCAAAAGGTGCTCCATTATATTGCTTGGGAGATATTGTTCACAATGGTGAGGAAGTGAAGCGATTAGCTGACTTAGGACTGATAACAATCACTCACGAAGAGTTCAAAAATCTCAAAAATGTAAAAGTAATGTTTCGCGCACATGGCGAACCACCTTCAACTTACGAAATTGCGAAGCAAAATAATATAGAACTGATTGATGCGTCTTGTCCCGTGGTACTTCGATTGCAGAAAAGAATTAAAACTGCCTATGAAACCGATGGAGAGGAAAAAGCAGAAGATCAGGACAAACAAATTGTGATTTACGGAAAAGTTGGTCATGCCGAAGTAATCGGCCTGCTGGGACAAGTGGATGAAAATGCAATTGTCGTTGAGAGTGAAAATGATTTGCACAAAGTGGATTTCACCAAAAACATCAAGCTTTTCTCACAGACTACCAAATCGCTTCAAGGATTTAACAGCCTTGTAAAAACAATGTCAGAAAGAATGGCTCCAAATGCTGTTTTTGAATATACTGATACAATTTGTCGCCAAGTAGCGAACAGAATGCCAAATATTGCTACCTTTGCAGAGAAAAACGATATTGTTCTATTTGTCAGCGGAAAGAAAAGTTCCAACGGAAAAGTTCTTTACGAACACAGCAAAAGCATAAATCCGAATACCTATTTTATCTCAGAACCAAATGAAGTGGATGAGTTAAATCTGGATTTAAGCAAAAAAATCGGGATTTGTGGAGCAACTTCCACTCCGAGCTGGCTGATGGAAGCAGTGGCAGATAGAATTCGCCACTTGGAAAGCCTCAAAGCATAATTACACATAAAAATGGAGTATAAAATTAATTGCATCGGAATTTTGACTTCCGGGGGTGATGCGCCTGGAATGAATGCAGCCATCCGTTCGGTAACGAGGGCTGCTATTTTTAATGGAATTCGCGTAAAAGCTATTTACCGTGGATTTCGCGGCTTGATTACCGGAGAAATTAAAGAATTTCAAACCCAAAACGTAAGTAATATCATTCAGCAAGGCGGTACAATTCTTAAAACTGCGCGCTGTGATGAATTCAAATCTGCAGAAGGCAGACGAATGGCTTACGAAAGAATGAAAGAAGAAGAAATAGACGCTTTAATCGTGATTGGTGGCGATGGCACTTTTACCGGTGCGCGTGTTTTTGCACAAGAATTCAATGTGCCAATTGTAGGAATCCCGGGAACAATCGACAACGATTTGTTTGGAACGGATGCTACTTTAGGCTACGATACTGCACTCAATACAATCATGGAAGCCGTGGATAAAATCCGTGATACTGCTTCGTCGCACGAGCGATTATTCTTTATCGAAGTAATGGGTCGTGATGCCGGTTTTTTAGCATTAAATAGTGCTTTGGCATCCGGCGCAGAAGCTGCTATTATTCCGGAGTTGGAAACAAAAGTGGACCAGTTGGCCGAATTGATTAAAAACGGTTTCCGCAAGTCGAAAAACAGTAGTATCGTGCTTGTTGCAGAAAGTGAAATTACCGGAGGTGCAAATGGATTGGCTGAGCGTATGCATCGTGAATATCCTGAATACGACGTGCGAGTGACCATTTTAGGTCACATTCAGCGTGGTGGTTCTCCAACTGCTTATGACAGAATTTTAGCAAGTCGTATGGGCGTAGCGGCCATTGATGCATTGCTTGACGAACAACGCAGCATTATGATTGGTGTAGTAAACAATGAAATTGTACACGTTCCATTTACTAAGGCAATTAAAGACGATAAGCCATTGGATGAAAATCTGGTGGGCGTACTTCATATTTTATCGATTTAAGAATGTAAAATAAGAAGTTTGTTTTGCCTGAGTGCAAAATAAACCATAGTATAAATAAAGGGACAGGTTTTTTATCTGTCCCTTCAATTTGAAATATTATGACAAAAAAATCTGTATTATTTATTTGTTTAGGAAATATTTGCCGCTCTCCAATGGCGCAAACCGTATTTGAGAAAATTATTTCGGATAGGGGAGAAAGTAATCTTTTTGTAGTTGATTCGGCTGGATTGCAAGGCTGGCACGAAGGTGAAAAAGCTGATCCAAGAATGCGGAAACATGCTGAAGCACGCAATTACAACATTACGCATCGTTCCCGGCCAATAAGAAAAGATGACTTTGAAAAATTCGATTATATCGTAGGAATGGATGATCAGAATATTTACGGATTACAACAGCTGGCAAAATCAGAAGAACACAAAGCAAAAATCTACCGAATGACTGATTTTCTTCAGGAAATTTCAGCCGATTTGGTTCCCGATCCTTATTACGGAGGTCCTGATGGATTTGAATATGTGATTGATTTGCTGGAAGATGCATGTGAAGGCTTTTACAATCAAATAAAATCGAATCAGATTTAAGAAATAAAATCTGAAAAAACAATTTCCAATAAATGTGAAATTTTGTGCTAAAAATGAAAAGTGGCTTATTTTTTGCTGCTTTAATATTTTAGTTCGAAAATATTAACTTTTAAAAATGAATTATAATTATGAGAAAATTATCAAGCAAATTAGCAATTCTTACAGCATTTACATTATTAATCGTTTCTTGTGCAAAAGAACCGGATTTGGGAACTGTAACACTGGACCCTTCCTCAAGAAACGTTACTTTTGGTCAAGTATTTACTATCAAACCAATTTTCAGTACTACTGGTGAAGCTCAAAACAAAACTTACACCTGGAAATCCAGCGCAGACTCTATTGTTAGCGTGAAAGCTGTTTCCGGAGGTTTTGGCGAAGTTACTCCAAAGAGAATCGGACAAGCAATTATTACTTTTGCATCAACTGACAGTAAAATTACTAAAACTGCAACTATCACAGTTGATCCACGTTCTACCATTCTGAACGGTATTTATTATGCTAAAGGTGCAACTGAAAGCTCAATCCGCAATAATATGACTGCCGGATTTAACTACAGTGAAGCAGAATCTTCTCCATCGTTTTTAGTGTTTAATTCTTCAGGTGCAGCTATTACAAAGCTAATTTACGAATTGGATACATCTAAAAACCTGAAAGCAGTTTATGCTGTTTTGAATAATACGGCTGAAAACAAAAAATCTGCTGAGCAGTATATCGAAGAGCGTTTTATGAACACAAATAAAGCTCAAGGCGGAATTTTATTCTATAAAAACACCGGATTTATTGCTACTACGGCTGTTCCTGTTAATACAGTTTTGGGAGTTTTTATCGACGCAACAGTTAATTCTGTGCAATATCCACTTGGCGTGAAAATCATGGACGCTGGAAACTTGTAGTCATTGTAAAAAACTATTTTGTAAAGGTCGTTTGATATTCAAACGACCTTTCTTTTTTTAATTCTCTACATTTTTTTATTATTTGATAATATCTTACTATTTTTGTACTCGATTTTAAAAATAAATATTTTATGTCAGAAGAACTTAACGATGAATTGGTACGTTGTCGTCCGTGCGGCTACGTTATGAAAAAGAGCGAACTTGATAAAGTGGGCGTTTGTCCGGCTTGTGGTTTGCCTCATACAGTATTTGAACCTTACAGAGAGAAAGTGTCGTCTAAAAGGCTGTTTATCCTTAGCCTGGATATTCACCCAATCGTAATTCACTTGTCGCAAACTTTCGTGGCAATGATTCCGGTCTTGATGGCTGTTCACTTGATGTTCCCCAATTTTATTCCTGAAATTTTGTCGCCTGTGATTGATTTTTCAATCGTAGTTTTCCCATTGACATTGATTGGAGCTTTTATTTCGGGAATTGTGGATGGTATGACGCGTTTCAAAACGCTGGATACTCCATTGTTGAAATCAAAAATTATTTACAGCTCAATTATTTTGATTCTCTCAATCCTGATGTTGCTTTCATTGATTTTCTTACCTGAAAAATATACCTGGATTGATTTAATATTAAGTTTTGCTGCCTTGTACTGTGCAGTAAAACTGGGTATGATGGGAAAAAAATTGCTGGATGTTATTCTTCCGGGAACTTATCAGAAAAGAAAGAAAAAAGTTGTTGAGAAAAAAACAGCATAATAAAAAACACACATTTAGATATAGAAAAAGCCACAAATCTGTGGCTTTTTTTATGCGAAAATTTTTTAGAATTAGAATGTCAAACTAAATGTCAATCCTGCATGCTTGTTGTTTTGTGGTAAGTTAGAGTTCGTCCCAATAAATGGTTTAACTTGCAGGCTTAGCTGATTTTTTCTTTTATCCTGAAAATACATATTATTTACTTTTGCAACTTGCACCGCATCCACAACGTTCCAGATATGAATTCCAAGTGCAGCAGTAATTCCTGCTGTTGCTAATCCAGCACCTGTAATTTGCCAAAACCTGTTTCCATTTGTATAATACGAATCAAATTGAGTTTCATGCAAATTTGGTGCATTTAATGCCGAAATCATAATACCGGCACTAGCAACCATGTAGCTCCCAAAAGCTCCACCCATAAATGCAAATCCTCTGCCGGTTTCGCCGGAATAAATCTGACCCAAACCGGGAATAAAATATGAGGCAATACCAGCTAGGGCAGGAATGTACGGGTCGTTACGTTGACTGCGATAGGAGGATGGATGGTAAATATTAAACTTCTCTTTATAACTCAATTCCATTGGAAAATCATTTATTTCAGTCGAATATTCAGTAGCAAAATCACTTGTATCTTCCATTAAAATTTCTTCTCCTACAGGAATATCATTGATATATTCCGGCTCAGCAATGCTGTCAAGCTGAAAAATTTCCTTGTTGTTTAAGATTTTGCCACTTCTGAAATGAATTTTTTCGATTTGGTTCTTTTGTAAATCATATTCCACTTCATCAGCATCAGGATAAAGTTTGTATTTTATCCCTGTGGATTTGATTTCCATGACTTTTGAAATGATTTTAGAACCGTTGTGAAGCACGATTGTATCTTGTGCCTGGAGAGAAACTAAACAGATTAAAAGGCTGATAATCAGCAAACTTAACTTTTTCATAAATAAGAATTATAGTTGATAATTAATTTAGGAAAAATAAAAAATGAGAGCCGATTAATTAAATTTTAATCAGACTCTCATTCAAATAAATATCTAGTATGCGCTTTTAAATTCTTCTAAGAAACGAACGTCGTTTTCGGAGAATAAGCGCAAATCTTTTACTTGGTATTTCAAGTTGGTAATTCGCTCTACACCCATTCCAAAGGCATATCCTGAATAAACTTCGGGATCAATTCCACAGTTTTTCAGTACGTTTGGATCTACCATTCCACAACCTAGAATTTCTACCCAACCGGTGTGTTTGCAGAACGGACAACCTTTTCCACCACAAAGATTACATGAAATATCCATTTCGGCACTTGGCTCAGTAAATGGGAAATACGATGGACGAAGGCGAATTTGTGTGCTTTCACCAAACATTTCTTTAGCGAAATAGAGGAGTGCTTGCTTCAAATCTGCAAATGACACGTCCTTATCGATATAAAGTCCTTCTACCTGATGGAAAAAACAGTGCGCACGATAGGAAATAGCTTCGTTTCTATATACTCGTCCAGGGAATATCATCCGAATAGGCGGTTTTTGCGTATTCATGATGCGAGTTTGCACAGAAGAAGTGTGCGTACGAAGCAGAATATCCGGATTTTTTTCAATAAAAAACGTATCTTGCATATCACGCGCCGGGTGTTCCGGTGGAAAATTTAATGCACCGAAAACATGCCAATCATCCTCAATTTCAGGACCTTCAGCAATAGTAAAACCGATTCTTGAAAAAATATCGGCAATTTCTTGCTTTACTAAGTTAAGCGGATGGCGGGTTCCTAATTTTATAGGTTCGGCCGTGCGTGTCAAATCACTTTTTTCGGTAGATTTACCGGCGGCTGAAAGTGTTTCTTTCAATCCGTTAATTTTATCCTGAGCTAAATTTTTCAGTTCGTTAAGCAACTGACCAACTTCACGTTTTTCCTCATTAGCTACATTTCTGAAATCATTGAAAAGCAGCGAAATTTCGCCTTTTTTGCTTAAATACTTAATTCTCAGCGCTTCCAATTCTTCTAATGAACCAGCTTGCAAACCACTGATTGTGTCAGCTAATTGTTTAATTTTATTCTTCATCTATATCAAATTTGTTATTTGTCTGGAATTGAGATACTTCATTTTTCTATACGTAGAAAAAGAATTTACAAAATTAATCAATTTTCTCCAAACTGACCGAAAATGTGAAAAAATATGTTCTTTAGCAGTTTTTATTCTAATTTTTAGGTTATATTTGTGCTTAATTATTTTTAATATTTATTTGAATAAATGCAGTTTTGAATTGTTAATTGATAATCAAAACATTGTAAAATTCGCACTATACAAGTAAACTAAATTTAAGCGATAAACATCTTTGTATGAATGAGATATTAGAATTTTTACGGAAATTAAAAGCCAATAATAATCGGGAATGGTTTAATGAAAACAAAGCCGAATACGAGTCAGCGAAGAAGAGTTTTGACAAAATAGTCGATGCTCTAATTCTAAAAATAGGTGAAGTTGATAAGCCGATTTTGAATGTTTCTTCCAAAGAATGTGTTTTCAGAATTTACAGAGATATTCGATTTTCGCACTATAAAACGCCTTATAAAACTCATTTTGGTGCGTATATTGCATTTCCTGGAGGCCGAAAAAGTCAGCGTGGCGGTTATTATCTGCACATTGATCCGGTGGATGGATGTTTTTTCAGTGCAGGAATTTGGAGCCCGGAGCCGACAGTTTTGAAAGCATTACGACAAAGCATTTTTGATAATATCGAAGAATTTAACGAAATCAGAAACAAGGCTGAGTTTAAGAAATATTATGGCAATTCATTTTATCAGGAAGATAAATTGAAAAGTTTGCCTGCCGGATTTCCAAAGGATTTTTCAGACCCGGAAATTCTTAAATTAAAGCATTATCTTGTCACACATGATTTGACAAATGAGGATGTTTTGAAACCGGATTTTATCGATTTTCTCGGAAAATTGGCAAAAATCGCCTATCCGATGAATGAGTTTTTGAACTTTACGGTTGATGAATTATAGAAGTTAAAATAAGATTATATAGATTGGTTTTTTGTAAAAAATAAACACATGAAAAATAAATCAGTTCTCCCAATTATTAAATCAGATACTTATCTGGAGCCTTTTGCAGACGCAATTCAAGGTAGATACGATTATTTTCTTTCAGTTGAAAAACAACTGACTGGAGGCAAAAAAAGTCTATCGGAATTTGCTACGGGATACCTATATTTCGGGCTGCATCACGTGCCGGAAGGTTGGGTTTTTCGTGAATGGGCACCCAATGCTTCAGCCATTTACATGATTGGTGATTTTAATAATTGGGAAAAAATTCCGGAGTACAAACTTACTCGAAAAGAGGAGGGAATTTGGGAAATTTTCTTGAAAGAAGATCAGCTCAAACATCAACAGTTATATAAGCTTTGGATAGAGTGGGAAGGTGGTGCCGGTGAGCGAATTCCGGCTTGGACAAGAAGAGTAATACAGGATGATAATACCAAAATTTTCAGTGCGCAAGTCTGGGAACTGGAAGTAAAATATCGATTTCAAGTGGAAAATTTTGTGCCGGACACAAAGCCTTTGTTGATTTATGAATGCCATATCGGGATGTCGAGTTCAGAGGAAAAAGTTTCCAGTTATGATGAGTTCAGACGCACTGTGTTGCCTCGAATTGTGGCGGATGGCTATAATTGCATTCAGATAATGGCTATTCAGGAGCATCCATATTACGGTTCATTTGGTTATCATGTTTCCAGCTTTTTTGCAGCTTCCTCGCGATTTGGAACACCCGAAGAACTCAAAAGATTGATTGACCAAGCACACGAAATGGGCGTAGCAGTAATTATGGATATTGTACATTCTCACGCAGTTAAAAATGAAGTAGAAGGTCTCGGACGATTTGATGGAACGCCGTATCAATATTTCCACGGTGGCGACAGAAGAGAACATCCGGCGTGGGATTCGCTTTGTTTTGATTATAGCAAACCATCCGTGCTGCATTTCTTATTGTCAAATTGCAAGTTTTGGATGGATGAATATAAATTTGACGGTTTCCGATTTGATGGAGTGACTTCCATGCTGTATCGCAGCCACGGTTTGGGTGAGGATTTTAGCAGTTATGCCGATTATTACAATCTCAACCAGGATGGCGATGCGATTTGTTATCTCACATTGGCTAATAAAATGATTCAGCAAGTCAATCCGAATGCAATTACCATAGCTGAAGAAGTGAGCGGAATGCCGGGATTGGCAGCCAAAGTGAATGATGGCGGAATTGGTTTCACCTACCGAATGGCGATGGGAATTCCTGATTTTTGGATCAAATACATCAAAGAAATTAAACTGGAAGACTGGAAAGTTGGACATATTTATTGGGAATTGACCAACAGACGTGCCGACGAAAAAACGGTTAGTTATGCCGAAAGTCACGACCAAGCATTGGTTGGTGATAAAACCATCATTTTCAGACTGATAGATGCCGATATGTATTGGCACATGAAGCGCGGCGATGAAACTTTATTGGTTAGTCGCGGAGTGGCGCTTCACAAAATGATACGACTGATTACTGCCACAACCATCAACGGTGCATATCTTAACTTTATGGGAAATGAATTTGGACATCCCGAGTGGATTGATTTCCCGAGAGAAGGAAACGGCTGGTCGTACAAATATGCTCGTCGCCAATGGGAATTGGTTGATAATGAAGAGTATCTGTATCATGGTTTGGGCGAATTCGACAAAGCCATGCTGGAATTAATTCACTCGGTGAAAGCCTTTAACGAAACTCCAATCAATAAAATTTGGGATAAAGAAGGCGACCAAGTGCTAGCATATCAACGAAATGATTTGGTGTTTGTGTTTAATTTCAACATCAATCAATCTTTCAGCGATTATGGAATTTTGGCAGATGCAGGCAGTTATAAAGTCGTGCTAAACTCGGATAGTCTGCGTTTTGGAGGAAATGGATTTATTGATGAAAACATTGAGCATTTCACACAAGCCGCTGAAGATGGCACTTACGGCAAAGAGTGGCTGAAACTGTATATTCCGGCTTGTTCGGCCTTTGTGCTGAAAAAGCAAAAATAGATAATACTTACAAAAGTAAATATCCGAATTGATTTTATCTTTTCGGATATTTTTTGAGAAAATACGAAACAATACTGATTTTACGCCGTTTTACTTTATAAAGAATAAGCAATAACAAACATTTTTCAAGATGGAAGAACCAATTTTAAACGAAGCAAAGAAAGATTACCACAGTCCTATGCATACTGCAGAGCATATTTTAAATCAGACGATGGTAAGAATGTTTGGTTGTGACAGATCGAAATCCAGTCATATTGAACGCAAGAAAAGTAAGTGTGATTATTTTTTGGCTTCAGAGCCCAGTGAGGAGGTGATAAAAGAAATTGAAGACGCGGTAAATTTTCAAATTAAAAGAAATTTAGATGTTGCCGAGCAATTTGTTACAAAGGAAAATATCCCGGCAGGAGTGGATTTGAGCAAACTTCCGGACAATGTTAGCGATACTTTGAGGCTGATTACTGTTGGCGATTATGATGTTTGTGCTTGCATCGGCTCGCATGTGAAAAACACATCTGAAATTGGTGATTTTCGCATAATTAGTCATGATTACAATGATGGAAAATTGAGAATTCGCTTCAAATTAGATAATTCTCCCTATTAAATTCAGAGAAACTTAAAATTTAAAAAGACCTTTAGAAAAAGTTTCTAAAGGTCTTTTTGTGTGATTTATTATTCGTTTATAAAATTTTTATCTTCAACCTTTTTGGAATTCGGACTCCATCTCTCTTTTTGTATCGACTTAAAATCAATTCCGGCAATTCGATGTTCCAATTCTTCAATTTCTTCTCT
Source organism: uncultured Paludibacter sp. (assembly GCA_964498765.1). Taxonomy (GTDB): domain Bacteria; phylum Bacteroidota; class Bacteroidia; order Bacteroidales; family Paludibacteraceae; genus UPXZ01. The sequence goes on along the minus strand of CAZCIU010000003.1, from coordinate 3,239 downwards.
GATTTGTTCAATTGATTTATCACTTCTGCTGGTTGTTTCCACGGTCACAATTCGGAAAATTTTTCGAATGTCCATCAGCTTTCTGCTTCCAAAATAATGCACGTAATTCGACATTATTCGGGTGAATTCTTCGGAATAGAAATAGTTGAATTTTTCTTCTGCTTCGAAATACTTTTTCGTGCCAACTTGCTCAATCAGATTAATTGCTTTCGCACTAAAGTCTAAAAGTTGGGGAATAAATGCTGTGTAAGCTTCTTGTTTTTTTACATACGTGTGTTGCTTTTTCCATAAATAATTGACTATTGCCACGACAATCAGTACGGCAGCAATCAAAATGATGATTGAAATCGCATTTTCAATGATTGTATTCCAGTCAATTGTGATGTGTAATAAGGTTTTCATAAAAAATATAGTTTAGGTTAGGTATCTTCAAAAACACTTTTAATCAAAAAGTTTAATCTTTGATTAAATAAATGCATCGTTAATTTGTTGTATTTCAGTGTTTCACTGATATTTTTCGCTCAAAAAACGGCTATTTTCAAAATGTTTCCTGCAAAATTACTAAAAAAGCAAATACAAAAATCATTTTGTCCTATTTCTTTTGGGTATGCTTTAGTTAAAAATGTGTTTACATGCTTTTTCAAGTTTTTATCACATTCTAAAAATGCTGTATTTTTCGTATCTTTGTATTTGAATTGTACAAAATAAGCATCTTTATGAGAATTATTATTGCTGGTGGTAGTGGTTTTATCGGATCGTATCTGAAAGAAAGATTTGAAGAACTTGAATATACTGTTCGGACGATTTCCCGAAGCGGTAAGGATGTGTCGTGGAGTGAAAATGCCTTGATTAAGGCATTAAATGAAACGGATGTGCTAATTAATCTTTCAGGCAAATCAATCAATTCTCGCTTTACTGCAAAAAACAAACAGGAAATTTTACGCTCCAGAATAGAAACAACAAGAGCTTTGAATTCTGCTGTTTTGAAAAGTAAATCTGCGCCTGCAATATGGATAAATGCCAGTGCGATTGGGATTTACGAACATACCTTTGGTAATGACGTTTTGGATGAATATTCCAATCGTTTTTCGAATGATTTTTTGGCTGAAGTGGTGAGTAAATGGGAAGATGAATTTTTCAAAATCCAAACGAAAGAAACCAAGAAAATTGCTTTGAGAACATCGGTTGTACTGGGAAATTCCGGAGGTGCTTTTTCACGCTTGAAGTTATTAACAAAAACCGGTTTAGGTGGTAAGCAAGGAAACGGAAATCAGGTGATCAGTTGGGTTCATGTGGAAGATTATTTCAGAATAATTTTGTTTGTAATAGAAAATGCAGCCAATTTAGAAATAGTGAATGTGGCATCTCCAAATCCGGTTTTAAACGAAGAATTTATGCATAAACTCAGGAAATCTGTTGGGATGCCTATAGGAATTCCAGCTCCGGCTTGGTTACTAAAAATAGCATCGTTTTTTATTGGAGTGGATGCGTCGTTAATTTTGGATAGCAGCAATGTGCAATCTGAAGTTTTGCGAAAAAATGGATTTGAATTTAAATTTCCATCGGTAGAATCAGCTTTTCAAAATTTGAAATAACTATATGGCATCTAAAACAAAACCTTCGTTTTTTTCCAGATTAAGAAAATGGATCGTAAAACTGCTGCTGATATTGTTTGTTAGCAGTATTTTATGGGTAATTGCAGCGCGATTTATTCCGATTTACTACACGCCATTGATGTTTATACGTGTGGTTGAGCAAGTTTTTGATGGAAAATCACCGAAAATGCGAAAAGACTGGACGCCGCTGAAAAAAATATCTCCCAATATGGTACAAGCTGTGGTGGCGTCTGAGGATAATCTGTTTATGCAGCACAATGGATTTTCGTTTAAGGACATAGAAAAAGCCATAGAGCACAACAAAAAAGGGAAGCGGGTACGCGGTGGAAGTACTATTTCGCAACAAACTGCCAAGAATGTTTTCCTTTGGCCAAAACGCTCTTGGTTCCGAAAAGGTTTGGAGGCTTATTTTACCGTTTTGATAGAATTTTTCTGGTCGAAAGAGCGGATTATGGAAGTTTATCTGAACGTGATTGAAACCGGTGATGGGATTTACGGTGTGCAGGCGGCCGCTCAAAACTACTTTGACAAAGATGCCAAAAATTTGAGCAAATCTCAGTCGGCATTGATTGCGGTCTGCTTACCAAATCCGCTGAAATTTAATCCGGGAAAACCATCCTCGTATATTAGCAGAAGAAAAAATCAAATTGTCAGTTTGATGGGAAAAATTGAACCGGTGAAATTTAAGAAAGATTGAAGATAAAAGGAAATCAAACAATGCAAACATCAGAAACTAAAATAGTCAACACAAAAATAGATTACACAGACTGGGGATTGACCGAATATAACGAAGCTTGGAAGAAGCAAGAAGAGATTTTTCAGGCAACAATTCTGGATAAAAAAGAGGGTAGAAGAACTAAAAATACATTGATTTTTTGTGAGCATCCGCATGTTTATACGCTTGGCAGAAGTGGTGATAATCAGAATTTACTCTTGAATTTCATTCAATTACAAGCTAAGAATGCAACTTTTGTTCAAACAGACAGAGGCGGCGATATAACTTATCACGGACCGGGACAAATCGTTGGTTATCCGATTTTTGACTTAGAGAATTTTCAGATTGGGCTTAAGCAATATATTCATTTAATTGAAGAAGCAATCATTCGATTATTGGCTGATTTTGGTGTGGAAAGTACGCGATTGGAAGGTGCTACGGGTGTTTGGCTGGATTTGGGAAAACCAACCTGCAGAAAAATTTGTGCTATCGGAGTGCGCAGTTCAAAGTTTGTAACTATGCACGGTTTTGCGCTGAATATTCAGACGAACTTGGACTATTTTACTTACATCAATCCCTGTGGCTTTGTTGATAAAGGCGTGACTTCTCTTGAAAAAGAGCTTGCTTATCAGCCGGATATGGAATTGGTAAAAGAGAAATTAGTTGATTATATAAGAAAAGTGTTTGCGGAATAATTTCGATGAAGTGATTTATTAAATAGTAAGCGGAACAATTAAATTTTGTTTCGCTTTTTTATTCTAATTGAGTGAATAAATATTTAAAATAATACTTATAAGAAACGAAGCGTGTGATAAATAGTAGAATATTTTTGTTTATGGGTGTCAAAAAAGATTGAAAATGATTTATATTTGTAAAATATGTAAGTTTGTCGAAGCAATCGAAACATT
>CAZCIU010000002.1:0-95198 GCA_964498765.1 uncultured Paludibacter sp. | reverse complement strand
GTTTGACACGTTTTTTATTTATATCAAAACGAAATATGGAATTAATTAAAGCACTGAATTGGCGCTACGCCACCAAACGAATGACCGGAGAGAAAATTTCCGAAGAAGATTTAAACACCATTCTCGAAGCAATCCGCTTAACACCCACAGCATACGGACTTCAAACTTTCAAGGTTATTGCAACTGATAATCAGGAACTTTTGGATGAGGTTTTTGAGAAATCCTGTCCGCAAATCGTGGTAAAACAAGCTTCTCACTTGCTTATTTTCAAAGCAAAAAAGAAACTAGATGAAGATTACGTAGAAGGTTATTTGCGAGAACTAAAACGCGCACGCAATGCCACCGATGAATATATTGATGGTTACAGAACGAAAATCTGTAAAATCATCGAAAATCCGGCAATCAATAAATTCAGCTGGATGATACGCCAAACCTACATTGCACTTGGCTTCGCGATGATTGCTGCTGCCGAACTCGGTATTGATAGCACACCGATTGAAGGTTTTAATCCTACGGCTTTGAATGAATTACTCGGACTTGACACAAATAGCGAAGAAGCGGTTGTATTGCTTACGCTCGGCTACCGCGATGCTGAATCCGACCATTTGGTAGATAAGCCGAAAGTAAGAAAATCGATGGAGAAATTGGTAGAAAGAATGTAGGAACAGTTATGATTTATGAATGATTTGTTTATTTATTCAATTCATAAATTCAATAAACATAAAATACAAAGGGCGTCACTTAATTGCGACGCCCTTTAATATTTATGTTTAATTCTTACTTAGCCAACCAAATGATGTCCGAGTGCCCAGTAAACTATTGCGGCGATAAGCGCACTTACCGGAATAGTCAAAATCCAGGCAACCAAAAGCTTTTGAGTTACGCCCCAACGAACAGCTGACAAACGTTTTACAGAACCAACGCCGATAATTGCACCGGTGATAGTGTGCGTTGTACTTACCGGAATTTTCAAGAATTCTGTCAGATAAAGTGTCATTGCACCGGCAGTTTCAGCTACAACTCCTTCAAATGGAGTAACTTTCGTAATGCGGGTTCCCATTGTTTTCACAATTTTCCAACCACCGGACATTGTTCCAAGTGAAATGGCTGTAAAACAGGAAAATGCAACCCAGTTTGGCAAGTCAGCAATCGATTGAATTCCCGCTCCTACTTCCGGATGATGAATGTGCGTAGCAATCATTGCGGCAGCAATAATACCCATCACTTTTTGCGAGTCATTCAGACCGTGACCAATGCTGAACAAAGCGGAAGAAACCAATTGGAAGTTTTTAAAATACGTATTTGCCTTATGTGGATTTGCTAGCCTCACAGCCCATTGGAGAATGACTGTAATAAGCATAGCCATCAGCATACCAATAATTGGAGCTAAGAAAATGAAGGATGCAATTTTCAAAATCACAGAACCTTGAATCACTGCAAAATTACCCATATTTGCAGCAACAGCCGCTCCGGCAAAACCACCAATCAACGTGTGTGACGACGATGAAGGAATTCCAAGCCACCAAGTCAGAAGGTTCCAAGTGATAGCAGCAATTAGTCCGGAAAAAATAATGGGAAGAGTAATAAATTCTGAGATTACAGTTTTAGAAACCGTATCGGCAATACCAAATCCCCCAATCAGGTATTTGGCAATAAAGAAGGCAACAAAGTTAAACATTGCAGCCCAGAGCACAGCTTGAAATGGAGTTAGCACTTTAGTCGAAACGATGGTGGCAATGGAGTTTGCCGCATCGTGAAAACCATTGATAAAATCAAAAATAAGTGCTAAAGCAATAATAACAATCAATAATGTCATCTTAAATCGAATATTTATAAAAGAGAATAAATAATAAATTGGAGTTACACTCTTTTATGCGTACTTAACGATGATAGTTTTGATAATTTTACCAACACCTTCAGCAGCATCGGTAGCTTTTTCAAGCTCGTACATGATTTCTTTTTCTTTAATCAATTCTACGCCATCTTTTTGATTTTCAAATAGATTGATTAAGAAATGTTCGTAAACATCGTCGGCTTTGTTTTCGATTGCATGTAATTCATGGCAGTATTCAGAAACTCGCTGTCTGCTTTTTTTCAAAACATCCAGTTCATCAACTGCTTTTTCCATTTGAATCGCAGCTTCTTTAATCAGAGTTACTAAATCTTTAGCTTCAGACGGAATTTCTTTCGGATTGTAAAGGTAAATTCGTTTTGCCGCGCTATTGATGTAGTCAGTTACATCGTCCATTCTGGTAGCCAAATGATGAATGTCTTCTCTATCAAACGGAGTGATAAAAGTGGAATTCAATTCATCAAAAATCTTGTTAGAAAGGGCATCTCCTTTGCGCTCTTCTTCTTTAATCTTTTTGTAGTATTCTGCAGCGTTCTGGTGATTGCCTTTTTCTACAAATTCTAACATTAAATCAGATGCTGATTTAATTACTTCTACGATTCCTTTTAAAAGTGGGAAAAATTTTGGTTCTCTTGGTGTGAACTTACTGAAAAATGTATTGTCCATCTAATTTTGAAATTAATAATGAGTAAATTATTTTTTGAAATAGGGTAAAATACTGTTATTCAGAGGTATAGATTAAGAAATGAAGATTGGAAAAACTTTGTAACATACATTGCAAATTTATAAAAAATCATCAAAACACGGCAAGTTTTAATTAAAAAAAGTAAAAAATTCTTTTCAACAATTAACTTTCTATGATTCAATGGTTTACACTTATTCGATGAATTTCATTGAAAATTTTAACACAAGTTTAACATTTCACTTATTCATTGTAATCCAACAAAATCAAGTTATAAACACAATCAATTAACTAATAATAGATTTTTTTATACTAAAAATTAGACAAAAACTTTTTTAGGAATGGAAATTGTTATACTTTTGCAGAACTAATTAGTACTAACAAAAATTTTTAGAAAAATGGCTTACGTAATTAATGAAGATTGTATTGCTTGCGGTACTTGCATCAGCGAGTGTCCTGTAGATGCTATTTCTGAAGGTGATATCTACGTGATTGATCCGGATATTTGTACAGACTGTGGTACTTGTGCCGATGTTTGTCCATCAGAAGCAATTCATCCGGCGTAACTAAATACGCATTAAAAAAATGAAATCCTATCAGCCTCGGCTGATAGGATTTTTTATTTGGTTTTTTATCGCTATAAAGCGATTATTTCTTGTACAGCTCGCTCTGCAGCCATTCCTTGTCCGTATAGGTTGACAGTAAAGTCAGATTTGCGTTTTTTGCTTTCGTGAAATGCATTAACTATTTTTTTCGCTTCACTTCCGGTTAATATATTAAAACCATTCTGCACCAATTCCACCCATTCGGTTTCTTCACGCATCGTTACGCACTGTTTTCCAAAGAAAAATGCTTCTTTCTGCACTCCACCGCTGTCGGTAATTACCATTTCACATTTTTTCAGCAGCATTATCATATCAAAATATCCTACAGGCTCAATTATGGTAAATTCCGGTTGCAGATTTTGCTTGCTCAAAATGCTTCGTGTGCGTGGGTGCAAAGGAACTACCACAGGAACTTCAGCATTTATTTCGTTAAGTCCCGCAATAATTCCACGCAGATTTTCAGGATTATCTGTATTTTCCTGACGATGAATGGTGGCAAGAACAAATCTTGGCACATTTAATTTCGACAAAACAGTTGATTTTTGTTCGGCTTTTTCAGCATAAAAGAGTGCCGCATCCTGCATTACATCGCCATTTTTCACAATCTTGGTTTTTATATTCTCAAATCCTTCTTTTTTCAAATTTTCGATAGCAGTATCTGTCGGGCAAAGCAAAAGAGTAGAAATCCGGTCGGTCAAAATCCGGTTAATTTCTTCCGGCATTTGCATATTGTAAGAACGCAATCCTGCTTCTACATGCACCAGAGGAATATGCAATTTGGTTGCTGCCAAGGCTCCGGCAAGCGTAGAATTAGTATCACCATAAACTAATACAGCATCGGGTTTCTCGTTGAGCAAAATCTCTTCTATACCTTCGAGCATTCTTCCGGTCATTGCACCGTGACCAACACCGTGAATTTCAAGGTTGTACGCCGGACGTGGAATTTCCATTTCATCGAAAAACACATCCGACATATTGGCATCGTAATGCTGCCCGGTGTGGATAATCTTTTCACTAACTCCCTGCAGGGCAAATTGACGGCTTAAAGTCGCCGCCTTAACAAACTGCGGACGCGCTCCAACTATGGTGATAATTTTTTTCATCTACTTTTTCTGTTATGTCAAACTATTCAAAATCTCTGTGAGATGCTGCGTGAGTGATTTTCGGAAATATTTCTCAATGGAATTGGAAGTAACCGCAAGATTTCCCGCTTTGAATTTTTCATAGAAATCCAAAATCAATTCAGTCATCTTCTTTTCATCTTCAAAATCAACAATCCTTCCTGCATTTGTTTCTTTTAGTACTTCAGCCACATCGCCATCACTTGGTCCAATAGCTAAAATTGGTCTTTTCGCAGCTAAATATTCAAAGAATTTTCCGGTTAAAATTCCCTTTGCATTTGCAGAATTATTGATTAAAAGCAATAAAATTTGAGAAGTTTTTTGATATTTTACGGCTTCCTTGTGCGAAACATAATCAATCTTTTGCAAATTTGCAGTCAAACCATTTATTTCAAGTTCTTCAATCACCGAAAAATCAGTTTTTCCAATTAAATTTATCTGCAAATCTTCCTTCAATTGGCTGTTATTCTGACACAAATCACCCAAAACTTTCCACAATATTCTCGGATTTCGAGCGGCATTCAGCGTCCCGATATGCGATAATGAAAATTTCTTATCCAGTTCAATCGCTTGATTTTCTACATCATCTGCATCATAACCGTTTGTAACAAGTTCTATCCGTTTTGGATTAAGAGCCTTGTATTCTCGATGCATATCACTTGACACAACAACCACACAATCAGCCGATTGCACTACTTTTCGTTCTAATTGATGATGTTTTTTATCCGCCAGAAAGCTGAGATTTAAGTCTTGGTAAAAATCAATATTCGTCCACGGATCACGAAAGTCGGCTATCCAAGGTAGTTTCGGAAAGTGTTTTTTAAGTCCTAAAGCAATCAAATGCATAGAATGTGGCGGACCAGTACTTACAACAGCATCCACTGGATTTTTCGTAAGATAATCCGATAGGAACTTAACCGACGGCTTAATCCAGAATTTTCTTGGATCGGGAATTAGAAAATTTCCACGTAGCCAAATGGACAGTTTATCTTTCCAACCCGATTTTTTATTTTCAGAAATAAATCCGGCATTGATTTTCTGCCCTTTTTTTCCGGTTAGTTTTCGGTAAATATCATAAGGCTCCCAAATAGGCGTTTTGAGAATTTTAATTCCGTTCGGTATATCTTTCTCAAAAGACAAATCTTCAGATGGATATTCGGGATTTTCTGGCGTATAAACCACCGGCTCCCAACCGAATTCGCGCAAGTATTTCACAAATTTTACCCAGCGCTGCACGCCTGCGCCACCGCTGGGTATCCAATAATATGTGATGATAAGTACGCGTTTCATTCGCTGAATTTATTCTGAAGCAAGCCGCTCTATAGCCTGCTGAATGCGCTTTATAGTTTCTTCTTTGCCAATTTGCTCGGTAATGTCAAACAAATGAACTCCTTTCGACGCTCCTACAAGTGCCAAGCGTAATGCATTCATAATTCCACCCAAATTGTAAGATTTCTCTTCAATCCACTGCTTCACAATCACTTCTGCGTTCGCTGATGAGAAATCATCAATTCCGTTCAAAACAGCAATCAATTCGTTCATTTGTTGTGGCGTATCTTCTTTCCAGCGTTTTTTCACCGTTTTCTCATCGTAACTATCCGGTGCTACAAAGAAATAGGAACTTTGCTCCCAAAGATCGGTTACAAAATTGGCTCTTTCTTTGACTAAACCAACTATTTTTGACAGTTTATTAAAGTCTTCAAAAATATCTTTTTGCACCAGAATATGTTGGAAAATATCGGCAATTTCTTCGTTGGATTTTAGCTGCAAATATTGATGATTAAACCATTTTCCTTTTTCGTAATCGAATTTTGCCCCACTTTTACTCACTCTATCCAATGAAAACTGCTCAATCAAATCTTGCATTGAAAACAATTCCTGGTCTGTTCCATTGTTCCAGCCAAGCAATGCTAGAAAATTCACTACTGCTTCAGGGAAATAACCTGCTTCACGGTAGCCAGATGAGATATTTCCGGTCGCTGCATCTTCCCAATCAAGCGGAAAAACCGGGAAACCAAGTCGGTCACCGTCGCGTTTACTTAATTTTCCATTTCCATCAGGCTTAAGCAAAAGCGGCAAGTGTGCAAATGCCGGCATCTCTTTTTCCCAACCAAAATATTGATATAAAATCACGTGCAGCGGCGACGAAGGCAACCATTCTTCGCCACGAATAACGTGCGAAATTTCCATTAAATGGTCGTCCACCACGTTGGCAAGGTGGTAAGTCGGCAATTCATCCACCGATTTATAAAGTACTTTATCATCAATAATCGAGGAATTAATAATCACTTCACCACGAATTAAATCGTTTACTTTGATGTCAATATTTGGCTCTATTTTAATCCGAACAACGTATTTTTCGCCATTAGCTAGTCTTTGTTCTACATCTTCTTTGGACAATGAAAGTGAATTTTGCATTTCCATACGAGTTGATGCATCGTACTGAAAATTAGCGACTTTTCCACGCATCATATCCAGTTCCTGCGGCGTATCAAATGCATAATAAGCCAAACCTTTTTCCAATAGTTCGTTCACGTATTTTTTGTAAATTTCTTTACGTTCGCTCTGACGATATGGTGCGTGAGTGCCTTCATTGGCCGCTCCGATACCTTCTTCAATTCCGATGCCCAGCCACTGCAGCGACTCCACAATGTAATCTTCAGCGCCGGGAACAAAACGAGCCGAATCGGTATCTTCAATCCGGAGCAACATATCTCCCCCATTCTGGCGAGCAAATAAATAATTATACAATGCTGTACGAACTCCGCCAATATGCAGCGGACCGGTAGGACTTGGTGCAAATCGCACTCTCACTTTTTTATTCATTCTTACAATTAGATGATTAGCTTGCAAAATTACTTAAAAGTTTAAGAAGTGCAAAGACAAAGTTTATCAAATCTTCGCGTCAGTACGAAACGAACAACATTTCATCTAATAGTTTGTTAGAAGCTATAGTTATCAATGTAAAAAATGAGAAAAAATGACTGCAACAATTAAGGATTTTTGGGATACTCGGTACAAAATGGATGATTTTGCTTATGGTGAGGCACCCAACAAATATCTGGAAGAAAAAATAAAAGAATTTAATCCCGGGAAAGTTCTTTTTCCGGCTGAAGGAGAAGGAAGAAATGCTGTTTTTGCAGCTCAACTGGGTTGGGAAGTGAACGCTTTTGATATTAGTGCTGAAGGAAAAAGTAAGGCTCTGAGTTTAGCTGATAAACATAATGTAAAAATTGATTATCAAGTTGGAGAATTATCCGAACTGGGATACAAAGATGAGGAATTTGATGCCTTGGTGTTGATTTTTGCACATTTTCCACCCAATATTAAGGCAGATTTGCAAAAAAACTTATGTAAATTACTGAGAAAAGGTGGAATTGTCATTTTTGAAGCTTTCAGCAAAAACAATCTGCAATATTTAGCTAAAAATCCAAATGTAGGCGGACCAAATAATGTGGAAATGTTATTTTCTGAAGTAGAAATAAAGTCGCACTTTCCTGATTTTGAGATTATCGAACTTAGCGAAACAGAAACTTATCTCAGTGAAGGATTTTTTCATAATGGTCTGGCTTCTGTAATCCGATTTATCGGGAGGAAAAAGTAAAATCATTTCGAACATGAAACGAAAAAAGCCTTTCGGAAATCCGAAAGGCTTTTTTAAAATATCTAACAGCGAATTATTCTTGATTCAAAGTCACGCGTTTGAAATCAGTTGCAGTAGCTTTATTTTCTTTCAAATAGTTTGCTACAGAAACTTTGCTGTCTTTGATAAATGCTTGCTCAAGAAGAGTAGATTCTTGGAAGAATTTATTCAAACGTCCTTCAGCAATTTTATCCAACATATTTTCTGGTTTGCCTTCTTGACGAGCTTTTTCACGCCCAACTTCTAATTCAGTATCGATGACTTTTTGTGGAACTGAAGTTCTGTCCAAAGAAACAGGATTCATAGCTGCTGCTTGCATAGCTACGTCGCGAGCTACTTGAGTGTCAACTCCTTCTTCAGCAAATGCAACTACAGTTGCCAATTTGTTTCCTGGGTGAATGTAAGATACAGTGCTTGCACCTTTTACGAACTCGTAATAATCTAATTCCATTTTTTCACCGGTAATACCTGAACGGTCTGTTACCAAGTTTTCGATTGAACGGCCATCAATTTCCAACGCTTTCAAAGCGTCAAGAGATTCTGGTTTTTGAGCCATTGCTACATCCAGAATAGATTGAGTAAGTGCGATAAAATCTGCGTTTTTAGCTACGAAGTCAGTTTCGCATTTTAGAGCCAATACAGCTGCAAAACCATTTTCTGCTGCAGCCAATACGCAACCTTCAGATGCTTCGCGGTCGCTACGTTTTGCTGCGATAGCTTGTCCTTTTTTACGAATAATTTCTATTGCTTTTTCAAAATCGCCGTTAGCTTCAGTAAGTGCATTTTTACAATCCATCATACCTGCGCCGGTCATTGTACGCAATTTTGAAATTTCTGCCATTGTTACTGCCATAGTTGTAATCCTTTTTTCATTCTTTTTATCTGCCCGAGAGCAAATCGGAGAATGTATATTTTTTGTAAATTATATATTTCTATTTTAAAAATTCCCTCTTTGTCCGAAAAGACGAAGAGGGATTTTATGATAAATTAGTCTTCTTCTTTAACGAATTTCTTTACCACGTTAGCTTTCATAGCTTCGTCATCCTCTTTCTGAGTTCTTGGGCGTTTTGAAACACGTGATTTTCTTTCTTTCGTTTCAGGAGCTTCAGCCGCTTCGGTATCGATTTTCTCAACTTTGCGTTCTTCAATTCCTTCTTGAATTCCTGCACAAACTGCATTCAAAATAACTTCAATTGATTTTGTTGCATCGTCGTTTGCCGGGATAATGAAGTCTGCATCGTTAGGATTTGAGTTAGTATCTACAATAGCAAATACCGGAATACCTAATTTTTGAGCTTCTTTCACTGCGATATGCTCTTTCATCACGTCCACTACGAAGATAGCTGAAGGCAAACGGGTAAGGTCTGCGATAGAACCAAGGTTCTTTTCTAGTTTTTCGCGTTGACGAGTAATTTGAAGTTTTTCGCGTTTTGAGATATTATCAAAAGTACCGTCAGTAGTCATTTTGTCAATAGTTGACATTTTTTTGATCGCTTTACGGATTGTAGGGAAGTTGGTAAGCATACCTCCAGCCCAACGCTCAGTGATATAAGGCATTCCTACTGCTGTTGCTTTGTCTGCAACTACATCTTTAGCTTGTTTTTTGGTAGCAACGAATAAAATTTTGCGACCAGATTTTGCGATTTGTTTTGCTGCAGCAGCTGCTTCATCAATTTTTACAACTGTTTTGTGCAAGTCAATGATATGAATACCATTGCGCTCCATAAAGATGTAAGGAGCCATAGCTGGGTTCCATTTGCGTTTTAAGTGACCAAAGTGGCAACCGGCTTCTAATAATTGTTCGAAATTTGTTCTTGACATTTTTTTGAATTTTGTTTACTTTCTTTGTTAATTCTGAAATCTTTTTAGAACCAATCTCTAAGTAGCATTTCAAGTTTGACTGAAAAGATCTTAAAGATTTAGATACTAAACTTATATAATGCACCAAACATCCAATCCGACAATGTGCACATTGTTCGGCACATTGACAAATTGATGTATTGGAATATATTCTTAACGTTTTGAGAATTGGAATCTCTTGCGAGCTTTTGGTTGACCCGGTTTTTTACGTTCCACTTCGCGTGGGTCACGAGTCATAAATCCTTCAGATTTCAATGCTTTTTTGTCTTCCGGATTGATTTTAACCAATGCACGTGCAATTGCCAAACGAAGAGCTTCTGCTTGTCCGTTGAAACCGCCACCGCCAAGATTTACTTTGATATCGTATTTTTCAGCAACACCTAGTTTGTTTAGAGGTTGTTTTACAATATATTGTAACATTGGTGATGGAAAATAATTGGCAAGTTCGCGTTTGTTGATTGTAATCTGTCCTTTTCCTTCACTTACGAAAACGCGAGCAATAGCTGCTTTTCTTCTTCCTAATGCATTTATTACTTCCATACTGCTTATTTAAGTGAGTTTAAATCAATTTGTTTTGGTTGTTGAGCTTGCATATTATGTTCCGGACCTGCAAACACATATAGATTGCCAAGGATCTTAGCTCCAAGACGGTTTTTAGGCAACATACCTTTAACCACTTTTTTGATAAGACGATCAGCACCTTTTTCCAATAAGTCAGCCGGAGTATATTCTCTCTGACCACCCGGATATCCTGTATGACGAAGATATACTCGTCCGTTCCATTTGTCACCGGTCAAGCGCACTTTGTCGGCATTAACGATAATAACATTGTCGCCGCAATCCACGTGCGGAGTAAAACTTGGTTTGTATTTACCGCGCAAAAGCTTCGCAACTTTTGAGCCCATACGTCCCAATACCATGTCGGTAGCATCTATTACTACCCATTCTTTCTGCGCTGTTGCTTTGTTGGCAGAAATGGTTTTATAACTTAACGTATCCACTTTATATTATAATGTTTGATTATTAATAATTCAGTCTTTGCCCAACGGAACATCGCAATATGAGAGAGGCTAATCGGCACATAATACGATATTTAACCCATTTTCCTAAAGACCATTTCCCGGGATAATAAACGGAGTGCAAAAATACTGCTTTTATTTTGATTGACAAAATTATTGGAAAAGATTTTTTCAAGAAGGGGAAAAGCCATTCTGAGAATGAAAAATTATCTTCTGAAAAATGGAAAAATTGCTGTAATCAGGCGAATAACTAATACGCAATCTCCCCTGCTCCTTCACGCACCAGTTCGGGCTCGTCACCTGTGCAGTCGATAATGGTAGAATGCAATAATCCGCCAAAACCACCATCAATTACCAAATCTACCCGATGGTCGTATTTTTCGCGAATTAATTCTGGATCGGTAAAATATTCCTGAATGGAATCATTGGTGAGAATAGAGCTGACCATAATGGGATTTCCCAATTCACGCACTATTTCCAAGGTAATATTATTGTTTGGAATGCGAATTCCTACATTTTTTCTGTTTTTGAAAAGTTTCGGTAAGCTGTTGCTGCCCTGCAAAATAAACGTAAACGGACCGGGCAGATTTTTCTTCATCAGTTTGAAAGCTGCATCGTCCATTTTGGCATACTCGCTCACCTGGCTCATTTCATGGCAAACGAAAGACAAATTGGACTTTTTGTCTTCCAGATTTTTAATTTTCGAAATTATCTCCACTCCTTTTGAATTAAAAATATCACAAGCAAAAGCATAAACCGTATCGGTAGGAATTATGATTACTCCACCATTACGCAACACTTCCACCACGTGGCGGATTTTAATCGGATTCGGATTTTCTTCGTAAATTTTTACCATTTCAATAAAAGAGATACAAATTTTGTATAAAATGAGCCTGCAAAATTAACAATAAATCCTGTAATCAAAAAGATTACAGGACTTATTTGTTGTTTTATATAATCGAAAAAGATTTTTTCTTAGAAAGCGTCGATAATAGCTTTGAAATCAGCTGATTTTAAAGAAGCACCACCGATCAAACCGCCATCCACATCAGGATTTGCAAAAAGTTCTTTTGCATTGCCAGGATTACAGCTTCCACCGTAAAGGATAGTTGTGTTTTCAGCTACTTCTTTTCCGTATTTTTCTACAATCAGGCTGCGGATGTATGCGTGAATTTCTTGTGCTTGAGCAGAAGTTGCAGTAAGTCCTGTACCGATAGCCCAAACCGGCTCATAAGCCAAAACGATTTTACCAAATTCTTCAGCTGAAAGGTTGAAAACTGAACCTTCTAATTGTGCTTTTACAACTTCGTTTTGTTTGTTAGCTTCGCGCTCTTCTTTCAATTCTCCGATGCAGAAAATTGGTTTTAGTTCGTTTGCCAATGCCAAAAGCACTTTATTTTTCAAAATTTCGTATGTTTCGCCATAGTAAGCACGACGCTCAGAGTGACCTAAAATTACGTACTCAGCTCCGGTAGATTTTACCATAGACGCACTCACTTCACCTGTATAAGCACCCGCTTCTTTGTCAGCACAGTTTTGAGCTGCAACGTGAATTTTTGCAGTATCCACTGCATTTGCCACGCTTGCCAAATGGATAAATGGCGTACCAATTACAACTTCGCAGTTTGGTTTAGCATCAGCTAATACATTATTTAACTCAGCGGCCAACGCCAATCCTTCTTGCAGGCTTTTGTTCATTTTCCAGTTACCTGCTACAATGTTTTTTCTCATTTTTAATACTTAGGGATAAAAAACTTTTCTATTTCTGAAAAGTTGGTTTTATTTTATTGATAACTAATTTTTCTAAATACAAATATTACTTCAAATCACGCCAGTTCCATTTTCCTATAATCGTTCCGTTTTCAATTGACATCAAGCCCGGATTGGCACGAACGATGGTTTTCAAAGTAATCGGATCAGTTTTGCAGAATGGATATGTAATTCCGGTTTCTTTTCTCAGTTTTTCAATGTCTTCATCAGAAGATGCTGTAAGTGCATAAAAGGGCTCTTTGTTTGCCAAAGCGCGTTGATAAACTTCCTCAGCTACTTTTGCGCCTTTTTCTGATGCTTTATTAATATTATACATTACCAAGAAATGCACTTTTCCGTTTTTGCTGAGCAATTGGTCAGTAATATCGTTCTGATGCTGATCTACGATGGTAAAATTATGAATTGGCGGTATAAATCCTTTCTCAATCAGTGTGGATTTTTGTTCTACAAATACCCAAGTACTGTCGTTTTTCGGGTAGTTTTCAAGCGTGTATTCTTTTTTTATTCCGTCTTTATCGTAAATTAATTTCGTTTCATATTTATCAACCGGTTTTCCGGCAGGTACTTTCATTGCTTCGGGAATATTCACACCTACTTTATATGGTCTGAAATCAATCATCGGTAAATGTCTGTAACTATGAATGGAAAGCCCTACCCCAATCAACACAAATACGATGGACAAAATCCATTCTACGCCCGGCATAAATAGTTTTCTGAATTTCCGATTGAAAATCAGCACAAGTACTATAAACAAGGTGATAAATATGTTTTTGTAAAATGTTGCCCAGTTGGAAATGATAAGCGCATCGCCAAAGCAACCGCAATCTGTCACCGGATTATAAATAGCGATGTAAAGTGTAAGTGGAAGCATCACGAGCATAAATAGCAACGCGATGATTGAGGTGGTTTTTAGTTTTACTTTCAGCAAAAAACTCAAACCAATAACCAATTCCAACGTAGAAAGTGCGATTGCGGCAGGAAGAGCCAAGAAAGTCAATTCGGCAAAAAATCCACCGAAAGAATTAAGATAATCTTCGAATTTATATGTTGAGCCTAGTGGATCAATCGCTTTTACAAATCCGGAAAAAATAAACACGGCAGCCAGTATCAAGCGTATAACTTCCAAAACAATAGTGCCCGTTTTTTGAAGTGGCGTTTCAGTGCGTGTACTTGTGGAAATTGGTCTGTACGTTTTATTTCTTCTCATCTTTCTTAGCTGTATATTGAGTGCTATTTTTCGAATTCAATCTTGATTAATCCGAAAACTGCATAATTTATCATATCAAAATAGTTGGCATCAATGCCTTCAGAAATCAGCGTTTTGCCCTGATTATCTTCAATTTGTTTGGTGCGGTGGATTTTTTGCAAAATCAAATCGGTGTAAGATTGCGGACGCATCATTCGCCAAGCTTCATCGTAATCGTGATTTTTGGCTTCCATCAGCGTTTTGGCTTCTTTGATATATTTTTGGTAAAGTTCCATCGCTCTATCAAACGACAAATCATCGCTTGTACTTTCACCTAACTCAAACTGAATAAGCCCGATAATTCCGTAATTCACAATTGCAATCAATTCTCCACGAATATCATCGCCGACTTTGCTCACACCTTTCGTTTCGATGGAACGAATGCGATTGGCCTTGATAAAAATCTGATCGGTCACAGAAGTAAGCCGCAAAATCCGCCACGATGCACCGTAATCTTTCAGCTTTTTCTCAAAAATTTCCTTGCAAATCGTGATTACATGGTCAAATTGATAGTCTGTATTGCTCATAATAAGAGTTTAGCATTCAAACTGCAAAATTAATAAATTTTCAGCTAATTTTCAAAGGTCTAAGGAATTAAAAAATATGGAAAGCGAATAAAGTGGAATATTACTCAACCATTCGTCTTCTCTAAAGTCAGACATGGATGTTCTTAATGCCAGAGTAGGCTGAAATTTCTGACAATACATTTTCAAACTTTTCGCTTGTAAGTTTTCTTCTGCTTTTACCTCCAGCGGAATGATTGTATTCGATTTTTGAACTACAAAATCAACCTCTGCTTTAGATGCGTCTGCCGTCCAATAATTAATCACAATATCATACTGTGTCTTAAGTTCCTGTAACACATACTGCTCGGTTAATGCCCCTTTAAATTCTCCAAAAATCCGGTTGCCTTCAAGCAACGATTTTACATCCAAATTGCCCATTGCTGCAAGCAATCCTACATCAACTATATATAACTTGAACGCACTTATATCTTGATTGGCAATTATTGGCAAGGCTGGTTTAGAAATTCGATTTATTTTATGCACCAATCCACAATCAATCAACCAGTTAATAGCAATTTCATAATCTCGAGCTCTTGCTCCGCTTTTTACTGCACCATAAATAAATTTCTTATTTTCTTTTGCCAATTCTGCAGGAATTGATTGCCAAAGCATACGAATTCTTGGCACTACTGCTATTGGTGCGTGTTTAGAAAAATCTTGCTCATACGAAAGTAAAATCCGCTTCTGAATTTCCCTTGCTTCAAAAAAATCTTTATTTTTTGAAAACTGATAAACGACTTCCGGCATTCCTCCCAAATAATAGTATTGCTTTAGAAGTTGAATGTATTTTTCTTTAAATGCTTTGACTAAGCTCCAATCCTTATCATTTAATAGTTTCAACAAACCGTGTTCGTCCAATGCACTTAAATACTCCCTAAAACTCATTGGGTACAAATCCAAAAACTCAACTTTGCCAACAGGAAACGAGGTATGACTATGCAACATCACACCCAATAATGAACTCGCACAAACAACATGAAATTCCGGTGCATTTTCATTGAAATATTTGAGCGCTGTTATAGCTTCAGGAACTTCCTGAATTTCGTCTAAAATAATTAATGTGTTTTCAGCCTCAATTTTCACATTGGCTTCAACGCTCAAAGCTGTTACAATTCGGTGAATATCAAAATCTTGACGAAACACCGACTGCAAATGTTTCATTTCCTCAAGGTTGATATAGGCTGTACGAGTATATTCGTTTTTACCAAACGTCTTCATCAACCAAGATTTTCCCACCTGCCGTGCACCACGAATGATTAGTGGTTTCTTAGATGATTTTTGCTTCCAACTTAGCAATTGCTGCATCGCATCTCTTTTCATTGTCGATAATTCTTTTTAAATGAAATAGTTCAATGCAAAGATAAGTAATTTTACACATAAAACACAAATGTGGTGCGACTTTTTGCCAAACAAACACAAAAGTAGTACGACTTTTTGCCAAAATCACACATAATCGGAACGACTTTTGGGATTTTTAAGCGTTTTAACCCTGAAAACGAACCGTAAAAATTACAAAATTGTCACGTTGTACTGATGCTCGATATTTTGCTCACGATGCACGAGATTTACTTTCACGCCGAATTTTTGGTGAATATGTTCCGCCATTTTTTGTGCAGAATACACCGAGCGGTGCTGACCTCCGGTACATCCGAACGAAACCATCAAATTGGTAAATTTTCGATCCATATAGCGTTTTACGGAACTATCCACCATTTCATAGGCATTGTTCAGCAAATTCACAATTTCGCCATCTTCTTCCAGAAAATGAATTACAGGCTCGTCAAGTCCGTTTAGCGACGAAAAACGTTCGTATTTTCCGGGATTATTCACTGCACGACAATCAAAAACAAAACCACCACCATTGCCGCTGTCATCGTTTGGAATGCCTTTTTTATAGGAAAAACTGTAAACAGTTACAACCAGCGGTTTGTCCAGATTTACTTCCTGGAATTGCTTCAAAGCCGCCATATCTTCCAGCACTTTCAGAAGGTAAGTATAGGAAGAAAAATCACTACGTTCCATCACTTCGCGCAGATTTTCAAGGGCGAAAGGAATGCTTTGCAAGAAATGCGGTTTTTTCTCAAAATAGCCTCTAAATCCATAAGCACCAAGCACTTGAAGCAAACGGAACAGCACGTATTTATCCAGCATTTTTTTGAATTCAGCTTCATTCACTTTTTGATGTTCACGTAGCGAATTCAGGTAAGTTTGAAGTAGTTCTTCACGTAATTCTGCTCCGTATTGTGCTTTTGCCTGCCAAAGAAACGAAGCCACATCGTAATAAACAGGGCCACGTCTTCCGCCTTGATAATCAATAAAATACGGTTCATTATCTTTCAACATCACATTTCTGCTCTGAAAATCGCGATACATAAAGCAATTAATCGGTGCCTTCAAAAGTGTATCGGCAAATCTCTCGAAATCATCTTCTAATTGGCTTTCCTGAAAATCCAATCCGGTGGCTTTTAAGAAACAATATTTGAAATAATTCAAATCCCAAAGAACTGAACGTTTGTTAAATTCAGGCTGCGGATAGCACACAGAAAAATCAAAATCCTCCGCTCCTTTTACCTGAATTTTGGCTAAAGTATGCATCGTTTTATGAAGCACTTCCTTTTCTTCAGCACTAAAAACGCGTGTCAGTCGCGCTTTTTTCAAGTAATCAAACAGCACCAAATCACCCAAATCTTCCTGCAAATACAAGAGGTTGTCGTCGGATTTCAAAATAAATTTCGGTGTTGGTAAACCTTTAGCCGTAAAGTGCTTTGACATTTCTATAAAAGCAATATTTTCCTCTACTGACGTTCCTACTACGCCTATTAGTGAAATTTCCTTGTTTTTTAATCGGTAATATTTTCGGTTTGAACCTGAAACGGTCAAACGAACTTCTGTATCTGCTTTTGTGCCGGTTGCTTTCTTGAATAAATCTTTTAAAGTAGCCATATATCATCTTAGGAATTTGAAAATTTAAATCTTCCTGCAAAATTAAGCATAAAAATTTGAAATTCTTCCATTTTCCTTTACTTAGATTTCCACAATCTCATTCTCGAATTCACTCTTTTTTTGTACCTTTGCAAATATTTTTGACAATATGATTTGAAGTCGGCTGAAAAAAGCCATAAATCTCATTCCATTAATACATTTAGAATTAATTTAAGAAAGAAATGAACATAGAATTAAGTGAACAAGAACAGTTCAGACGCCAGAGTTTAAGTGAGTTACGTAATTTAGGAATTGATCCGTATCCTGCAGCATTGTATCCTACCGATGCTTATTCTACCGATATTAAAGCAGAATTTAGCGACGAGCAAGAGCCGAAACGCCAAGTTTGCATTGCCGGAAGAATTATGAGCCGCCGAATTATGGGTAAAGCGTCATTTGTGGAACTTCAAGATAGCAAAGGACGTATTCAGGTTTACGTTTCACGTGATGATATAAACACCGAAGCTCAGCCGGAAATGTACAATACAGTTTTCAAAAAACTGCTGGACATCGGCGATTTTATTGGTATCAAAGGCTACGTTTTCCGTACACAAATGGGCGAAATTAGCGTTCACGCTGAGGAACTTAGCGTGTTAAGTAAATCCCTGAAACCGCTTCCAATTGTGAAATACAAAGACGGCGTGGCTTACGACTCGTTTGATGATCCGGAACATCGTTATCGTCAGCGATACGTGGATTTAGTGGTGAATGAAGGTGTGAAAGACATCTTTATCAAACGTACCAAAGTCTATCAATCTATGCGTGATTTCTTTAATTCTCAAGGTTACATCGAGGTAGAAACACCGATTTTGCAATCCATTCCTGGCGGCGCGTCAGCACGTCCGTTTACTACGCATCACAATGCGCTGGACATTCCGCTTTATTTGCGAATTGCCAATGAATTATATTTGAAAAGATTGATTGTAGGTGGTTTTGAAGGTGTTTATGAATTTTCCAAAAACTTCCGTAACGAAGGAATGGACCGCACGCACAATCCGGAATTTACAGCAATGGAAATTTACGTGGCGTACAAAGATTACAACTGGATGATGGAATTTACAGAGCAAATGGTTGAAAAAGTGTGCTTGGACGTAAACGGAACCACAAAAGTGAAAATCGGTGACAATGAAATTGATTTCAAAGCGCCTTACAAACGCATTTCGATGATTGACAGCATCAAAGAATTTACGGGTTTTGACATTGCCGGAATGAATGAAGCTGAACTGCGCGATGTTTGTAAAAAGCTCAACATAGAAACCGATGAAACAATGGGTAAAGGCAAATTGATTGATGAAATTTTCGGCGAAAAATGCGAAGGAAATTACATTCAACCAACGTTTATCACCGATTATCCGCGTGAAATGAGCCCGCTTTGTAAGCTTCACAGAAGTAATCCGGATTTGACAGAGCGATTTGAATTGATGGTTAATGGAAAAGAACTAGCCAACGCATATTCGGAACTGAACGACCCGATTGACCAGTTGGAACGCTTCCAAGAGCAACTCAAACTGAGCGAAAAAGGCGACGACGAAGCGATGTTTATTGACTTGGATTTCGTGCGTTCGCTGGAATACGGAATGCCGCCAACTTCCGGAATGGGAATTGGGATGGATCGCCTTGTGATGCTGCTTACAGGTCAACAAGCCATTCAAGAAGTGCTGTTTTTCCCACAAATGAAACCGGAAAAAACGGTGAAAACTGACAGTACTGAGAAATATACCGCTATCGGCGTACCGGAAGCTTGGGTAGCTGTGCTTCAAAAAGCCGGATTTATCACCGTGAAAAGTTTGCAAGGTCAAAATCCGAACAAACTGCATCAGGATATTTGCGGAATTAACAAGAAAAACAAATTAGAACTGCAAAATCCAAGCAAAGAAGACGTTCAGGCTTGGGTAGAAAAAGCTGAAAGTTTATAATCGCAGCGGCATTTCATTTAGAGCAATCTTTTATAGTTTTACATGTTTAGCGTTATTGAACAGCATTTAGTACAGAATAGCTAGTTAAATAATCGAAAGTCTTGAAGCACGAAGATCGAAGCACGAAGAAAATTCAAATTCAAGCTGTCTTTGTTCTTTCAGCGTAGCGGCCTTACTGTCTTGCTTCTTGAGAGATTTTGTAAACAAATAGATTGCTCTGATTGTTAATTATATACATTTCTTTATTATTATTTCACCAATAATTTTTCAACATATATAAATGATAGCAGAGAGTATTGAGTGGGGAAATTCCAATATTACATTTTCGGAAGTGCTTTCTGAAACGCCAAATCGTAAGACCTACGACAATGTTCGAATTGCAATAATGGGTGGCGGAAGTTGGGCTACAGCTTTGGCAAAAATAGCACTTTCTAATGTAAAATACATTAATTGGTATATGCGCCGTCAAGAGCAAATTGACGAGTTTATCCGTTTAGGAAAAAATCCGTCGTATCTGACCGGTGTGAAATTTGATACCGACCGAATTAATTTTTCGAGCGACATCAACAAAATTGTAAAACAATCTGATATTCTGATATTTGCGACACCATCGCCTTTTCTAAAACAGCATTTGAAAAAGCTGAAAAAGAAAATCGACGATAAAATTGTTGTTTCGGCCATCAAAGGAATAGTGCCGGATGAAAATATGCTGATTTCAGATTATTTTATTGAAAAATACAACGTTCCAATTGAAAATGTGCTGGTAATCGGTGGTCCTTGCCACGCAGAAGAAGTAGCTTTGGAACGACTTTCCTATCTGACAATCGCCTGTAAATCACGTGAAAAGGCCCGATATGTAGCCGATAAATTTATCAATCCATACATTCATTCCCGCATTAGCGACGACGTTTACGGACTGGAATATACGTCTGTAATGAAGAATATTTACGCCATCGCCGTAGGTATTTGTCACGGACTGAAATACGGCGATAATTTCCAGGCAGTGCTGATTTCCAACGCAGTACAAGAAATGAACCGTTTCTGCACAGCTACCAATCCACAACACAGAGACATCAGCGAAAGTGCATTTTTGGGCGACTTACTGGTTACAGCTTATTCAAAATTTAGTCGAAACCGACTTTTTGGCTCTATGATTGGAATGGGCTATTCGGTAAAAACAGCTCAAATAGAAATGGAAATGATTGCCGAAGGATATTACGCTACCAAAACCATTCACGAAATGAATGAAAAATACCAAGTAAATATCCCGATTGTAAATGCGGTTTACAATATCCTTTACGAAAAAAGTTCCCCGATGATAGAAATCAAAGAATTGACCGGAAAATTGAAATAAAAAAAGTCTGAACTTTGATATTCAGAAAATTTACTTGATTTAAGGATAAAATAAAATCGAAAAAGCATTCAAATAATATTAAGGTATAATCCTACTACGCATTTTTGACAAAATAACAAATTAACAAAATATGAAACACATTCAATTATCTTACGACAAAGCATTAGGTTTTATTTCGGCTGAAAAAATCGCCGCTTATGAAAATGATGTGAAAACAGCTAATGAAGCACTTCACAAGGGTACCGGCAAAGGAAATGATTTTTTGGGTTGGCTCAATTTGCCTTCATCCATTGACGAAGCGCACTTGGCTGATGTAGAAAATACAGCTAAAATCCTTCGCGACAACTGCGAAGTGGTGGTTGTAATCGGTATTGGCGGTAGTTACTTAGGTGCAAAAGCGGTAATCGACGCATTGTCAAACAGCTTTGACTGGTTGCAAACTGAACGTAAATCACCTGTGGTGCTTTATGCCGGACAAAATATCGGTGAAGATTATCTGTACGAACTTCAAGAACTGCTGAAAAACAAGAAATTCGGCATTATTTCCATTTCCAAATCCGGAACTACAACCGAACCAGCATTGGCTTTCCGCTTGCTAAAAACTCAGCTGGAAGAGCAACAAGGCAAAGATGCTACGAAAAAGTTGATTGTGTGTGTTACAGATAAAGCGAAAGGCGCACTTCGCACATTGGCTGACAAAGAAGGCTTGAAATCTTTCGTTTTGGAAGATAGCGTGGGTGGTCGTTATTCGGTACTTACACCGGTTGGTTTGCTTCCGATTGCTGTGGCTGGATTTGACATTCGTCAATTGGTGCAAGGTGCACGTGAAATGGAAACCATCTGCGGATTGGACACGCCATTTGCTGAAAATCCGGCAGCTCAGTATGCTGCTGTTCGCAATGAACTGTATCGTACCGGAAAGAAAATTGAAATTCTCGTGAATTATCACCCGAAACTGCACTATGTTTCTGAATGGTGGAAACAGCTTTACGGCGAAAGTGAAGGAAAAGAAAATAAAGGTATTTTCCCTGCATCGGTTGATTTTACTACCGACCTGCACTCGATGGGACAATGGATACAGGAAGGTGAACGCACTATTTTTGAAACCGTTATTTCGGTGAAAGAACCGAACCACACGAAAATTTTCCCACACTCAGAAGAAAACTTGGACGGTTTGAATTTCCTCGCCGGAAAACGCGTGGACGAAGTAAACAAAATGGCTGAACTCGGGACTATGATTGCTCATGTGGACGGCGGCGTACCAAACCTGAAAATTGAACTTCCAAAATTGAACGAATTCTATTTGGGTGAATTGATTTATTTCTTTGAAAAAGCCTGTGGTATCAGCGGTTACGTGCTTGGCGTAAATCCTTTCGACCAGCCGGGAGTGGAAGCATACAAGAAAAATATGTTTGCTCTGCTTGAAAAACCGGGATTTGAAGAAGAAACAAAAACGATAAAAGCAAGACTTTAAAAAATTAGAAGTCTGAATTTAGAAATTAGAAATCCACTTGGCTTTCGCCAAGTGGATTTCTATTTTTCTAACATCCTTTTACCAGTTCGCCTACTTTTCGTTTATTGAAAATCTTTTTATCATTTTCTCGTCCGGCACGGAGTGCGCGCTGTTCTTCAATAGGAAGATGAAATTCGTGGACACAATTTTCGCTACAACAGCCATTATATTTCGTTTTGCAATCGTCGCATTGGATAAAAAGCAGATGACAACCGTCGTTATTGCAGTTTGTATGTGTATCACAAGGTTTTCCGCATTGGTGGCAATTGGAAATAATATCATCCGTAATTCGTTCACCAAGTCGCTCATCAAAAACAAAGTTTTTGCCGATAAATTTTAGCGGAAGATTTTGCTGTTTGGCTTTTCGAGCATATTCAATTACTCCACCTTCCACGTGATAGACTTTCTCAAAACCCTTATGACGCAAGTAAGCACTCGCCTTTTCACAACGAATTCCGCCGGTGCAATACATCACAATGTTCTTATCCTTATGTTCTTGAAGCATTTCCACAGCCATCGGCAGTTGCTCACGAAAAGTATCTGACGGAACTTCCAATGCATTTTCAAAATGTCCAACTTCATACTCGTAATGGTTTCGCATATCCACAAAAACAGTATCGCTACGCTCCATCATTTCGTTTACCTCATTTGCTTTCAGGTAAGTACCAATGTGTGAAGGATTAAAATCAGGGTCATCAATTCCATCGGCTACAACTTTTTCCCGCACTTTACAGCGTAGAACCCAAAACGATTTTCCATCGTCGTCAATGGCGATATTCAATCGTAAATCTTTAAGTTCAGGCGAAAGATTGTACAATGTTTCTTTGAAGCGCTCAAAATTACTTTCAGGAACACTGATTTGTGCATTTATTCCTTCATGAGCTATATAAATTCGCCCAAAAACATTCAATTCAAAAAACTTCAGATATAAATTGTCCCGAAATGCTTGCGGATCCTGGATAGTAAAATATTTATAAAGAGAAATGGTTACACGTCGCTCCGTTTCGGCAAGCATACGCGCCTTTAACTCTTCATTGGAAATTTGGTTGTGTAGCACTGGCATGGTGAACGCTCCTTTTTAACTAATGAAAAAAATTAATAACGCTCATAAAACAACCTTTTTATGTAAATGTTCAGAAATCGAAAATTTCTTCAAAAAAACATTTTCCAAAACGAGGATATGGAATGCTTTTTGCATATTTTATACCATTATTCTGAATAGATTTACAAAAATCATGATAAAAATGCAAAAACTTGTTTACACATTTCTAAACATTCTATTAAGCTTCACACCTATTATGGCGCAAGTTAAAGTATATAAAGGCAATTCCAAGTACAACAGTGATGTGTTTTGTACAGTAAAAAGCGGAAAAGTTTACAGCAAAACTTCTTCATACAATACGGACATTTTATGCAATATTTCCAAAAACAAAGTTTACAAATCAACATCTTCTTACAATAGCGATGTGCTTTTTACGATAAGAGATGGAAAAGTGTACAAAGGAAATTCGAATTACAACAGCGATATACTATGGACAATCCGTGATGGGAAACTGTATAAAGGCACTTCGACTTACAACTCAGACATTCTGGCAAACATAAAAAGTAACAAGGTTTACTCTAAAACTTCAAATTACAACAGTGATGTGCTTTATACATTTGATGGATTTTTGACCATCGAAGAATTTGTGGCTGTTTGGTACGTATTTAACTACGTTTATTAATCGCCTTTCTCACCAACCGATTTTTATTTCTAAAATATTTATTAAAATGGAAAGACTGAAAGAAATTGAAGCGCTGCTGATTCAGTGCGAAGAAGATTTGAAAAAAATTAGAAAATTTCAGAAGGAATTCAAGGAAATTGAAGCAAATCGTAAGCAGTTGGATGAATATTATAAAAACCAATATATGGCTGATTATGAGAATCATTCTAATGAAGAAACTACCTATAGAATTCTAAATCAGGACAGTATTTGGAATGTTCTTAGTGATCAATATCAGGAAAAAATCAATCTACTAAAATCAGTAGTAAAATCTATTTAATCAAATTAATTATGAACAAAAAAAATTTTGTATTTGCTCTAGCAGCATCGGTTTTAAGCTTTACAGCTTGTAAAAACAATCAATCATCTCAAACTGAAAAAACCGACCAAACCAGCGTCACTGCACCGGATATGCACACAGCGCAAACTTCCCTTGACTGGGACGGAACTTATTTTGGAGTGCTTCCGTGCGCTTCTTGCCCGGGAATCAACACGTTGATTTCGCTTGATGACGACGGCACTTTTGAGAAAACGGTGGAATATCTTGACACTGACGACACTCCGGAAACTACCAGTGGTAAAATTGAATGGAAAGATGGCTCAATCATCACAATTGGCGAAAGCGCTTATTTAGTTGACGAAAATCAATTATTTGCTCTCGATGCCAACAATAAAGTAATTGAAGGCGACTTAGCAGCGCATTATGTACTTGCAAAGTTGGATTTCGATTCTGAGCCACAAGAAAAAGAAGGCTATTACAGCATGGAATATGTGGATAAAGATAAGAATGAGTACGATGTAGTTTTCACCACAAAACCTGAAACTCCAGTGGCTATTGTGGAACTTGACAATGATGTGAAAATGGCACTTACGCAAACTGAAGTTTGGGCAAAAGGTGCAGTTTATGCCAATAAAAAAGCTAAACTTACCGCTCAAGGCGATAAAGCTACGCTTGAGATGGATGGAAAGAAAATTGAGCTAACTGAGAAAAAATAATTTATCATTTGAAATTAAAACTCATATAACAAAAACCCCGTTTAGGTCGTAAACGGGGTTTTTTGATTTGTTAGAGTTGGTTTAATGATTATGACCTCCACCACCCAACAAAATATCGTGTAGTGCTTCAACTGAATGCGTATAATCTACATAAGCTGCAACGTATGCTCTACCCTCTTCCACCGAATTATTTTTCACTTTTTCAAGTGCCATTAGTTTTTTGTATTTTTCTTTCAGAATGCTAATGATGTGATTGTTCAATTTAGCATAGAAAGCATCAAAATCCTTATCTTCAATGGATTGGTCGGTAAGTTTCACGATGTCTTTGGTTGTTCCTGCTGGTTTCAGGCCAGTGTATGGCGCGCCTTCCGTTTCGCGGTGAAGTCTAACCAAAGTCTCAAGAAAATGCTTTTCTACGATTGTATAAATCTCTTTGTCGCCTTTTTTCAAGCTGTAAGTTTTATTAAACAGACTTACAATTTCTTTTTCCTGATCTTCGGAAATCCACTTTTTGATAAGTTTTACATTGTTGGTCTCAAGTGCTTTCATTGCATCTTTTATCACAGGACCATCGTACGAGTCGCAATGCGCATAAGCCGGCTGCGCACTGAATACTATCATTACTGCCAAAAAAGCAATAGATAAGATACCTTTTAAGAAATTCTTTTTTGTTTTTACACTTTGCAGATTTACTGCGTTTGAATTTGTTGTTTTCATTTCAGTTAAAATTATTTGGTTATTAAAATTTTCTGAAACAAAAGTACATCAGATTTCAAGGCAATTCGACCTATTTACTAACTTAGCACCTTTTCAGTGGAAAAATAAAGTCCTATTTTATAAATTGTTACTTCGTAGAGCTGATTTTCAACGACTTAACTTATTTTTTTATATTCGGTAGGCGTCATACCGGTTAGCTTTTTAAATACACGATTGAAGGCTGATTTCGTATTAAATCCACTTTCAAATGCTATTCCCAGAATGGATAAATGCGAGAATTTCGGATCGTTCATTTTGGCTTTCACTTCTTCCACCCGATATTCATTGATAAAATCAAAAAAATTGAGATTGAGCTTTTCATTGATAACCATGGAAAGATGATGCGATGGCATTTCCAGCGAACCGGCAAGTTCAGGAAGCGTTAAATCCGCATTCAGATATGGACGATAATCGCTCATATAGCTTTTCAAATTATGCACATACTCATCCAGTTCATTTTCTTTTAGTTGAATATTAGCATATTTTGTTTTCGGTTCAATAAAATATTCTACGTTTTTATCCTCGGTTTGCGAGAAAATTTCTTTTTGCTTTAATCCAAAATATCCGATTAAAATCACGAAAAAAGAAAGCGAAAGAAATAAGCCATCGGTACAAAATGACCAGGAAAACAGTCCGAAAACGTGATGAATAGTTGTAAAAAACATCAGAATTGTCCAAACCACGCCAAATGTATAAACCAAATTTCTGAGCCAATCGAGTTTTACTTCATCTGATGTAGAGAAATTATGGAAAATATTAATATCCAATTTCTTCAAAAGTCGGATAGAAAGAATAAAGTAAATCGGCCCTGATAAAACTGTTAGAATAAGAAAGAAATTGAAAATATGTGCCGTTCCATGATCGTGTGCTGTATGATCTAAACTTATTTTCGCAGCGTATTCCGGGATAAATGAGGCGATTAGCAGATATAAGTTAAACAAAATAAAAGGTACAAAATGAACTAAAATTTGTGAGGTAATTTTGAATTTATTACTCATCAATGATGAAATATAAATGTACAAAAACGGCCCGTGAAGCAATAGCAATGAAATAAAACTTGCAGAAAGCAACTGATAGTTTTTGAATAAAACATCCGAAAATGCGGCATAAAGTCCCAAATAAATCCCCAAATAAACCAACCAGCTTATCAGAATTTTATCGTGCAGAGCTTTTTTCTTTTGCACGATTAATACAGCAAAAAAAATTGCATTAAAAGCGGCAATCAGAAATATATAATTCATATCATAGAATGTAAAATGTAAAAATCGAACTTATCTAAAGCAAAGATACAAATAAAAAAACGATTGTTTAACGTAAAAAATTCGAGTAATGAAATGTCTTTTTCTTAAAAATGAAACAAGGATATCACAAATTGTAACATCCTTGTTTCCTCGAAATTTATAGTAGCATACTATTTTAATACATATCTTCGATATTCCATACAAACAATCGCAGTCCAAGCATTGGCGATGATTCGTCCAATTCAATCATTGCAGATTTGATTTTGGCAACCTGATTGTCTTCTACCACGGTCATTATGGAATTATTCAGCGATGGCCATGCGTGACTGCCAAAATGCGGTTCACCGTCATTTGTTCCACGCCCATGCGTGCCTTCCCAAAATGTAAATCCTCTAATTAGAAATTTATCTAAAATCCGAATAACATCGTCTTTATGCGCCTGGTCAAAGGAAATAAAAATTGCTTTCATGTGTTTATGTTTTATTTTTCAAATTAACAGTTTCAATTCACCTGCTTTTATTCATTAACTACTGCCAATTTTTTGGCCATTTTCTTCGATTGACGTCTTACTCCAATTCCCGCAGCGATAGCGTAAAGTACAGGAACTACAAGCAATGTAAGGATTGTTGACACTGTCAAACCACCAATTACAGTAACTGCCATTGGTCGCCACATTTCTGAACCTTCGCTCTGAGAAAGTGCCAGCGGAAGCATACCCAAAATGGTCGTTGCAGTTGTCATCAACACCGGACGCAAACGAGATTTACCACCGACCACAACTGCGCGGATGATACCCATTCCGCGTTCGCGGTTCAAGTTGATGTAATCCACGAGCACAATACCGTTTTTCACCACAATTCCGACCAGCATAATCAATCCGATAAAGGACATGATATTCAAAGTTCCACCTGTCAATGCCATGGCCAGAATAACTCCGGAAATTCCAAACGGCACAGAGAACATGATTATAAACGGATATGTAAGCGACTCAAACTGTGATGCCATCACAATATAAACCAAAAGAACGATAATCAAGAATAGCATTCCTAAGTCAGCAAACGAGTCTTGTTGCTCTTCGTAAGATCCACCGATATCGATGAAGATTTCAGAAGGTACATCCACTTTGGCTATTTCACTATTGATTGCCGCAACGGCTTTATCCATCGTAGTTCCGGCAAGCGTAGCAGTCACAGTTACTACTCGCTGACGGTCTTTCCGCTCAATGGTTGGCGGTGTAAATCGCTCTGTTACGGTTCCAACATCTTTAATTCTAATTGGCACACCTTGCGTATTGTAAATCAAGATATTACCAACATCTTCCAAGGATTGGCGGAAACGAGGATCATAAGATACACGGATGAAATATTCTTCACCATCTTCACGATAAAGCGATGCCGTGAGACCGTTGATACGGTTTTTCAGGAAGTTAGATGCAGTTGCAACATTCAATCCATTCAAAGCCAGTTTATCACGATCAAAATCTACTTCATATTCCGGAACGTATTCTTCACGGCTGATTTGAACGTTTGCAAGTCCATGAATAGTTTTGAAACGTTTCAGCAAATCTTGTGAAATTCTATCTGTCGTTTCAAATTCATATCCGAAAATATCAATTTCCAACTGTGACTGTCCGCCCATCATACCGTTTTGTCCGGTAGAAACATTGGCTTTTCTCACTTCCGGAATACTTTCCAGCTCTTTTTGGAATTTCGCAATCAAATCAAATACCGAAACATTCCTGTCTTTCAAATCGACCAAACTAATATCCATCGAAATAGTGTGGCTGGCATTATCTTGCAGCGATCCCCAAACATTGGAGCTGCTCGCCTGCCCTACCGAGAAACTCAGCGTTTTGATTTCAGGATTTTCTTCCGTCCATTTTTTCTGAAGATCCATAGCAAGGTCGCGCGTAATTTCCATTCTCGTACCTACCGGAAGTTGAATTTTGGCAGAAATATAACCATCATCTGATGATGGGAAAAATTCTGTTCCTACAAAAACCATCGGTACCAAACTGGCAAAGAAGAAAATTGCAGTCAATAGAATTGTTTTCTTTCTATTTCGTACGGTCCAGTTGATAAATTGAGAATATTTCATATCCAGCCAATCCAGGAATCGCTGAATTGGTCCGTAAATTTTCTTGGTTAAATTTGTCGGATTTCTGTCCAAACGAAGCATCTGCGCACTTAACATTGGTGTTAATGTCATAGCACAAATCAAGGATATGGTCATAATAATAGTCACAATCCAACCTAATTCCTTAAACATCACACCTGCAAAGCCTGTAACTAAGGTCAGCGGGAAGAATACGGCAATCAGTGTAAGAGTAGATGCAACAACGGAAAGCGAAACCTCATTCGTTCCGTGAACAGCAGCACTTTTCGGTCGGCTACCGCGCTCAATGTGCGTAGTGATATTTTCGAGAACCACGATGGCATCATCCACCACCATACCGATGGCAATAGAGAGCGAACTGAGCGAGACGATATTCAGCGAGCCTCCCGTGGCATACAGATAAATAAATGATGCGACGAGCGAAACCGGAATTGTAAGAATAATAATGATGGTTGCACGCCAACGTCCAAGGAAGAACAGCACCACAATCATTACGAAAATAAATGCAAATAATACCGTTTCCACCAATCCGTTGATGGTTTTCTTGATACCATCTGAAGTGTCGTTGATTACAGTGATTTTTACATCAGGCGGCAATGTTTTTTCAATTTCAGGCATTGCTTTAAGTACCTGATTTGCAATGTCTACTGTATTTGAACCTGATTGTTTTTGAATAACGATAACAGCACCTTGTGTTCCGTTGGTGTAACTTTCCTGCACACGTTCTTCAAAACCATCCACTACAGTTGCTACGTCGGCTAGATATACAGATTTTCCACCAAAACTACCAACCACAACTTTATTCAGTTCACTTGGATCTTTGAATTCTCCCTGCACCCGAAGTGAAAATGTTTCATTTCCTACATCCATTGTTCCGGCAGGAATGTTCAAGTTTTCAGCGCCGATTTTTTGTGCAATCGCTTCAACTGTCAGTCTGTGCGCTTCCAGTTTAATTGGATCCACATATACTTGAATTTGTCTTTGCGGAGCACCCGAAATAGATACAGAACCAACTCCTTCAATACGCGCGAGTCTGTTTGCCACGTTATCATCCAGAATTCGGTACAATGCCGGAATACTCTTGTCTGCCGTTGCTGAGAACATGATTACCGGAATCATATCGGTGCTGAACTTCATGATAATCGGCTCTTCGGCACCTTCCGGAAGCATGGCTTTCACGAGGCTGAGTTTGTCCCGAACATCATTCGTTAGTTCATCCATTTCCTCTCCAAACTCAAACTGCAACATCAATACCGACCGATTTTCTCGGGATGTAGAAGTCAGTTTTTTCAAGTTTGGCACTGTATTCAGCACGTTTTCCAGCGGCCTCGTTACGTTTGTTTCTATATCAGCTGCACTCGCACCTTGATAGGTTGTAATTACCATCAAGACGTTCATTTCTATTTTCGGCATCAAGTCAACCGATAAATTCCGCAATGAAAAAAGTCCCAGGATAATCACACCAACAAAAACCAAAACGGTCATAATTGGTTTTCGAACTGCACTTTCGTATATCTTCATGTGTCTATATAACTTTCCGTTTTACGGAGAGCTTATTATTTGTTATAAAATATTTTTCTCTAAAATTTTAATTTCCAAATCTTAACTTAATCAAATGTTCGAAAATAACTATTTCTGAACAGTTACTTCCATTTTGTCGTTCAGTTTGGACTGTCCGGCAACTACAATTTGAGAACCGGTAGGAACTCCAGAAAGCAATTCGTATTCAGCATCCAAACGTTGACCAAGTTTCACCTCTGTGTAAGTCACCACGCCTTTGTCATACACATAAATAAATCGTGAACCAGAACCCACTTGTTTTACAATTGCCTGATCCGGCACAACAACGCGTTTTTCAGTTCCAAAATTCATGGTTACCCTGGCATACATTCCCGGACGAATACGATTTCCGGAGTTTGTCATTTTGATTTCAACTCCAAAAGTACGAGTCATTTCATCTACAGTAGGATAAATTTTGCTCACAGTTCCGCTAAATCTTTCGTTTGGAAATGCATCAAAGCTAATGTCAACTTTCATTCCGCTACGAACTTTTGGAAAATAAGTTTCAGATACATTCACGACTACTTTCAGCGGATTAATTTGCATCACAGTCAGAACCGGAAGCTGTCCGGTAAATAAATCGCCGTTGTCATAATTTCTAGCTGTAACAACACCACTGATCGGACTTACCAGGTATGTATTTTCTTGCAGATTTTTCATGGAAGATTCGGCCTGATCAAGCTGTGCTTTCATATTGTCAACATCTTGTTTTGACACGCCGCCAACTTCATGAAGTTCAAGCAATCGTTTATAATTAGCCTGAAGATTAGTTATTTGAGTTTGGTAATTCTCCAGGTTTACAGCATCCATCTGAACCAAGCGTTGCCCTTTTCCAACTTGTGCACCTACATCAACCATAATTCTGCGAATTCTGCCCGGAGTAGTAGGCGCAATGCTGTTTTTTACTTCAGGTTGAATGGTTGCAGTAAATTCTGCAATTTGAGGCACACCTCTTTCAAAGACTTGAGCCAATTTCACAACTGGTTTTGTGGCTGTAGCTTCAGTTTCTTTTTTTTGCGCTCCACCACAAGATACCATTCCTACGGAAATTGCAAATAAACCTAGTAGAAGCAAATTTTTAAGTTTCATATTCTAAAAATTATTATATAAAAATGTATTGTATTATTCTAAAATTAAATTTCTTTTCCTAAAATTTTTTCCAAATCAGCTTTAGCATTCAGATAGTCTGAAACGGCTTGATGATAGGAAAGTTTGGATTGTGTGATTGCCAAAGCTGCATTTTGAAGTTCCAGCATAGTTCCGGCTCCGTTTTCATATCTTTTAGAAGAAATTTCGTAAGCCGTAGTAGAAAGTTTCACGCTATTTTCAGCAGCTTCTACTTGTTTTACTGCTTTATTCATATTATCCAAAGCCGTATTTGCCTGTAATTGCAAAGCATTTTTTGCTTGATCTTTTTGGAATAACAGCGATTCTTCCTGAATTTTTATTTGTTGTTCTTTTACCTTTCCGGTAAAGATTCCGGTTATCGGAACACGAAGTTGCAAACCAACAATCACACCTTGCGAATACCAATCGCTGCTTGCATCTACTTTTATCGGCATTCCACCAAAGTTCAAACTAGTTTCTTTATTACCCATTCCGCTGTAGCCGTATTGTCCGAATGCCGCTAAAGTTGGCATTCGTTGTGTACGTTGAAGCTCCAAGGATTTCAGTAATTGCTGATGACCGATTTCCAATTGTCTCAAATCGGTGTTATTTTCCATGGTGATTTCGTTCAGATTTTTCACTTCACGAATGTTACCTTCAAAATCCGAAAGCGTATTTGAAACTTTAAGCGGAATTGCCACATCAAGTCCCATCAAGACTTTCAGATAAGCTTTAGCTTGATTGATACCGTTTTCGGCTTGCATCAGATTAGGCAGTAAATTATTCAATTGAACTTCTGCAGAAATATAATCGTATGCCGCCAAAGCACCTACTTCATAACCTTTTTTTGCTAAATCATAGTTCTTTTTGGTCAATTCATATCCTTCCTGAAGTACTTTGTACGAATCTTGCACTACCAAAACCGTGTAATAAGCTTTGCTTACTTCCTGACGCAACGTTTCTCTGGAAGCATTGGCTTTTTCGTTTGCCATCTGCATATCCAGCGAAGTCATTTCAATGCTTTTCCAAAGCGCAGGCGCAAAAAGCGGTAACGAAAGCGAAGCCGAAAGATTGGTATTGAAACTGGTTGGAGAATCCATTACCTGTCCCATCATACTCATTTTGGCAGGAACCAGAAATTGTGAATGCTGCGCAGATCCTTCAATGTTTGGAATAAGCGCATACCATGCACTCTTTTTAGAATAATCCACACGTTCTATTTCCTTATCGGCGATTTTGATAGTCGGACTTTCACTTAATGCAATTTCCAGCGCTTGTGGCAACGTCAATCTTAAAGTATCTTGCGAATAAAGTCCGCTCACAGCCAAAAGGCTGAAAATCAATAATCCAATTTTCTTCATAATTTATGATAAATAATCTTTTAGTCTTTTTTGATGTTTTCTTCTACGTATTTCAATCCCTTTTCGTTCGTAATCAGCCTGACCATAACATTAATGTAAAAATCAGTCATGCGCTTTTTCGAAATTTTAGGATTATGTTTTAGAATTTCGTTGTATGAATAACCAATGATAATAGCGTGAAAATAGGAACTTAGTTCAATGTCCAGATCTTCGCGATAAAACCCTTCCGCAATTCCTTGACGAAGATTTTCTACAAAGCTCTCGCGGATCCACATTTTCTTTTTTTCATTGATTAATTCAAAGGATGCAGGATAGTATTTTTCAAGGTCGTAATGAAAGGCAGAACAATCATCGTGTGTATTTTTTCTTACTTCGTTGATTATCAATACCAATGATTCAATCGCATTCTTATGCCTGGCCATCTTTTCAAACTTTTCCTTAATGTGCGAAGATTGAAATTGCAGGACTGCATCCACCAAATCTTCTTTTTTAGGAAAAACTTTGTAAAATGTTTTTTTGGAAATACGCAGATCATTGCAAATATCATCTATGGAAATGCTGCGAATACCAAATTGGATGAACTTGGTATGGGCAGTTTGAATGATATTTTGAGTAAGATTTTCCACAAAATGTAGTTTGAGTTTGCAAAATTAATTAAAACACAGCAAACTAAGATATAATTCTCAATATTATTTTGTTAAAAAATCATCAAGAACACATTACCTTCTGATTATAAGTTATTTAAAAATAGGAATTGGAAACTATAAAATTACTCTAGTTTCCAATTCTTTTATTTTAATTCAAATTTTGCAGAAAAATCTGATACTTACTTTTTGCTTCTTATCTTTTCAAAATAATCAAAGATTTTATCGCCAAATGAAACTTTCGGATCGCGGCTTGACTTGTATTTCGTTCCGTAGCCGTAGCTATAACCATATCCAGTTGAAGCCGGAGTTCCATTCAGCACAACTCCCATACCCTTCAAGCGTTTTTCCTGATAAATCTCATTGATTAATTCAGTGGCATCGCGAGGCGTATAATCTTGGCGGGCTACATAAATCGAGTTATCAGCTACTCTATTTAGTAAATAAGTATCAGAAACTACACCAATCGGAGCCGTATCAACAATGATATAGTCATACATTTCCTTCAGGCTTGCCATCAACTCTTCCAATCTTGGTCCCATAATCAATTCGGATGGATTAGGTGGTATTGGTCCTGCCGGAATTACATCCAGAAACTTATGGAATTCTGATTTTACAATTATATCATTCAATTCATAAGATCTATCTGACAAATATAGCGTAACTCCGTTATTTTTAGGAATGTGCATATATTCGCTCAACATCGGATTTCGAGTATCCAATCCAACCAAAACCACTTTCTTTTTCATCAATGCAAAAGACATGGCTAAGTTGATAGAAGTAAAGGATTTACCTTCACCGCTGATACTTGATGTCACCAGAATAACCGGATTTTTAGTTTCTCCGACTAAGAATTGTAAGTTAGTGCGGATTTGTCGGAACATCTCAACAATCGGCGTAGTTTTTCCTTCCTGCACCACTACCCTTTCACTCTCACGGCTGGTGCTGATATTTCCTAAATATGGTGCTTGAATTAAACGTTTGAATTCTCGCGAATCTTCAATTTTATTATTGATGATATCTCTGATATAAATAAACAAGAACGGCACCAACATTCCTAAAATCAATGCAACCAAATAAATTATCATTTTCTTTGGCTCAACAGGCAAAATTGATGAGAAAGCTCTGTCTATTGTTCGGGCCGCTGGCGGTGTGCTGGCAAGAGTTAGCGCAGTTTCTTCTCTCTTCTGAGATAAAACTAAGAATAAATTTTGTTTGATTCCTTGTTGTCTTTGAATTTCCAGAAATTGGCGCTCCTGAGTTGGCACTTGTTGAATTCTGCTTGTAAATTGATTTTCTTTCTTCAAGGCATCGTTTCTGGAAATTTGCAATCCAGACTTAACACTACTCACACTCGCTAACACATTCGATTTCAAAGCTTTAATTTGCTCGTCAACCATAATTACTGCCGGGTTTTTTTCATTAGCAGTCTGAGCCAGTTTCATTCTTTCAAGCACAGCAATATTGTATTCCTGAATAGATCTGGCGAGCGTAAGATCAGACGTTACGATGTTTGTAGGAATTAAATTATTCTGATTTTTAGGATCTTTGATGTAATTTTCTACATAGTTTATCATATTCATCTGAGTCTCCAATTCCGTCAAGCGTTTTTCATATTCGCCTGCCGACTGCAAATAAATCGACGCTTCAGATGATAAATTGGTCAGTTTATTTCCTCTTTTGTAATTTTCAATATCACTTTCTATTTCGAATAATTCTCTGGTAATCAATCCCAACCTATCTTCAATGAAATTGGCCGTATTGGAAGCAATAAGATTTTTATCTAAAATAGCGTCTTGATTATACAGATACACCAGCATATTCAAAATATCTTTAGCTTTCTGAACATGCGAGTGAAGCATCGAAATCTGTATCGCATTCGACTTTTTGTTAATTGCTGCTACTTTAATATTATTGCCATAGCTATTAATCAAATTATCCGATGGATATACAATGATTTTAAATTGTGAATTCTTTTTGATTAAAGAATTTGCAGTAAAACTCAACTTCCCATAAGGAGTGTCAAATGCTTGACCAATATTTTTCAAACTGTAGGTTTCCTTAAATATATTGCCATCAGTGGCCTTTAATTTAAATGTTCCGTTGGTCTCTTTTACAGTAAATGTCAAGGATCTTTTAAGTGTGTCCAAAAATTCTTTAGAAACATTTAATCTCAGTGGAGTTTCATTATATAAATCTACAAATCTTAATTTATCTTTCTTATAATAGACAGTTTGCAGATTTAGCGTGTCGATAGTTTGATTTATTAACTTTTTAGAGCTGATAACCTGAATTTCATCCTCTACTTCGCTGGACACGCCACCCAAAAATCCTAAATCATCCATCATCGCCATTTGTGCCATACCGGATGATTTGTCGTTTCTAAGCAGTAAAGTTGTCTTTATTTCATACTTATTTACAGTCGAAAGTATAAATAAAGTTGCAATAAATACAGCCAATATTAGTGCCAGTACAAACCAATACCATTTCCTTAGATATTTCATTAATAATTCTCTCAGATCAATTGCATCATCATTTTTGAATCTCTGAATTGCAGTAGAATTATTTTCGCTGTTATTTTGCATTTCTTTGTTATTGCGAGTTTTTACTAAATTGATAAATTGAATACACCAAAGTTACAATGGTTGCCATCGATGAAACTGAAGTTAAAATCAAAGGTAAACTTTGTGAATTTATTTGTTTTATGTTGTTTGGTTCAACATAAATAATGTCGTTTTGCTGCAAATAATAATAAGGAGAAAGGAAAATACTATGGTCATTCATGTTCAGCCGTGCAAATTCTTTTTTACCATTATTTTCTCTGGCAATCAGCACATTGTCTCTTTTTCCATACACAGTAATATCACCTGCCATGCCCAGTGCATCAATTATCGATGTTCTTTCTGTGAACGTAAATCTTCCGGGACGATTCACTTCGCCCAAAATTGTAAATCCTAAATTTAAGAACCGAACATTAACAACCGGTTTTTGAACATATTCTCCTATTCTTTTGGTGAGAAGGTCTATTAATTCCACACGTGTCATATCAACGACTTTTAATTTTCCAAGAACCGGAAAATTAATCGTTCCATCAATATCAACTGCATAAGGTTGAAGTGACTGAGTTGTAGTAATTTGCTCTGAATTAGGAGAATAATTGGAAATTACAGGCAAGTTGAATGTAGCGACTGCGCGAGGATCATTGCCGGAAACAATAATTCCAAGCAAATCGCCGACAACAATTTTAGATTCATGCTGAAATGTTACTTGAGAGTTAATATTTTCAGCATCTTCTTTATCTAACTGATTAAAATATACAAGTTTTTTCTGCGAAGTACAACCGGAAATAATAAAAATTACACCGATAAGTAAAATGTATATATAGTTTTTTGTCATTTTGTCCTTCAATTATTTTTTATTAAGGTTAATTTGAAAGCGAAGCACTTATTTCTATTTGAAATAGCAATTTGTGCAAAAAGAAACGAATTCTGTATAAATTTAGTGTGCAAAAATACTTAATTTGGCATGACCTGACAAATTTACTTATCAAAAAAAGACTGAAAACTTAAATAATTATTCTATTTTTACACATTGAGTTCGAATCCAAACTTTAAAATACTTAAGAAATCGAAATGTATAAACAATAATATTTGACAATTCGTTAAATTTGAACTTTTAACAGTGCAAAAATAAATAACAATAATATAATTCTTAATCAAAAACATGGAAATCAAAAATTACATCAAAGAAAACGAAAATCGTTTTTTCGAAGAGCTTTTCAGCTTAATTCGCATTCCAAGCGTAAGTGCGCATACCGACAAAAAAAATGAAATCAGAAAATGTGCTGAATTGTGGACAAAACTTCTTTTAGAAGCAGGAGTTGATAAGGCTGAAATCCTGGAAACCAAAGGAAATCCGGTGGTTTTCGCCACAAAAACTTTGGATCCAAAACTGCCTACAATAATGGTTTACGGTCACTACGACGTGATGCCTGCCGAACCGCTGGATTTATGGGAAACTCCGCCATTCGAGCCTGCTATCCGCGACGGAAAAGTATATGCGCGCGGTGCGGATGATGACAAAGGACAATCTTTCCTACATGCGAAAGCATTTGAATATCTGGTAAAAACAAACCAACTAAAATGCAACGTAAAATTCATTTTGGAAGGAGAAGAAGAAATCGGCTCACCAAGTTTGGAAGATTTCTGTAAGAAAAATAAAAAAATGCTGGCCTGTGACACCATTCTGGTTTCTGACACAAGTATGCTGGCAGCCGACAAACCAAGCATCACAACCGGACTGCGAGGTTTGGCTTATTGGGAAATTGAAATTACTGGTGCTAATCGCGATTTACATTCGGGAATTTTTGGTGGTGCAGTAGCAAATCCGATTTCAGAATTGTCTAAGATTTTGGCTCAATTAATTGACAAAGATGGAAATATTACTATCCCGAATTTCTACGACGATGTAGAAAAAGTGTCCAAAAAAGAGCGTGATTTAATTGCTGAAATTCCATTTGATGTGGAAGTATACAAAGAAGATTTGGGAATTGAGCATATTTTCGGAGAAAAAGGCTACTCTACTATCGAGCGCACCGGAATTCGCCCAACGCTTGATCTTTGTGGAATTTGGGGCGGATATACCGGCGAAGGCAGCAAAACCGTGCTTCCGTCCAAAGCTTACGCAAAACTTTCGGCTCGCCTTGTTCCAAATCAGAAATCAGATAAAATTTCAAAACTGGTAGAAAAGCACCTAAAAAAAATAGCTCCAAAACACATTGATATTAAAGTAACATACCTGCACGGCGCAGAAAGTTACGTATGTCCGATTGATTCCAAAGAATACAAAGCAGCCGAAAAAGCGTACGAAAAAGCATTTGGCAAGCGTCCGCTTCCGGTTCGCAGAGGTGGAAGTATCGGCGTAATTCCTACTTTCGAAAATGTGCTGAACGTAAGACCAATTTTAATGGGATTTGGGCTCGAATCCAATGCGATTCACTCGCCAAATGAGCATTTCCACATCGAATTATATCGCAAAGGAATTGAAACCATCGTAGAATTTTACAATCAATACTGCTCAGAGTAATCAAATTACCTGAATATCATATAAATGAGAACGTATTGTAATCAGATTGTAAAAAATTAAACTTTTTTGTACATTATTTTTTGGAAATTAAAAAATTATGTACTAAGTTTATCACGTTAAAACTAGGAACAAAATTATTAACCATAAAACATTATGTGCTATGACTAAGACAATAACATTCAACGAGTTACGTAAAATCAAAGATGCACTGCCAAGCGGGAGTATGGCCAAGATCGCAGCTGAACTTGGTCTGGAAAAAGAAACAGTAAAAAATTATTTCGGTGGTTCGGATTATGACGAAGGAAAAAGCGTTGGCTTACATATCGAGCCGGGACCTGACGGAGGATTGGTGCAGTTAGATGATACTCAAATTTTGAAAGTAGCTCAAAGAATGCTGGGAATTGCAGAGGAAGAAAAAACAGAAGACTAACAAAAAAAAGCAGCGTAATCGCTGCTTTTTTTCGTTTTTATAAGTTCGATCCTACAAACCTTTTTCTGAAAGATATCTTTCTGCATCCATAGCTGCCATACAGCCTGTACCAGCAGCCGTAACTGCCTGGCGATAATGTGGATCTGCCACATCACCTGCTGCAAATACTCCCGGAATGGAAGTTTTCGGCGTTCCTGGAATGGTTTTGATATAGCCAACCTCATCAGTTTCAAGATATGGTTTGAAAATATCGGAATTAGGCGTGTGTCCAATAGCCAGGAAGAAACCATCAATCTCAATATGAACTTTTTCCTCATCTTCTTTTCCGCGGCGTTTCACCAAATCAGCGCCTTGAACTACTTTATCACCAGTCAAACCAACCGTTTCATGCTCAAACAGCACTTCAATTTTCGGATTGCTCAACACACGTTCCTGCATAATTTTAGAAGCACGCATGTGATCTTTACGAATAATCAAATAAACTTTCTC
Source organism: uncultured Paludibacter sp. (assembly GCA_964498765.1). Lineage (GTDB taxonomy): Bacteria > Bacteroidota > Bacteroidia > Bacteroidales > Paludibacteraceae > UPXZ01. The sequence continues at coordinate 55,522 of CAZCIU010000002.1, read as the reverse complement.
GGCGATATTTGAAAGATAAGTTGCTTCTTCAGCAGCCGTATCACCGCCACCTACAACAGCTACTTTTTGTTTGCGATAGAAAAATCCGTCGCAAGTAGCACAAGCAGAAACACCTGAACCTGCATATTTTGTTTCGTCCGGAATGCCTAAATATTTAGCCGTAGCTCCGGTAGAAATAATCACGGTTTCAGCTTCAATTACTTTCTCATTATCAATCGTAATTTTATATGGAGCCGAAGAAAGATCGGTAGCCGTAGCAATTCCATAGCGCACATCCGTTCCAAAACGAACCGCTTGTTTTTTCAAATCTTCCATCAATTCCGGTCCGGTAATTCCTTCTGGATAACCCGGAAAATTCTCCACGTCAGTAGTTGTGGTCAACTGTCCACCCGGCTGCAAACCTTCGTACATCACTGGCGACAAATTGGCTCTCGAAGCATAAATAGCTGCCGTATAGCCGGCAGGACCCGATCCGATAATCAGGCATCTTACTTTTTCGTTCATATATATTCTTGTTTATTAATTACTTATACAAAAAAATGCATTGCTACCGAACGAACGATAACAATGCACAAAGTTAATATTTTTTTATGATTATCTTAAATCATTTATCTCTATATCTTTATAGATAGTCGAGTCGAACGTAAAAGTTTTGTTGTTCGTACTAATTCCTTTTTTGAATTGTGTCAGCGAAATAGCACTCAAATTTCCTTTTTTATCAATCATTTGGATGTAAAGCGGATAATTAGTTGCTTTGGCAACTTTTACAATAATGTTTTTGAAATCCGAATTTTTGTTTGTTGGAACCAGTTCAATCATGTGAACCGATTTGTCATTATTGGCTTTCGCAAAACGAATGGTCGATTTTGAGCGATAAGCCTGCAGTAATGCAACCGGATTGATTTCAGAAAGCTCTTTTTCTGTAGGATTAGAAATGGAAACTTCGTTAATTCCGGTAGAATAAGCCCATTGCGTAGTTCCATCAAAATAAACTTTCATTTCATTCGTATTCAAAACAAATTTATTGCCTTGCATCAAAAATGTTCCGTTCATTTTATGTTGATTTTTGGAGCTGGCTTCCTGAACTATCAATCCAAAATTCGTTTGAATCGCATTTTTCTCCAACACATTCACCATGTCGTTTATTACTTTTTTCGCTGCTTTGTTGTTTTGTGCAAAAGCGCTCGGCATTGCTATCAAAGCTATCATTAGTGCGTAAATAATCTTTTTCATATCCTCATATTTTTAAAAGTTTAATTGTTAAAAAACAACTTGTATGCCAAATTCTTAAAGTGCTGATAATCTGAAATAAATACAACTTGTTTTATCCTTTCAATTCATTATTATAGAAATATCCCCACACAGCAACTGCATGGGGATATGTTATTTAGTAGCTTAATAGCTTCATATTAATTTAGATGACTTAGAATTTGCTCTAATTCATATTCGGTCTGCACCAACACTTGACGAGCTTTACTTCCTTCGCTTGGCCCAACAATTCCTGCAATTTCCAATTGATCTGCCAATCTTCCGGCACGGTTATATCCGATTGAGAATTTACGCTGTATCATCGATGTAGAGCCTTGTTGTGTAGCTACAATCATTCGCGCAGCTTCATCAAATAGCGGATCGCGCTTGCTCATATCTACCGCAGTTGGATCAATACCCTCGCCTTCCGTAGAAACATATTCCGGCAAGTAAAATGCAGTAGGATATCCACGCTGCTGACCGATAAATTTAGCAATTTCTTCCACTTCCGGTGTATCTACAAAGGCACATTGCACCCGATTCAAATCGCTGCCTTGCGAGAAAAGCATATCGCCTCGTCCGACCAATTGATTGGCGCCCGGCGCATCCAAAATAGTTCGCGAGTCAATCATCGATGAAACGCGGAACGCCAATCGAGCCGGGAAGTTGGCTTTGATAACTCCGGTGATTATGTTAACCGAAGGACGTTGCGTGGCGATAACCATGTGCATTCCCACCGCACGAGCAAGCTGAGCAATACGTGCAATCGGCATTTCCACTTCTTTTCCTGCAGTCATAATCAAGTCACCAAACTCATCCACAATTACCACGATGTACGGCAAAAAACGGTGTCCTTTTTCTGGATTTAATTCCCGATTTACAAATTTTTCGTTGTATTCCTTAATATTACGAACGTGCGCTTTTTTAAGCAAATCGTATCGTTGATCCATTTCCACACAAAGCGAATTCAATGTTTGAACTACTTTACTCGTATCAGTGATGATTGCATCTTCGCCATCAGGCAATTTTGCCAGAAAATGCTTCTCAATGGCTCCATAGATATTAAATTCTACTTTTTTAGGGTCAATCAGCACAAATTTCAACTGCGCCGGATGCTTTTTGTAAAGCAAAGAAGTAATAATTGCATTCAATCCCACCGATTTACCTTGTCCCGTAGCTCCTGCCACAAGCAAGTGAGGCATCTTGGCTAGGTCAATCATAAATACGTCGTTCGTAATTGTCTTTCCAAAAGCAATCGGAAGTTCCAGTTTTGATTCCATAAATTTCTTGGAACCCAAAACCGAATGCATGGAAACGATTTGCGGCTCGTTATTCGGAACCTCAATTCCAATGGTTCCTTTTCCCGGAATTGGTGCAATAATACGAATACCTGTAGCTGCCAAACTCAACATAATATCCGATTCCAGATTTCTAATTTTTGAAATACGAATACCGGATTTCGGTACAATTTCATAGAGCGTAATCGTCGGTCCTACAGTTGCTTTGATGGATTCAATCTCGATTCCAAAATTGCGAAGTGTGGTAGTAATTCTATTTTTATTGGCGTTTTGCTCCGCCATATCCACCTGGAGATTATTCTCATTTCCGTACTGTTTCAGCAGTTCGAGCGTTGGCGGCACGTATCTCGATAAATCCAGCGTTGGATCGTATTTTCCTAATTTGGCAATGTTGTAATTTGGATCGTCATTTTCATCCGCTTCGTACTCTGCTGCCATATCTTCAGGTTTATTCGGCACATTCACTTCAAAACTTACCTCATCCTCCAAATCTTCAATTTTCTCTTTTTTCGGTGGTGCTTGTGCGGTGCTTGTGTGTGCTCTAACAGGCTCTTCACTAATACCTCGTACAACCCATTCTTCCGGAACAATCTCAGTTCCAACTGCCACAATCGGCTCTTCTTCGCGTTCAGTAGCGAATTTTCGAAGTCCTTTTTTATTGAACAGATTTTTCAGGAATGAAATAGTGCCTTTCCAGGTAAACACAAAATAAACAATTATAGAAGCGAGAATTAGCAAAAGTGTTCCAGGTTTGCCGATGTAAGAATTCAGTAATTCTGTGGCAATATAATCTCCGTGTTTACCGCCAAGTGAGAAAAATTTTGGCTGAAGTGCCGGGAAAAAATCTGTCACATAACCCAAGAAAACCGACACCCAGATTAACCAGAAAAAGGAGTGAAAAAATGCTTTCCAAAGGGCAATAAAACGAACTTTCATCAGTCGCAACGCCACAATAGTAATGAAAAACAGAATGGCAAAGGATGAAATTCCAAACCAATTATCAATAAATGTTTCGGAAATAAATGCGCCCATTACTGATGCCCAGTTTTTTACTGTGCCACGGATTTCCAGCGATTCTTTGAAACTTATATTATCAAAAACGCTCTTATCTGCCGCTCCTGTGAAGAAGTAGGACAAAAAAGACAAAAATGAATAAATCACAACGATTGACAGAAAAATTCCGACAATAAAATGTGTTCTTTCATCTTTGAAAAATGAAATAATCTTGCGAAGCGTACTTCCCGCACTTGACGAACGACTTGTTCGCACTTGTGTCGGTCTTCGCTGCGTGCTTGTATTTCGAGTAGGTTTTTTAGCCATTTAAATAATCAGGTTTATGTTTTAGAATAAAAAACTTGCAAAAAATGCAAAGTATCCAAACTAATCTGCAAAAATAGTAAAAATGAATGGCAATAAAAATCGTTTTTGCTATTTTTGTAGGAAATTTAAAAATCAGGCGGTTCGTCAAAGTCTAATAAATTTCACTGACTTTACTTTTCGCCAAAAGCCTGTAAAAATGACAAAAAAAGAACGCTATAAAAACGTAATCGCGTGGTTTGAAGCCAATGTGCCGGTTGCAGAAACGGAATTAGTTTATGATGATCCATTCGGGTTATTGGTAGCAGTGATTCTTTCTGCTCAATGCACCGACAAACGAGTGAATATGGTTACACCCGTTTTACTGCACGACTACCCTACCGCCGAAGCTATGGCAGCTTCAACGCCGGAAGTAATTTTTGAATACATTCGTTCCATCTCCTATCCCAATAATAAATCTAAACACTTGGTAGGAATGGCTCAGAAGCTGATTTCAGATTTTAATGGCATTGTGCCGGATAATGTCGATGACCTGCAGAAACTACCGGGAGTTGGGCGAAAAACCGCTAATGTAATTGCTTCTGTTGTATATAATCAACCGACAATGGCGGTAGATACGCACGTATTTCGGGTTTCGGAGCGAATTGGCTTGACGACTAATTCAAAAAATCCGCTTCAAACTGAGAAAGAATTGGTAAAACACATTCCAAAAGAACTTATTCCAAGGGCTCATCATTGGCTAATTCTCCATGGAAGATATGTTTGCCAGGCAAGGAAACCCAAATGTGAAGAATGCGGTTTGAAAGAATGGTGCAGGTATTTTTTGAAATCGGCAAAGTAATTAAGTAGTATGTTGATTGATTTACTCCACCGGACTTTTTTCAAAATATGATACATTTCGCTATATTTTTTGTAATTTTGTAGTTTAATTTGAAAAGAGCTATGACGACAAATAATATTTGGAATTCAACAATGCAGAACGGCTTAATTCTCGGAATTATCTTTTCTGCAAATTTTCTTTTAAACGTATCCGAGATTGGTCTTTTGGGGATTTTGACCTTATTCATTCCATTTCTTATTCTTTGGATGACGTATCGTTATTTGGTAAAATACCGTGACACGGATTGCAATGGAGCCATTTCCTACACACACGGATTGCTGTACACAATTTTACTTTTCTTTTTTGCTTCGCTTATTTCTGCAGTCGTTAAGTTCGTTTATTTTCGCTTTATCAATACCGAAATCTTGAAAGAAGAGTTCAACAAAAGCATGGAAAACTACGAAAGAATGGCCGAAATGATGCAAGGCAGATTTCCTATGGACATGGATCGTGCTTACGAATCAATGGAAATATTGTCCGATCCTCTGAATTACACCCTTTTAATGATTTGGGCAAATGTATTTATTGCATTTTTCATCGGATTGATATTGGCCGGAATTGTAAAAAAAGAGAAAAGTATTTTTGATAAAAATCAAGACGATTTACCAAAACAAAATTTTTAAAAACAGTAAATTTTGACACAAAATAAAATGGATATATCAGTTGTAGTGCCGTTGTACAACGAAGAAGAGTCTCTACCGAAGCTCTACGAATGGATTGAGCGCGTGATGCAAGAAAATAAATTCAGCTACGAAGTTATTTTTATTGACGATGGAAGTACAGACGGTTCTTGGACAGTAATCGAGCAACTTGAAAAAAAGTCGCCGGAGCAAATTCACGGCATCAAATTCCGTCATAATTACGGAAAATCTCCTGCTTTGCATTGTGGATTTCAGATGGCAAAAGGCGATGTGGTAATCACAATGGATGCTGATTTGCAGGATAGTCCAGACGAAATTCCGGAACTTTATCACATGATTTATTCGGGAAATTACGATTTGGTTTCCGGCTGGAAGAAAAAACGCTACGATGCCAAATTGACCAAAAATCTGCCGTCCAAACTTTACAACGCAACAGCGCGTCAAGTAACCGGACTGAAACTTCACGACATGAACTGCGGCCTTAAGGCTTACCGCAACGAAGTGGTGAAAAACATCGAAGTTTATGGCGATATGCATCGCTACATACCATATTTGGCTAAAACAGCCGGATTCACACGAATTGGTGAAAAAGTAGTTACGCACCGCAAACGTGAATTTGGCGAATCAAAATTCGGTTTAAGTCGTTTTGTAAATGGTTATCTGGATTTGCTGACGCTTTGGTTTTTAACCAAATTTGCTAAAAAACCGATGCACTTTTTCGGGTTGATAGGCAGTTTGATGTTTATTCTGGGCTTTATCGCCGTTGTCATCGTGGGTGCTCATAAACTGATTGCTCTCAAAAACCATGTGCCTGCGCCGTTGGTTGTTGACAGTCCGTATTTTTACATTTCGCTGGTGTTGATGATTATGGGAACCTTGCTGTTTTTGGCAGGATTTGTGGCAGAAATTGTTGCCCGAAGTTCACCAGAACGCAATAATTATAAGATTGAAAAAGAGCTTTAATTCGAAATCGAAAAAGAATAATTCGTAAAATGAAACAGCTACTTTTGGTTGGAATGGGAGGATTTTTGGGAAGCGTAGCGCGTTACCTGATTTCCAAATTAAACCTGAGTTGGAATTTTCATTCCATCCCGATGGGAACGTTTTTCGCCAATATTTTAGGTAGTTTGCTGATTGGTTTTTTGCTGGGAATTCTGATTAGTTCCAATGAAATGACCACAAATTTGAAATTATTTCTGGTTGTAGGTTTCTGCGGCGGATTTACTACTTTTTCGGCATTTACGAATGAAAATTTTCTTCTACTTCAAAACGGGCAAACTACTACTGCACTGATTTACATGACATTGAGTGTAGTATTAGGCATCTTAGCTGTGATGGGCGGATTTTATTTATCAAAACTTTTTACGCCATAAAACCCAAAAAACTATGACAATAATTCAATATACTATATTGGCGTTGATTATCGTGGGTGGCGTAGCTATATTAGTATTTCAGTTTATGAAATTCAGTAAAGAAAAGAAAAATTCATCCGCCAAAAATCTGCATGCGCCTGAAGTTTTACAAACGCGATTGCGCGCATACGAGCGGCTCACTATTTTGCTGGAAAGATTGGATCCGAATAATTTTCTGGTTCAAAAAGTAGAACTCAACCAAACTTGTCTAGAATTTCAGGCGAGAATTCTGAACGATATTCGAAGAGAATTTGAGCATAATGCTTCGCAGCAAATCTACGTCAGCGACATTCTTTGGGAAGAAATAGACGATGCGCGCGAAGACATTGTACAACTAATAAATATGAGTGCTGCTCAGTGCAAGCCCGATGAACCTGCCGAGAAATTGGCGAAAATCATTATTCAAGCTTTTAACACGCCGCAAGACACGGCACTTTTTTCGGCCATGCGCAGTCTGAAAGCCGAAGTAAAAGAACTATTCTAATGAAACAACGAAACATAAAAAATATCGGTATTTTTTTGCTTTTAATGCTGGTGATAACGGCCTGCACTACTGACGAAACCTGCCGCAAAAGCCGTAAAGTAGAAGCCGGAATGACATTTTACCTAGACACCATCAATGCTCAAACCGGCCGATGGGTGGAAGTAAAAATTACTTTCGACAGTCTTTGGGTTAATGGAGTTGGAAATTCTAAGTTTTTGTACGAAAAAAAGCCACTTGGAAGTATTCAGGTACCGCTCAATCAATTTGCTGAGGAAAGTAAATTTAATCTGAGAATGAGTAATATTTATGACACAATTACCGTAGTTTATAAAAATCAGCTCGAATTTTTATCGCTCGAATGTGGCAGCATACGCACGCACGTAATCGACACAGCATACACAACCGGACATTTTATTGACAGTATTACTATTATTAACCGAAATGTTAACACACAGCATGTTGAGAATATTAAGTTACATCATATTGAGTAGTATATTGTTGTTTGCCGGCACACTTACTTCCGCAGCTCAAACCAATGAGCCTCAGGAGACGATTAGAAAAGAAGTGAAAGCGGTGAAAAAAGACAGCGTCAAACTGTGGCAGGGAATTCTGATTGAAACTGATTTGATTCCAATTTTTCAAAAAACAGTATTAAATAGCGATGCTTACAGTTTTCTGGGAAGTGCGCAACTCAATTTGAAAAACAAATACTACCCTACCATCGAGGCAGGAATGGGCGGTGCTGACAAAACTTCTGCCAATGGTATCCAGTTCAAAACTACCGGAATTTTTGGAAAAATAGGATTGGATGTTCCGGTTTTTCGTCCTGCAGAAAATTCTACACAGAAAAACAATGTATTTTTAGCCGGAGTAAGATTGGGAATGAGCCAATTGAATTATTCGCTTTACAATCTTACGCTGACCGACGAATATTGGGGAGGCACTGAAACCATCAATATGGAATCAATCAATGATACTAAATTTTGGTTTGAAGTAAATGCCGGACTTCGGGTAGAAGTTTTCAAAAATATATTCATGGGTTGGTCAGTCAGAAACAGACGATTGATAAACAGAGCAAAACCCGGAGAAACTGCACCTTGGTATATTCCAGGTTATGGAACGGGAACAGATTCCGGATGGGGATTTAGTTACACGCTTGGCTACAAAATAAAATAATTACTAAATAAAAATATTTACAAAGACATGAACACAACTCAAGAACTAAACAAAGCTGCGGACAACATTCGTATTTTGAGCGCTGCTATGGTTGAAAAAGCAAACTCAGGTCACCCCGGAGGCGCCATGGGAGGTGCTGATTTTATTAATGTGCTTTATTCGGAATTTTTGGAATATGATCCGGAAAATCCGCGCTGGGAAAGCCGCGACCGTTTCTTTTTGGATCCGGGACACATGTCGCCCATGCTTTATTCAGTCCTTGCCCTTACGGGAAAATATTCGATGGAGGATTTGAAGCAATTCCGCCAATGGGGAAGCATCACGCCAGGACACCCTGAAGTGGACGTTGAACGCGGTGTGGAAAACACTTCCGGTCCACTAGGACAAGGTCATACTTACGCCGTAGGTGCTGCTATTGCGGCTAAATTCTTGAAAGAACGTTTCGGTGATTTGATGAATCAAACCATTTATGCATTTATTTCGGATGGTGGAATTCAAGAGGAAGTTTCGCAGGGAGCAGGAAGAATTGCCGGACACCTTGGCTTGAATAACCTAATAATGTTTTACGATTCAAACAGCGTACAGCTTTCTACATATACCGACTCCGTAACCAGCGAAAACGTAAAAATGAAATACGAAGCTTGGGGATGGCGTGTGATTGAAATTAATGGAAATAACGTTACCGAAATCAGAACTGCGCTGCGCGAAGCCAAAAAAGAGGAAGACAAACCGACGCTGATTATCGGTGCAACTATCATGGGAAAAGGCGCAGTAACTGCCGACGGCGAAAGCCACGAAAACATGGTGGACACGCACGGACAGCCTCTTAGCGCGACAAAAGCCAGCGTAGAACATACCATAAAAAACTTGGGTGGAAATCCGGAAGATCCGTTTGTGATTTTTGAAGAAACAAAAGCTGTATATGCTAAACGTGAAGAAGAACTGAAAGAATTGGTCAAAGAAAGAAAAGCTGCACAAGCGATATGGGCAAGCGAAAATCCGGAATTAGCTGCGAAATTCGAGCAATTCTTCTCAGGGAAAACTCCAAATCTGGACTGGAATTCCATAGAGCAAAAAGCAAATCAAGCTACACGTGCGGCTTCTGCTACTGTTTTAGGATTTTTGGCAGAGAATGTAGAAAATATGATTGTTTCCAGTGCCGACCTCAGCAATTCAGATAAAACTGATGGTTTCTTGAAAAAAACCAAATCCATGCAAAAAGGCGATTTCTCAGGAAAATTCCTACAAGCGGGAGTTTCTGAATTGACAATGGCTTGTTTGTGCAACGGTATTGCGCTTCATGGCGGAATTTTTGTGGCTTGCGGAACATTCTTCGTATTCTCAGACTATATGAAACCTGCGGTGCGTATGGCTGCATTGATGGAATTACCGGTGAAATATGTGTGGACGCACGATGCATTCCGCGTAGGCGAAGACGGCCCAACTCACGAGCCGGTAGAGCAAGAAGCTCAAATTCGCTTGATGGAAAAACTGAAAAATCACAAAGGCAAAAACTCGATGCTTGTACTTCGTCCGGCCGATGTGGAAGAAGCTACCATTTCCTGGAAAATGGCAATGGAAAACATTTCTACACCAACTGCATTAGTGCTTTCTCGTCAGAATATCAACAACTTACCTGAACCAAAACAAGCTGAAACCGTAAAAGGTGCTTACGTCGTTTCTTGCGATGGAAATCCGGATGTAGTACTTTTGGCTTCCGGTTCCGAGGTTTCTACTTTGGTGGATGGTGCTGAATTACTTCGCAAAGATGGTGTAAAAGTTCGCATTGTATCAGTTCCTTCAGAAGGTTTATTCCGCTCACAATCAACCGAATACCAAGAAAGTTTACTTCCAAAAGGCATTAAACGCTTTGGTTTGACTGCAGGACTTCCGGTAAATCTGGAAAGTTTGGTAGGAGAAAACGGAAAAATCTGGGGACTGGAATCATTCGGATTTTCTGCTCCATACAAAGTTCTTGACGAAAAACTCGGTTTTACTGCTGAAAACGTTTACAAACAAGTAAAATCAATTTTATAATTTCTAATATTTTGAAAACTATTCGACTCTCAAAATTCTGTTTTTCAGAGAGTTGAATAGTTTTTGTTTTTAGTTTAGCCCCGAAAAGGTTACATTTTCACGAACCATTTATTCTCTTTATGGATTTATTTTCAATCCTGCTAATTGCTTTTGGGCTGTCCATGGATAGTTTTGCCGTGGCGATTAGTCGCGGAATTTGTACCAAGCAACTAATTGCTTCTCAAGCCATTAAACTGGCTGCTGTTTTCGGATTTTTTCAAGGATTAATGCCTTTGATTGGCTATTTTGCAGGGCATTTTTTTGCTGAAAAGCTAACGGAAATTGACCATTGGCTGGCATTTTTCATTTTAGGAATAATTGGATTTAAAATGATTTTTGACAGTCTGAGCAAATCCAAAAAAGAAGCAGAATGCGACTGTGAAGGCGGTGGAAACTGCAAGAATGACAATTTCGGAACGAAGTTTTTAATCACGCTTGCAATTGCTACGAGCATTGATGCTCTTGCAACCGGACTGATTTTCACACCATTTTCGGATCAAATTTTGATTGCAGCCGCAATAATCGGCCTTATCACGTTTATCATGGCATTTATTGGGCTGAGTTTAGGATTTTTGTTTGATTCCAAGCTAAAATTTAACTTTGAAATAGTAGGCGGAATCGTTTTAATCGGAATTGGAACGCGGATTTTACTGGAGCATTTGTAAGAATGATTTCACTCTATTTCTAATTTTTTATAGACATTTTATCAATTTTTCAACTCATAAATTATGGAAGAAAAAGTAGAAGAGATTCAACAATCGGCTTTTGCAATAACCGATTGGACTAAAGATATTTTGCAGGATTGGGGCGTTAGCAGTTCCTCCATCAACTTTGTAAATCTACTGGTGCAACTGGCAATTGTGCTGATTTTCACTTGGTTTTTTCAGTGGATTGCCCGAAAAATCATCATTATCATATTAAAACAAGTCAAAAAACTGCCCAAAATGCAGCTAGCAGGTTATCTGGTTCAAAACAGATTTCCAACATTTTTGGCTCTAATTGCACCGCTAAGCTGGATTAGAAATACCATTCCCATTGTTTTTGAGAACTATCCGGAAGTAATTTCGGGTATCACCAAAGCCACGGATTTATTTATTGTTTTGATGATTTTTTGGCTTATCAGTTCATTTCTCAAGTCACTTTCCAATTACCTGCTCACGCTTCGCCGCTTTAGCGACAAACCAATTGAAAGCTATTTTCAGGTTGTGCGGATTATCGTGGCTATTTTCTGTGCCGGAGCAATTTTCACGATTTTATCAGGCAAAAGTTTCGCATCGTTTTTCACGGCAATGGGTGCTGCTTCGGCTGTGATGATGCTGATTTTCAAAGATACGATTTTGGGATTTGTGGCAAGTATTCAAGTAAGCAGCAACGATATGGTGCGCATTGGCGACTGGATTACAATGCCGAAGTACGATGCCGATGGCGATGTTTCGCAGATAACGCTTACAACCGTAAAAGTCAGAAATTTTGACAAAACAATTACCACCATTCCGACCTACGCGCTTATTTCCGACTCCTTTCAGAACTGGCGCGGCATGCAGCAATCCGGCGGAAGACGCATCAAACGTTCCATTACACTAAAGCAATCCAGTTTCCGCTACATTGAGGACAATGAAATTGAAAGTTTTAAGAAAATTCAATCCATCAGCGACTACATTGACGAACGTCAAAATGAGATTGACACCTTCAATACCGAAATTGGCGCGGATAGAAGCCTACGTGTAAATGGACGAAATATGACTAATATCGGACTTTTCAGAAAATATGCCGAAAATTACCTGAAAAATCACCCGAATATCAATCAAGATATGACCATAATGGTGCGACAATTGGCTCCTTCGGAAATCGGTTTGCCGATAGAGATTTACTGCTTTACAAATACCATAATCTGGGGTGAATACGAAGTAATAATGGCTGATATTTTTGATCACCTGACTTCTGCCGTAAGATATTTTGATTTGCGTATTTTTGAGAATTTATCTGATAGCGGGCCGGAACAGTAATTTTTGACTTGAATAGTAAATAAACCAGCCGCCGAAAATCATTTGATTTTCGGCGGCTTGATTTTATATATTCAAGAACTTATTTCTTCCCTTTAATCCATTCATCCATCGCTTTGGCAGCTCTGCGTCCATCGCCCATGGCCAGGATTACGGTAGCACCCCCACGTACAATATCACCTCCGGCAAAAATTATTGGCATGCTGGTCGATTGCATCGTGTCTTGATCTACCACCAATGTTCCCCATTTGGTAACATCCAGTTCGGGTGTTGACTGCGAAATAAGTGGATTTGGCGAAACTCCTACACTCACGATTACTTCATCCACTTCCACGGTAACGGTTTTTCCGGGAACTTCCACCGGCGAGCGACGACCGGAAGCATCCGGTTCACCCAATTCCATTACCTGAAGTACCATGTGTGTCACACGTCCTTTTTCATTTCCAATGTATTCAATCGGATTATGCAGCGTCAGAAAATCTATGCCTTCGCTTTTCGCGTGGTGTACTTCTTCACGGCGTGCAGGCATTTCTTCTTCCGACCGACGGTACACAATCATTGCTTTCTCGGCACCTAATCGGCGAGCTGTACGAACGGAATCCATTGCCGTATTTCCACCGCCGATTACGGCCACTTTTTTTCCTTTGTAAACCGGCGTATCCGATTCCGGATTGGCAGCGTCCATCAGATTTACACGTGTCAAATACTCATTGGAAGACATTATTCCCACCAAATTTTCCCCTTTGATATTCATAAAACGAGGAAGTCCTGCCCCACTCGCCACGAAAATTCCCTGGTATCCATCGTCTTTCAAATCCTGAATGGTCAGCGTTTTTCCAATAATGCAATTATTCAAAAACTTCACACCCATGGCACGCAAATTCTCAATTTCCACATCAACCACATCGTTCGGTAAACGAAATTCGGGAATTCCGTATTTCAGCACACCACCAATTTCGTGCAAAGCTTCAAAAACCTGCACATCGTAACCCAGCTTTGCCATATCTCCGGCAAATGACAATCCTGCAGGTCCGGAACCTACCACAGCAATTTTAATTCCGTTGGCAGGCATTACTTCCGGCACTGAAATTTGTCCACTCTCGCGCTCATAATCAGCTGCGAAACGTTCCAAATGACCGATTGCGACTGATTCTTTTTTCATTTTCACGTGAATACATTGTGCTTCACACTGACGCTCCTGCGGACACACGCGTCCACAAACAGCCGGAAGTGCCGAAGTTTCTTTCAGAATTTTAGCAGCTTCCAGAAATTCACCGACTTCAATTTTTTTGATAAAATCAGGTATTTGAATGCTTACCGGGCAGCCCTGCATACACGTTGGCATAGCACAATCGATGCATCGCTGCGCTTCCTGCATTGCCAGTTCGGCTGTCAGTCCCAAGTTTACTTCTTCGTCGCGAACTTTACTTCTGTATTCACCGTCCAGTTCGGGCATCTGCACACGCTCCCGACCGGTTCTTTCTTTTGCTTTAATGGCAGCACGCAAATCCACGCGCCATTTTTCATCTCGTCTTGTCATTTGTATGAAAATCTCACTTTGAGAATTAGTTAAATTCTATTTTTTATTTAAATCAACGTCTCCAAATGGGTCTCCGGCAGAAAATTTTGAATAAGCTTTTTCAAAAAGTCCCCAATCTGTAATTATACTGTCGAATTGATACCGTTTTAGCTCTTCGGATTTCCCCGACACTTTGTCCACCAGCGTATAAGAGAATTTTTCTTTTTGAAAAAGCCTTTTTTCTTCAAATACGCTGATTGCATATTGTTGTGTTTTTTTGTTTTCAAATAAGTCGGACACTTTCTTTTTTCCAAACAAATTATTGCTGACACTTTTTCTTTGGTGCAAAACGCTGTCTTTGGAATTAGAAATGTAGTAATATCCCATTCTATCGGCATAGACCAAATGCATTGATTCGTCAATTTGAGGAAGATCTTTTGCTTTCCATTCTTTCTGTTGATGTGGCAGGAAATACGTCCGTTTCAGTAAATCGACATAAGGACCTTGGAAAATTACCAAAACTGCGATAGCAATAATTAATGCAATGCGAACTTTTAGATTTTTCTGTTTAAGCAGAATCACGAAGAGCAATAAAATTAGTCCAACTACTGCCCATGAAAAGTACATCAGGTTCCAATCACTTATTGAAGCTACATCAAAATCTATCATAAAACCATTATTTATGTAAAATTTTTCTGTCCATTTCTTCCATTTCCTGGTCTTTGTAGCCACCTAATCGCATCAGCATTTCATCAAAATCCACTTGATGCGCGTCAAATTCAGGACCATCTACACAAACAAATTTAGTTTTTCCTCCAATGCTTACACGGCAAGCACCACACATTCCGGTGCCATCTACCATGATTGTATTGAGCGATGCTACAGTTGGAACTTCATATTTTTTAGTCAGTTGACTTACAAATTTCATCATAATTGCCGGCCCGATAGTAACGCATAAATCTACTTTTTCACGGTTTATTACGGATTCTACTCCATTGGTTACTAATCCTTTGGTTCCATACGAACCATCATCGGTCATAACAATTACTTCGTCGGAATTTTCTCGCATTTGCTCTTCAAGAATAACTAAATCTTTGTTTCGAGCAGCCAAAACAGTGATAACTTTGTTTCCGGCTTTTTTCAGCGCCGTTACAATTGGCAACATTGGTGCTGTTCCTACTCCACCGCACGCACAAACCACCGTTCCGAAATTTTCGATGTGTGTAGCCTGCCCGAGCGGCCCGACCAAATCGGTGATATATTCACCTGCATTAAGTTCACAAAGTTTGGTGGATGAAACTCCCATTCGCTGCACTACGAGCGTAATTGTACCTCTTTCCACATCGGCATCAGCAATGGTGAGAGGAATGCGTTCTCCTTTTTTCCCTACTCGCACCATCACAAAGTGTCCTGCACGACGAGCTTTGGCCACCAACGGCGCCTCAACGACAAATTTTACTACTTTTTCTGAAAAAAATTCTTTGCTTATTATCTTATTCATTTCTAACAAATATTTTTACTCAATAAATCAACGCATCTCTATCACTCCACAGATTCACTTTCAATCGGTTCGGTTTCTCTGACTAGCTCCTCGCCGCCGTTTCCAATTTTCAAATCAGGAATTGGAAGTGCTTCGATAGGCACTCGTTCGAAAACGGTGTCAGTATCTTCCTCGTAAATATATGTGTTGCTTCCTTCGCATTTATAATCTCTGTTTATCATTTCTTTTGGTTCGGAAGGGAATTTGGCACGATAATGCGCAAATTCTTTATCCGCCAATACTTTTTCCATAAACATAGCAAAAATGGGCAATGCAGTTCGGGTAGCTTGTCCCAAACTTCCGCTGCGGAAGTGAATGCTTCTGTGTTCTGCTCCTACCCAAGCACCTCCAACTAATTTTGGTGTTACGCCCACGTACCAGGCATCGGAATAATTGGATGAAGTTCCGGTTTTTCCACCGAATTCAGTATCAAAACGCATCAAATCATAATTCCACAAAGCGCGTGAAGTTCCGCCCGGTTCGGTGATTCCGCCTTTTAGTAATTCGGTAAGTAGGAAAGCGTTTTCATAAGTAATCACACGCTTCGGTTTCATTTTATTCTCATAAATCACGTAGCCGTCTTTGTCCTCGATTTTGGTAACAACTACCGGCGGCATATACATTCCTTCGGCGGTAACGGTGCTGTAAGAATTTACCATTTCCAGCAGTGAAACATCCGAAGCACCAAGGCTCAGTGTCGGTACCGAATCGAGTTTGGATTTAATTCCGAGAATGTGCGCAGCATCAACTACTTTTGTTATACCAACTTCTTTGGCAAGTTGCGCTGCAATGGTATTAACCGACTGAGCAAATGCTCTTTTTAAAGTCATATTAGAATACGAAAAACGTCGGCTGGCATTCTGCGGCGACCAGGAATATCTGCCTTTTCCCCAAGTAAACGGCGAATCGGTCACACGGTCGCAAGGCGATTTTCCGGCAAGCATTCCGGCTGCATACACAAATAATTTGAAGGTAGAACCCGGCTGGCGTTTACTTTGTGCTACTTTGTCAAAATGCCAATAATCGTAATTAATATCGCCTACCCACGCTTTTACGTGCTTTGTGTCCGGTTCTATCGCCACAAATCCGCAATGCATAAAGTGATTCATATAGCGAATAGAATCGATAGAACTCATAGTAAATTCCTTTGAACCGCCGTCGTAATCAAAGACTTTCAATTTTTTAGGCAAATTCATGTATTTATCAATCGAATCCTGATCACCATTGTATTTTACACTTAGCGATTTGTACATTTTAGAGCGTTTCGCCAACGTCGGGATAAAGTTTTTGAGTTCTTTTCCATTTTCATCGCGCCAAGGATTTTGCCCTGACCAATGTGCAAAGAAATTTCGCTGAATTTGGCGCATTTGTTTTCTGGCTGCTTCTTCAGCGTATTTTTGCATTCGCGAATCGATCGTAACGTGAATTTTCAATCCATCGGCGTAAATGTCATAACCATTAGTTTCTCCCCAGCGCTCCATAAAACTCGTCAGATACGAACGGAAATAAGGAGCTACACCTTCGTTTGGTTTTTCTACTTTGTAGTTGAGTGAGATTGGAAGATTGACCAAAGAATCGGCTGCGCTTTGCGAAATGTATTTATTCCCGGCAAGTTGCTGAATAACAACGTCTCGACGCCCTTTCGAACGATCGGGATTGAGATAAGGATTGTATGCCGTAATTGCTTTCAAAAGTCCGACCAGCACGGCAGATTGTTCGTAATTCAGTTTGTCCGGCGTAATGTCAAAATAAGTTCTGGAAGCCGTGTGAATTCCATACGCATTGCTCCCAAAACTCACCGTATTAAGGTACATTTCCAGAATTTCTTTCTTAGAATACAGAATCTCTAGTTTGATGGAAGCAGTCCATTCTTTCGTCTTTTCAATCAATAATCGAAGTCCGGGAGTGGAACCAAGCACGCCGCGCGAATACTGGCTTCGCGTTTTGAACATATTTTTAACCAATTGCTGCGTAATGGTACTCGCTCCACGCGGATTGCCGAGCAGCACATCTCTCGTAGCCGATGCTAATCCGTGAAAATCTATCCCGAAATGCTTGTAATAACGTCTGTCTTCCGTACTAATCAGCGTATTAATCATTTCGTCAGAAACTTCTTCCAGCGTAACTTCTTTTCGGTTTTCAGTAAAATATTTTCCAATTAATTTGCCGTCGGCACTAATAATTTCAGAGGAAAGCGATTGCGGAGGATTGGCAATGGCGCTGATGGAAGGTGATTTTCCGAAAAGCCATAGGAAGTTAAAATCCACCAAAAGGAGGTAAAATATAAAAATAGCAAGCACAGTGAGGAAAGAATTTATCACTTTTTTCCACTGCGGCAGGCCTTTAAACCTCAAGATACGGCGCTCACGCCAATCAATAAAAAGGTCAATCCATCTTTTGAGAATTTTGGGGACCTTCTTGAAATAACTTAGAATATTGCTTAAATCCATACCCATTCAGTTTATCATACAAAAGTAATGGAAATGTTTTGAAATTGCGAACTGATTTTCAAAAATTCTAGTTTAATTATCCGCACAAATGCAATTATTTCAGTAAGTTTTAAGTTTTTGAAATTAAGTCTTTGAGTAAATTGGCAGAATAAGCTGGATAATAAATAATTGTACGATTGAATTTGGATACAAATTAAAGAAATTACTATTCTCTATATTTCCTTTAAAACAGAAAAAGGCTTCCCGATTGAGAAACCTTTTTTTCTTAAATTTATTTAGTTATTAAAGTCCGAATTCTTGTTTGATTTCAGCTACTTTATCTAATTTTTCCCAAGTGAAAAGTTCCACTGATTTCTTGATTTCATTACCTGCGGAATCAACAAACACTTTATCAACTTTTTTAGGCGTACGACCTACGTGACCGTAAGAAGCTGTATCTTCATAAATCGGATTGCGAAGTTTTAAGCGTTTTTCTATCGCTTTTGGGCGCATATCGAATAATTTGTGAACTTTTTCTGCAATTTCGGCATCTATCAAATCAACTTTCGATTTTCCGTAGGTATTCACATAAATATTCATCGGTTCTGCTACACCAATAGCGTAAGCAACCTGCACAAGCACTTCTTCTGAAACTCCGGCTGCCACTAGGTTTTTAGCAATGTGACGAGCAGCATAAGCGGCCGATCTGTCCACTTTCGAAGGATCTTTTCCCGAAAAAGCACCACCACCGTGCGCACCTTTTCCACCGTAAGTATCCACAATGATTTTTCGTCCGGTAAGACCTGTATCACCGTGAGGACCACCAATTACGAATTTTCCGGTTGGATTTACGTGAAGAATAAAATCGTCTTTGATCAGATCGTGGAATTGTGGAACTTGCGCTTTTACACGAGGAATCAAAATATTTCTAACATCTTCTTTGATAATAGAAAGCATTTCTTTGTCTGCTCTGTCTTGTCCTTTTTCATCACTCGGAACGATAAAATCGTCGTGCTGTGTAGAAATTACGATTGTATGCACGCGCGATGGTTTATTATTGTCGTCGTACTCAATTGTAACCTGTGATTTTGAATCCGGACGAAGGTAAGTCATTTCTTTGCCTTCACGTCGAATAACTGCCAATTCTTTTACCAAAGCGTGTGATAAATCAAGAGAAACCGGCAAATAATTCACCGTTTCGTTGCAAGCGTAACCAAACATCATTCCCTGATCGCCGGCACCTTGATTCATCGGATCTTCGCGTTCAACACCACGATTGATGTCTTGCGACTGCTCATGAATAGCTGAGAAAATTCCGCACGAATTCCCATCAAACATATACTCGCTTTTGGTGTAGCCAATGCGATTAATCACTCTACGCGCGATGGTTTGCACATCTACGTAGGTATTTGAGCGAACTTCGCCCGCAAGCACAACTTGTCCGGTAGTAACCAGCGTTTCGCAAGCAACTTTTGAGTTTGGATCTTGCGCCAAAAAACTGTCGAGAATTGCATCTGAAATTTGATCGGCAACTTTATCTGGATGCCCTTCAGAAACTGATTCGGAAGAAAATAAATAACCCATAATTTTTTAAGAAATTAGAAGTTGGAAGCATAATGACAGAAGCCAAAACACATCTTACCAACAAAAGTTAATAATATTATTACAGGATGATTTTATAGGACTGTGAGAAAAAACGGAAAGTGAGTTACAATTTAGCATTTTTTTTCGTGGTTGCAAGCAGTCCAAATCTATCCACTTTTATTTCGGCTGCAAAGTTAAGCAATTTTCACAGCAATTAAAAATATTGCGCGTTAAAATTAATGTTATCTACATTGAAAACTAATTCTAAAAACTTTATTTCGAAAGCAACAATTCTATATCTTTCTCTATATCATTTGCTTGCACCGTTGGACCAAAACGTTTGATTGGCGTTCCATCACTGTCAATCAAAAATTTAGTAAAGTTCCATTTGATGCTTTTTCCCAATGAACCAGGCAATTCTGCTTTCAGAAATTTGTAAATCGGATGTACGTTTTTGCCTTTCACATCAATTTTTGAAAACATCGGGAAACTTACACCGTAATTCTTCTGACAAAACTCCAAAATCTCCTTATTTGTTCCCGGATCTTGCTTAGCAAATTGATTGCATGGAAAACCCAAAATCACAAATCCTTGTTCTTTGTATTTCTTATAAAGCATTTCCAATCCCTCAAACTGAGGCGTAAAGCCGCATTTGCTCGCGGTATTTACCACCAGAATTACTTTGCCTCTATACGTTTCCATCCCGATTTCTTCGCCTTGCATATTTACCGCTTTGAAATCGTAAAAATGAGTTGATTTTATATCTGAATTTTTTGTCATGTTGCAGGAAGTTGTTAATGTTATCTAAACAAACATCCACAGGAAATGTTTCATTGCATTCATTCTAAGAAAGAAAAAACTCTGCCAGGAGATTATCTTTGACAGAGTTTTAAGTATTTTAATTTTGTTATTTAGCAGCTAATGCTTTCAAAATATCCGCTTCAATTTCAGCCGGTTTTACTTTCGATTCGTAACGCTTCAATGGTTTGCCGTCTTTTCCAATCAGAAATTTGGTAAAATTCCACTTAATTTCAGCCGGTTCCATGTCAGGAACATTGGTTTTCAGGTATTTGTAAATGGGATGCGCTTCCTCTCCATTGACCATAATTTTAGAAAACATCGGGAAAGTCACACCGTAATTTGCCTGACAAAACTCCAGAATTTCTTCATTTGTTCCCGGATCTTGACTTCCAAATTCATTGCTCGGAAATCCTAAAACGACCAATCCTTCTTTGTTTAATTTTTTGTATAATTCCTCCAAACCTTCAAACTGAGGCGTATATCCGCATTTGCTTGCCGTATTCACCACCAAAACTACTTTCCCATCAAAGTCACTCATTTTCACTTCATTGCCTTGCATATTTTCAGCTTTGAATGTATGAAAATTTTGGCTTACAGGCTCAGATGATTTATCGGTTTCTCCATTTTTTTTTGTAGAAGAACAAGCAGCCATTACAACTGCTGCCAGCAAAAGGACAAATATTTTTTTCATTTCAAAATTATTTTTTAGTTATTAGAATGCTTACTCACTCAAATTCAATATGTACAGTTAAATTCCGCACCTCGCAAAGTTAGAAAATAAATTTAATCTTTCTCAAATATTAAAATAAATAGTAACTTTGCAAACAGAAATTTGAACTTTATTCAGTCTCAAACATTATAATCTCAGTAAACGAGTTGACAAATTGACGAGTAAATAGGCTCAGAACTCAAAACTCAATACTATTTTATGACTTCTGATTTCTAAATTCAGATTTCTAATTTTTTACCAATTGGGGTGCCTTAATATATCGGGCTGAGATCATACCCTTTGAACCTGCGCGGGTAATTCCGGGAAGGGAACGAAGCAAAATCATTTCTCAAAACAAACCGTTTTTTTAGGCTCTCTCATACAATTTTATTAACACATTAATTAAATTAAAATGAGAAAGTTAAGTCTTTTAATCTTGCTGATGGCGTTTCTTACGACCGTTTCAGCTCAAAATTCCATTCGTGGAGTAGTCAATGACGAGAACAATCAAGCTGTAGTTGGAGCGATTGTTACTCTAAAACAATTATCAAAAAGCGTAACAACTAACTTAAATGGCGAGTTTTCTTTTGAAAATTTGACCGATTATGCTTATTCGCTCGAAGTGAAAAGCATTGGTTTTGAAACGTACGAGGAAATCATTAAAAGTGGTAGCAATGTGAACATTGTTCTTCAACCAAAGAGTATTCGACTTGAAGAAGTAAGCGTACTTGCAACACGCGCCACAGACCGTTCACCAGTGGCATTTACGAATGTATCCAAAGAAAAAATCAATGAACGTAACGCAGGTCAGGATTTACCTTATCTGTTGATGCTTACTCCTTCATTTATAACTACTTCCGATGCCGGAACTGGAATTGGATATACAGGATTTCGAATTCGGGGTACAGATGCTAACCGCACCAATATTACTGTAAATGGTATTCCGTTAAATGATAGCGAATCGCACGGTGTTTTCTTTGTGAATATGCCCGATTTTGCTTCTTCGCTGAATTCGGTGCAGGTTCAAAGAGGTGTGGGAACTTCTACCAACGGTGCTGCGGCTTTCGGAGCAAGCATTAATATGCAAACCGAACTTCTGAATTCGAAGCCTTATGCAGAGCTTGGAACGTCTGTTGGATCATTTAAAACCATGAAGAACAACGTGAAAGCCGGAACAGGATTGATTAATAATTTCGCGGTGGATCTGCGACTTTCGAACTTAGTTTCAGATGGTTTTATTGATCGTGCGTCGGTGGACATGAAATCCTATTTCGTATCTGCAGGTTATTATGGAGATGAAACAATTTTGAAATTTATCACTTTTGGTGGAAAGGAAAAAACTTATCAAGCCTGGAATGGAGTGGATTTGGATAATCACGAGCGTACTTACAACGAACTCGGACTGCACACAGGAGCGGATGGAAAAGAAAAATTCTATGACAATCAGACCGACAATTACAATCAAACGCATTACCAACTACATCTAACGCAGGTTTTAAGCCCGAAACTAAATTTGAATGCGGCACTGCACTACACACGCGGATTGGGTTATTATGAAGATTATAAAACCGACCGAAAATACATTGAATACGGTCTTACGCCTGCTGTAATTGATGGCGAAACACTTAAAAAAACCGACCTTGTTCGTCAGAAATGGCTGGATAATCATTTTGCTGGAGCTACATTTGCATTGAATTGGAATTTGGAAAAATTAGCTTTGACAGTTGGCGGAGCCGGAAATAAATATTTTGGCGACCATTACGGAAAAGTGAAATGGGTGCGTTTCCCAAATAATGTTGACGTAAATCATCAGTATTATTTCAATTCATCTACGAAAACAGATTTGAATGTTTATGCGAAAGCAAATTATCTGATTACGGATAAATTAACCGCTTTCGCCGATATGCAGTACAGAAATATCGTTCATGACATGAAAGGGACGAACGATAATTTTGATGACAGCACCGGAAAATTGCAGGACATTACGCAACGTCATCCTTTTAATTTCTTCAACCCGAAAGCCGGACTGAATTACCAACTGAACGCGGCAAACAGTATTTTTGCTTCATTTGCGATAGCAAACAGAGAACCAAACAGAAACAATTACACCGACGCCGGACTGAATGAAGTGCCAACTCACGAAACGCTTTATGACACGGAACTTGGTTACCGATTTTTGTCGAGCAATTTAAGTTTAGGAGCGAATTTGTATTACATGAAATACAAAAATCAGCTTGTGCTTACCGGCAAATTGAGTGAAATCGGTGAAATGCTGACTTCAAATATTCCAGATAGCTATCGTGCCGGAATAGAATTGATGGCAGGTGTGAAAATTGTGGAAGGACTTCGTTGGGATGGAAACCTGAACATAAGCCAAAACAAAGTAAAAAACTTCACAGAATACGTGGATGAATACGATGCTGATTGGAATTGGATTGGAACAAGGGAAAATTTCTTTGAAACTTCTAACATTTCATTCTCGCCTAACGTGGTGGCAAACAGTATTTTCAGCTATGAAATTAGTAATTTTGAAGCGGCGTTTTATTCAACTTACGTTGGAAGACAATATTTAGATAATACTTCGGACGACAACCGTTCGATAAATCCATATTTCGTAAATAATTTGCGTCTGGGATATTCCTGGAAATTGAACAAAATCAAATCAATTGATTTTAACTTGCTTGTAAATAATCTGTTCAATGCAAAATACGAAACAAACGGTTACAACTGGTACACCTATTATTTGGGTAATGACAGAGTAAACGAAAAAAGGTATTTCACGCAGGCAGGAACAAACTTTTTGTTCTCAACTACGCTGAAATTTTAATTAAAATGGTAGAAACGGTGATAGTCGTTGTGAAACGCCTGCATCATGGTAAGGACAGAATTATTTTCTGTCCTTATTTTTTTTGGTTTTCTGATAGATAAATCGTTTGATTTTTTGCGATGCAGTTTTTTCGAAAGGTTCTTCCATAATATCTACACGATTGATTTGAGAAGAGCGTCCCAGTCGTGAGTTGATGTCTTTTCGCAACTGATTTTTCCATTCTTGATAATGCTCTTTTTTCTCTCCAACAATCGTTTTGATATGTTCGATGTTTTTTTCGGCAGCTTCCAAATCAAGCAGAATTTTTGCCACCAAAAATCCATCTTCTTCAATTACTAGTGACTCGGAAACATAAGCTGTATTATTTATTACCGACTCGATGTCTTCGGGGTAAATATTCTCTCCGCTTGCGCCAATGATGGTGTTTTTTGAGCGTCCTTTGATAAAAAGTCTGTTTTTCTTATCAAACATACCCAAATCGCCCGTGCGGAACCAACCATCCGACGTTAAAACTTCTTCCGTAGCTTCGGGGTTTTTGTAATAACCCACCATCACGTTCGGTCCTTTTGCCCAGATTTCACCAATTCCTTCTTCGTTTGGTTCGTGGATTTTTAGTTCTACGCCTTCAAGTGCATATCCTGTCGATTGAAGTACGGTTTGATGCGGAGCTGCTCCGGCAAGTAATGGTGCTGTTTCAGTCAGTCCGTAACCGATCGCATAAGGAAAACCGGCTTCTTTCAAAAATCTTTCAACGTAATAATCCAGCTTGGCACCGCCAATTCCGAAAAACTGCAGGCGACCGCCAAAAGTTTTATAAAGTTTCTTTCCGGCGAATTTGTGGATTAGTTTTCGGGTAGCAGGTGTGCGATAAACCATTTTCTTGAGCGGCGAAGTACGGAACTTCATGTACACTTGATTTTTGTACAGTTTTTCCATAATCAACGGTACAGAAAGCATCATCGTAGGCTTTATTTTCTCCATTGCAGCAATCAAAATCGGCGCAGTGGGCGGTTTTTCCAGAAAATAAATGGACGCACCATACATTATCGGATACAGCATCCCGATGGAGTTTTCGTAGGTGTGCGAAAGCGGCAGAAACGACAAAAACACATCTTCGTTGTTTATCGGCTGAACGGTGTAAGACTGCATCGCCACAAACGTGATGTTTTTATGCGTCAACACTACGCCTTTGGAGCGTCCGGTAGTGCCTGATGTGTAAATAATTGCCGCTATATCATCTTCCGTAACTTCAATTTCGTTAAAGTTTACGACTTTCTCTGTTTTTTCGGAATGATTGTCGAGAATAGAAATATCATCCAGCGAAATTTTGACTTTCAAATCCGAAGTTTCGATGCCACTAACTTTCGGTTCAAGCCGTTTGCTTACAAATAAAACCTTTGTTTCGGAATGTGTAAGTACGTTTTCTACTTCTTCCGAAGTAAAATCCGGCAAAATCGGCACAACAATCAGCCCTTTGGAAACCACAGCAAAATAGGCTGCGACCCAGTTTGGCATATTTTGGGAGAAAATGGCTACTTTATCGCCTTTTTCTAATCCGAAGGAAAATAAAAGCGCGGAAATTTCTTCGATTTTTTCGCCTAATTGCTTGTAAGTTAGAGGACAGCAGTCAACAAACGACACAGATGTGCAATCTGCAAAATTCGTAACCGAATAATCAATCAAAGATTTGAGAGTAAGTGGAGAATGAACTATTTTAGTATGCATTTACGTCTGAATTTTAGTTTTTGTTTTAAAAAAGCGCGTAAAGATAAACAATTATTTATCATAAAATGCACACTACAATCAAATATGTGCAAATCTTACTTATAAATAAGGAAAATAGTTGGTCTTTTGTTCAAATCTAGCAATTGTTTTTTCCATGCAGAAACCGTTTTTGTTTTGATAAATTCGGTTTCAAGTGTAATATCGGTGGCAATGCAGAGTTTAGTGTTGGGTTGGCAAGTGGCGAGAATATCTTCCAACATTTTCATGTTTCGGTAGGGAGTTTCGATGAAAATCTGCGTTTGGTGCTCGCTGTAAATGCGGCTTTCCATCTTTTTCAGTGCCTTAATTCGATCGTTTTGCTGAACCGGCAAATAACCCAAAAATGCAAAACTCTGTCCGTTAAATCCCGACGCCATCAGCGAAAGCAGAATGGACGAAGGCCCCACTAAAGGCACAACTTTGAAGTTTTGTGCTTGGGCAAGTGCTACTACATCGGCACCCGGATCGGCAATGGCAGGACAACCTGCTTCGGAAATTATTCCCATGTCATCTCCGGCTTTGAGTGGTTGCAGAAATTGAGAAATCTCTTCTGGTTTGGTGTGCTGATTGAGTTCAAAGAAAGTCAGTTCATCGATATTGATTTCCCGATTGACTTTTTTCAGAAACCGACGAGCCGTGCGGATATTTTCCACAATAAAATAACGGATAGACGAAACGATAACAGAATTTCCGGTAGGAAGAATTTTGTCTAATTCGGTTTCGCCGAGAGTAGTGGGGATTAAATATAGAGTAGCCATTTAATAAATTCAAAAATTATGTTGAAAATCTTTTTATTTAACATCAGACATGAATGTCTGACAACCTAAAATCATAATTCAGATGCCTTCAACTCTTCCAATTCCTCCGCCAATATCTCCCATTCATACATTTTCCGCTCCAATTCTCGCTGTTTTTTCTGCAAGAGCATGATAAATTCCGGGTCGGATGCTTTTTCGGGATTTTCGAGTTGAGTTTGCATTTCAGCTATTTCATTCTCAAATTTCTCTACCGAATTTTCTGCCAGTTCAACTTCTTTTTCCGCTTTGCGGATTTTTTTGTTGAGTTCTTTGCGGGCTTCGTAAGACAGTTTGTTTTCAGAGACTTCTTTCTCTGCCGGAACCTCAATAACCGTTGTCTGTGATTGGCTTAATCCGAGTTCGTTAAGATTTTCGATTTTCTTTTTCTTCAAAAACTCGTAAATTCCGCCCATGTGCTCACGCACTTTTTTGTTGCCAAATTCATAGACTTTCGTTACCAAACCATCCAAAAATTCGCGGTCGTGCGAAACCACAATCGCCGTTCCATCAAAGGCTTTGATAGCTTCTTTCAGCACGTCTTTTGAGCGCATATCCAGGTGATTGGTTGGCTCATCGAGTATAAGTAAATTCATCGGTTCAAGTAATAGTCGTATCATCGCCAAACGGCTGCGCTCACCTCCCGAAAGCACTTTCACTTTCTTGTCAGACGCTTCGCCGCCAAACATAAACGCTCCGAGGATATCCCGAATTTTGGTGCGGATATCACCCACTGCCACATTGTCGATGGTTTGAAAGACAGTCAGATTTTCATCCAGCAACGAAGCTTGATTTTGAGCAAAATAGCCGATTTTTACGTTGTGTCCCAGTTTTAGCTTGCCGGAATAGTTGATTTCTTCCAAAATACACTTAACAAGCGTTGATTTCCCTTCACCGTTTTTACCAACGAAAGCTACTTTTTCGCCCCGATTAACGATTAAACCGATATTATCGAGCACCAAATGGTTTCCGTAAGCTTTGGAAAGGTTTTCTATCTCCACGGGAATGGAACCCGAGCGTGGCGACGGCGGAAATTTCAAACTCAAACGGGAATTATCTTCCAAATCAACTTCAATTCGCTCAATTTTCTCCAACTGCTTGATGCGCGACTGCACCTGAACGGCTTTGGTGGCTTTGTAGCGGAAACGCTCTATAAAATCCTCTGTATCCTGTATCATTTTCTGCTGATTTTCGTAGGCACGCACCTGCTGTTCGTGGCGCTCTTTACGAAGCTCAACGTATTTGGAATAGTTGGTGTTATAATCATATATCCTACCAAGCGAAATCTCGATGGTTCGATTGGTTACGGCATCGATAAAAGCACGGTCGTGTGAAACCAGCAACACAGCGCTGCTAGAAGTGCTGAGAAAATTCTCCAACCATTGAATACTTTCAATGTCCAGATGGTTGGTCGGCTCATCGAGTAGCAATACATCCGGATCTTGAAGCAGGATTTTAGCCAATTCAATCCGCATACGCCATCCACCGCTGAATTCCGAACATTGACGCTCGAAATCTTTTCTCAAAAAACCAAGTCCAAGCAAGGTTTTCTCAATTTCAGCCTGAAAATTTCCGGGATTAATAATGTGAAAATGCTCGCTCGCACGGCTGTGTTTCTCGATTATTTGCAAATATTCCGCACTGTCGTAATCAGTCCGAGTAGCCAATTCGTTAGCATATCGTTCTATGTCGTTTTGGATTTTGGTGATATGTTCGAAGGCCTTTTCAGCTTCTTCCATGACGGTGGTGCCTTCATTGTGAACCATGTGCTGCGGCAAATAACCAATGGTTAAATCCGAAGGAATTACGATATTTCCACGTGTGGGATTTTGCTTTCCGGCGATAAGTTTCAGCAGCGTAGTTTTACCGGCACCATTTTTTCCGACAAGGGCAATTTTATCTTTGGGATTGATAAGAAAACCAATATTATCAAATAATGGCGAGCCACCAAATTCTACGGTAAGTTGTTCAATGGAAATCATATCAAATAAGTGAGAATTAATTATTTATCTAAATTCTCAGCTTTTTTCTTGTCAACAAGTATCCAGAGAAATTTAGTCAGAATAATACAAATAGTTAGTACCAATAGCACGAGAACTCCGTTTGGAAAATTTCTGCCAATCAGTGCTAGTGCAATAAAAAATACCGAAAATCCCATTAAAATAAATGAAACCTGACGATGTTTCAAACCCAAGCTTAGCATTAAGTGATGTAAGTGGTTTTTATCGGCTTTGAAGGGCGATTGTCCTTTTTTCATTCGGGTAATCATCACGCGCATAGTGTCAAAAAGCGGCACAATTAGCAGTGTAAATGCAACAGCAGGAGCTGCGTTCATTCTGTAAGCTTCGGGCACATCGCCACGTGCATTCATTTCACAAAATGAAAAAATAAATACATTGAAAACGTATCCTAAAAGCAGCGAACCCGAGTCGCCCATAAAGATTTTATTTTTGTCTGAAAATACGTTATAGATGAAAAATACAGTGAGCGAGCCTACCATTGCGTAAGCTGTAATGGATAAATCAGAATGATGTGTAAGTTGAAAATAAACTGCAAAAAACAGAGAATATAACACGCCTAAACCAGAAGCGAGTCCATCAATTCCGTCAATCAAATTCATCGCATTAATAATAACTATAAACACAAAGAATGACAGCGCATAACTGACAAAAAGTGGAATTTCATAAATTCCCAAAAATCCGTGCAAATTTGATAATCGGATATCTGCAATGACAATTAAGAAAAATCCGGAAAGTAGTTCGCCAAAAAGTTTAGAGGTAACTTTAATATTTATCAAATCATCGATAAAGCCGACAATAAGTATTACGAAAAGTCCCATCAGCATAAACTGAACCGATGAAAACATTTCGTAAGAGAAAAGGAAAACCGTAATCAAGAAAGAAATGAAGATGTTAATACCACCTACATTCGGGATTTCGCCTCTATGCGAAGTTCGTTTATTCGGACTTACTACAAAATTATACTTCTTCGCAATTTCAATCACAACGGGCATAAAAAGATAACCAATCGTAAAGGAAATCAGCAAAATTAGATAAGGATAATTATGTAAAAACCGAATTACTTGATTCATTTTTCCAGTAAACTTTCAACGTCTAAACGTTCGTATTGAGAATTATTACTTAAAAATTCGGGAACAATATTTTTCATTTGAGAAACAGTCAGGAAATTTTTTCCAAGATAACTGTATTTTACCAATTCCTCTATTTTCTCTGAAACTTCCTCGTAATCATACTCACGCACAGTTGCAACCATGATTTTTGGATGGTGCGTTTCTTTAGTGAGTTCTTTCTGATTGAGTAATTCTTCGTACAGTTTTTCGCCCGGTCTGAGACCAGTAAATCGTATTGGAATATCTACATCCGGCACAAATCCGGCAAGTCGTATCATTTTCTTAGCCAAATCATAAATTTTCACCGGCTCACCCATATCAAAAATGAAGATTTCTCCCCCATTTCCGGCTACTCCAGCTTCCAAAACCAACAAACAAGCTTCCGGAATTGTCATAAAGTAACGAATAATATCAGGGTGTGTCACAGTCACTGGACCGCCTTTTTCAATTTGACTTTTAAAACGAGGAATAACAGATCCATTTGAACCCAGCACATTACCAAAACGTGTAGTGATGAATTTAGTGGAATTACCATTTCCCTCTTTTTGCAGTTTGTTATTTAGCGACTGTACATAAATCTCAGCAATTCGCTTGGATGCGCCCATCACATTCGTTGGATTCACAGCTTTATCCGTCGAAACCATCACAAAACGGCTTACACCGTATTTCACAGCCAAATCAGCCATATTTTTGGTTCCCATCACATTTGCTTGAATACTCTCCGTAGGATTATCTTCAATCAGCGGAACGTGCTTGTATGCTGCAGCGTGGAAAATAATATCCGGGCGATACGTGCTCATCATATAATCCATACGCTCCAAATTTCTCACATCACCCAGAAATGCACTAAAATTTTGGCTTGGATATTTTTCATTCAGTTTGAGAACTAACTCGTGCATCGGAGATTCGGCCTGATCTAAAACAACTATTAGTTTAGGATTAAAAGTGATTATCTGTCTTACAATTTCACTACCGATAGATCCAGCAGCTCCAGTAATCAAAACAACTTTGTTTTTCAGTGTCTTGGAAATATTATCCATCGAAATTTCAATTTGAGGACGCTCTAGTAAGTCTTCAATCTGCACTGATTTTATCTGACGTGGTGAAGGCATTTCGCCTTCCCAAACCTCCATTGGCGGAACGACCAAAACCGACATCCCGTTATTGATAAAAATATCCAGATCTGTTTTCGGATTGATTTTCTCCATTTTCATAGGAGAAACAATTACCGCTTTAGCTTTTTTGGAAATAAATCGTTGAACATTCTCCTGGGTTAATTTATATACTTTAACTCCAATCAAAACTTTAGATGTTGCATCATTGTCTGTATCCACAAATCCAACTAATCTGTAATTTGTTTTCTCGTTACTCCTCAACATTTTTGCTATTGAAATACCGGCAGACTGAGTCCCGTAAATAACAATAGGAATTGATTTGCCCGAATTTAAATGCATAAAATCGAAAACGTTTTTCACTGTCAATCGAATTAAAAACAGAAAGAAAAACGCTAAGACGGAATAAAATAAAGGAGTGGAATAATAAAATAAAAAGTTTTCAAAGTAATTTCCGGAAA
Source organism: uncultured Paludibacter sp. (assembly GCA_964498765.1). GTDB lineage: Bacteria > Bacteroidota > Bacteroidia > Bacteroidales > Paludibacteraceae > UPXZ01. The sequence goes on along the minus strand of CAZCIU010000002.1, from coordinate 24,317 downwards.
TAAAATTCAAGAGCAACAGTAATGCTGCATTGAAAAACACAGCAAAAAGCAGTTTAGCAGCATCCACATATCCTGAATAGCGTAAAATTCCGGAATACGTTCTGAAAAGCCAGAAGAAAAACACTTGAAATGACAAAACCATGACTACTATCAAAGAAGTTGGTATTGTTAATTCATTTGTGTTAACATTCAAGTGATTAGAAAAGTAAATAGAAAGTAAAATCGCGACAATACTCGCAACTAAGTCAAACATCAAAACTACCCACCGCGGTAGGTATTTCAACGAGATAAAGTGCGAAAAAATGTCTGATTTCAGAATTGAATTTACAAAACTTCTCATATTATTATTTTAAATAAAACCAACAATTAATTTTTAATTCACTAAAAATGAAATTGATTAATCAATTCATAAAAGAGGTGTTATTCATAATTTAGGTTTCGTTTATTTAATGCTTCACAAAGTTAATCCAAACATTCCAAATAATTTTGCTAAAAAATGTAAACTATCAGAGATAAAAAAGGAAGGCCTTACAACCTTCCATTTAATTCTTCCGGTTTATTCCTCGTCTTCCATATTATGGAAAACATTCTGTACATCGTCGTCATCTTCTATTTTATCCAACAATTTATTTAATGACGCGCGCTGTTCTTCGGTAACTTTTTTCAAGTCGTTTGGAATACGCTCAAATTCAGCCGTTGTAATTTCAAAACCATTTTCTTCCAAATACTTCTGAATAGCCGAGTACGACGTGAACTCACCATACAATATGATTTCTCCCTCATCCTCAACTAATTCATCCACACCAAAATCAATCAATTCCAATTCGAGGTCGTCAATTTCTATGCCATCTTTTTTAGAAACATGGAACACACATTTGTGGTCAAATAGGAATTCCAGTGAACCTGTAGTGCCTAATGAGCCACCGTGTTTATTGAAATAACTTCTAATATTTCCAACTGTACGAGTTGGATTGTCAGTTGCCGTTTCGATTACGATAGCGATGCCATGCGGGCCATAGCCTTCGTACACCATTTCTTTGTAATCCGATTCTTCGCGAGACGATGCTTTTTTAATCGCACGCTCTACGTTTTCTTTCGGCATATTTTCCTTTTTTGCCTGCTGGATTAGCACGCGCAAACGTGGATTTGTATCTGCTTCCGGGCCGCCTTCACGCACGGCGATAGTAATTTGTTTTCCTAATTTGGTAAAAACGCGAGCCATATTTCCCCAGCGTTTCATCTTTGTGGCTTTTCTGTATTCAAATGCTCTTCCCATACTAGTATGAATGCTTTGTTTTAAAATTTATTCTTTTCGGACTGCAAAAGTAGGAAATTTGCATGAAAAATCAATGTTTATTACAAGGATTTTCAATATTTATATAATAATTCATTGTAAATTAAAAAATTATTCGTACTTTTGCACCGAATTAGAACAAGGTGAGGGGGACAAGCAGTCCCCTTCTTTGTTGTAAAATAGAGATATGATTTTAAAAGAAACTGTTTCAGAAATAGTAGAAAGCTATATCGCCGACAAAGGATACTATCTGGTTGATGTTAAGATTTCTACGGCCAATCACATTGCAGTTGAAATTGACCATTTTGATGGTGTTTCAATTGATTTTTGCATTGAATTAACGCGTGAGATTGAATCGAAACTCGACCGTGAAGTAGAAGACTACGAACTGGAAGTTTCTTCAGCCGGACTGACCGAGCCTTTCAAAGTGCCGAAACAATACGAAAAAAACATTGGCAATGAAGTAGAAGTGATGACCAAAGATGGTAAAAAACTGACCGGCATTCTTCAAGCTTTTTATACAGAAAAAATCATTTTACAACAAGAAAAACAGGTGAAACCGGAAGGTGCAAAACGCAAAATCACCGTAACAGAAGACGTAGAAATACCCTTTCAAAATATTAAAACAACAAAATATATTATCAGATTCAAATAATCATGGCTAAAAAAGAGCACATCAATTTAATTGATACATTTTCTGATTTCAAAGAGATAAAAAACATTGACAGAAGTACTTTGATCAACGTTATGGAAGAATCTTTCCGCAATGTGATTGCAAAAACTTTTGGAAGTGATGAGAATTTTGACGTAATCATAAATCCTGACAAAGGTGACTTTGAGATTTACCGCAACCGTACGGTTGTAGCAGATGACGAACTTGAAAACGAAAATGTGGAAATTGCACTTTCGGAAGCTCAGAAAATTGACGAAGACTATGAACTTGGGGAAGAAGTTACGGATACCGTAGAATTTTCTTCATTTGGTCGTCGTGCCATTCTTACGCTTCGCCAAACACTTGCTTCCAAAATTCTGGAACTTGAAAAAGAGAATTTGTATGTAAAATATAGCGAAAAAGTGGGTGAAATCGTCAATGCCGAATTGTATCAGATTTGGAAAAAAGAAATGCTGCTGATGGACGAAGACGGAAACGAGCTTTATTTGCCTAAAACAGAGCAAATTCCATCGGACTTTTATCGCAAAGGCGAGACAGTAAGAGCGGTGGTAGCAATGGTTGAAAATAAAAATAACAACCCGAAAATCATCCTTTCTCGTACTTCTCCTGTATTTTTACAAAGATTATTTGAACTGGAAGTTCCGGAAATTCACGACGGGCTTATTACAATCAAAAAAATCGCTCGTATTCCGGGTGAAAGAGCCAAAGTTGCTGTAGAATCTTACGATGATCGTATTGATCCTGTAGGAGCTTGTGTGGGTGTAAAAGGTGCCAGAATTCATGGAATTGTACGTGAACTTCGCAATGAAAACATTGACGTAATCAATTATACCAACAATACAAACTTGTTTATTTCTCGTGCGTTAAGCCCTGCAAAAATCACTTCTATTCGTCTGAATGAGGAAGAGAAAAAAGCGGAAGTTTATCTGAAACCGGAAGATGTTTCACAAGCAATTGGTAAAGGTGGATTGAACATAAAGCTGGCCAGCATGCTGACAGGATACACGTTGGATGTTTATCGCGACATTGATGAAAATGAAAACGAGGAAGATATTTATCTGGACGAATTTGCAGACGAAATCGATCAGTGGATTATTGATGCACTGAAAGCAATCGGATGCGACACTGCAAAAAGTGTATTGGCTGTTCCGCGTGAAGACCTTATTCGCCGTACCGACTTTGAGGAAGAAACAATTGATGAGGTACTGGCTATCCTGAGATCAGAATTTGAAGAAGAATAAACAAAACTAATTCTTCAAGCAACAGAGAATCTCCAAAAACAAGCCATCAAAATTAAAAAATCGTAAATTTATAATATGTCTATCAGATTAAATAAAGCTATTAAAGATTTAAATGTAGGATTATCTACCGCTGTAGATTTCCTTGCAAAAAAGGGACATAAAGTTCCTGCCGATATTAATTTCAAAATTACTAACGAAGAATATCTGCTATTGGCCAAAGAGTTCAATAAAGATATGGCATTGAAATTAGAATCGGAACGTTTGAGTCAAGAGCGCCAATCTAAAGAAAAGATGGAAACTGTTGCCATTGAGGGTTATCAGAAGAAGAAAGCTGAGCCAAAGGAAGAGGTGATTAAGGCAACTGTGAGCAGTGATTTACGCCCTACGATTAAAGAAGTTGGACATATTGATCTGGACAAGAAAAAACCGGCACCGAAAAAAGAGGATGTAAAACCGGAAGTTGTTGAACCTAAGAAAGAAGAACCAAAAGTTCCTGAAGTTCAGTCTGAAACAAAAGTTGAAAAGGAAGTTGTAGAAACTCCAAAACTTGCCAAAACTGAAGAAGTTGCTGCTCCTAAAGCTGCAGAAGAAGTAAAAGCAACGGAAGCAACCGAAAAAACGGAAGCTCCGAAAAAGGAACTTGAGAAAAAAGCTGAGCCAAAACTTGCTCCAAAACCAAAAGTAAAAGAAACTCCAGTCGCTACTAAAGCAGAAGAAAAACCGGTAGAAGAAAAAGAGGAAGAAGATGAAATTTTCAGAATTGGGAAACCAAAACTAACTTCAAAACCGGTTGTAGTTGGTTCAATTGACTTGGATAGCATCAATCAAAGCACACGTCCAAAATCAAAAACCAAAGAACAAAAACGCAAAGAGCGTGAGGAAAGAAATAAAACTGCATTTGATGCCAAAAACAAAAAAACGGGCGAAAAAGATGATAATGCAGCAAAACAAGGCGGAAAACGTCAACGCATTAACAAACAGCGTGTTGATTTAAGCAAACCTGAAAACTTAGGAGGTGCTAAAAAACAAACCGCCAAAAAAGAACACTTCAAAAAACCAATTAAAACGGTTGTAAACGAAGAAGACGTTCAAAAACAAATTAAAGAAACGCTGGCCAGACTTTCACGTGCTAACAATAAACGTGGAAAAGGCGCAAAATATCGTCGTGATAAACGAGAAATTGCAAGTGCCAAAATGCACGAGCAGGAAGAGCTTGAAAGAAGCGAAGAACAAATACTGAAAATTACCGAATTCGTTACCGTAAGTGAATTGGCTTCGATGATGGATGTATCTGTAAATGACGTTATTGGCACATGTATGGCTATCGGTATGATGGTATCTATCAACCAGCGTTTGGATGCCGAAACTATCAATATAGTTGCGGAAGAATTCGGATTTAAAACCGAATACGTAAGTCACGATGTAATTGAAGCATTGGCTGAAGAAGAAGATAAAGAAGAAGATTTGTTGCCGAGAGCACCGATTGTAACTGTGATGGGACACGTTGACCACGGTAAAACATCGCTTCTGGACTATATCCGTAAAGCAAACGTAATTGCCGGTGAAGCCGGAGGAATTACGCAGCACATCGGAGCTTACAACGTAAAACTAGAAAACGGACAACGCATTACATTCCTGGATACTCCGGGACACGAAGCCTTTACGGCGATGCGTGCTCGTGGAGCAAAAATCACGGACATTGCCATTATTATTGTGGCAGCTGATGACGACGTAATGCCTCAAACGCGTGAAGCAATCAATCACGCGGCTGCAGCAAACGTTCCGATTATTTTTGCAATCAATAAAGTAGATAAACCAAGTGCAAATCCTGAAAAAATCAAGGAAACACTTGCCGGAATGAACTATCTGGTGGAAGATTGGGGTGGAAAATACCAATCACAAGATATTTCTGCGAAAAAAGGTCTTGGTATCAGCGAATTGCTTGAAAAAGTATTGCTTGAAGCCGAACTATTGGAACTAAAAGCCAATCCAAAACGCCGTGCAATTGGTTCAATCATTGAATCATCTTTGGACAAAGGACGTGGATATGTGGCTACAGTTTTGGTTGAAAATGGTACACTTCGTCAAGGCGACATCGTTCTTGCCGGAATTTATCAAGGAAAAATCAAAGCGATGTTCAACGAACGTAATCAGCGCATTACTGAAGCGAAACCATCAGAACCGGTACTTATTCTAGGACTTAACGGCGCACCTCAAGCAGGTGATACGTTTAACGTGGTGGACAGCGAACAAGAAGCCAAGGAAATTACCAACAAACGCGAGCAACTACAACGCGAACAAAGCATCCGTACTAAGAAACACTTTACTTTGGATGAGTTGGGTCGTCGTATTGCCTTGGGTGATTTCAAAGAGTTGAATATCATTGTAAAAGGTGACGTGGACGGTTCAATTGAGGCACTTTCAGATTCCTTGCTGAAACTTTCTACCGATCATATTCAGGTAAATGTTATCCATAAAGCCGTGGGTGCAATTTCCGACTCGGATATTCTTTTGGCTGCCGCATCCAACGCAATTATCGTTGGTTTCCAGGTACGTCCTTCGGTTTCCGCACGAAGAATGGCTGAGCAGGAAGAAATTGACATACGCTTGTACTCTATCATTTACGATGCCATCGAAGAAATCAAATCGGCCATGGAAGGTATGCTTTCACCGGAAATCAAAGAAGAAGTTACCGCAACTATCGAAGTGCTGGAAGTTTTCAAAATATCGAAAGTGGGAACCATTGCAGGTTGTATTGTAAGAGAAGGAAAAGTAAAACGCTCGAACAAACTTCGACTAATCCGCGACGGAATTGTGATTTACACCGGAGAATTGGATTCGTTGAAACGTTTCAAAGACGACGTGAAAGAAGTTGGAACTAACTTTGAATGTGGTCTTAACATCAAGAACTACAACGATATACACGTTGGTGATATGATTGAAACATTCGAGGAAGTTGAAGTAAAACAAACACTGGATTAATCTCAAGAAATCCAGTTAAAGAATAAATTATTGCAAATATCCATTTCGAACGAGATGGATATTTGTGTTTTAAATACTAACTTAAACTACAATAAAAAAACGATTATGACGTTTTTCTACAAACATACAGAATCGCTATGCCTAAAAAATCCATATTTCTTATTTCAATATTTTTCGCCTTCTCATTGATATTTGCTGTGTCCGGAAAAGCGCAGGGAAATCTACCTTTTGCAGATGATAAACCGGTACATTTCGGATTTTCATTGGGAGTGAATTTTATGGATTTTGCTGTAATTCCAACAAGCTACGAAAATGATCTAAACGTGAGCAGCATTGTACCAGGTTTTTCCGTCGGTGCAATCAGCGATTTCAGACTGAGTAAAAACCTAAATTTTCGCTTCACTCCTACCCTGATGCTCAATCAGCGAATTTTGAATTATACAGATGAGAGTTCAGCCGATTTACTTTCTGTGCCGCTTTTCTTGCCTTTTTATTTAAAATACAGTTCTATTCGAACAGGAAATTTTCGACCCTATTTAATTGGAGGAGCCGGAGTTTGGATGGATTGGGGAAGAAATAAAGAAAGAACCGTCTTGCTAAAGCCTTTTGATTTGCTTCTGGAAGCCGGAATTGGTACGAATATCTATTTTTCATTTTTCAAACTGGCACCTGAATTAAAGTTTGCATTTGGTTTCAACAATATGCTCACACCGCTCGACGAGCGTGATGCAGGCGCACTTCTCAATCCGCAAACCTTGCAGCACACCGAATCAATTAATAAACTTACTACCCGAATGATTACATTGACTTTTCATTTCGAGTAAAGCCATATAAATCATGAAAACTGCCATTGTCATCGGATCAACGGGATTAGTCGGAACCGAATTAATCGATTTACTACTCAAAAGTGATGAATATTCTCACGTGATTTCTTTTGTAAGAAGAGCTTCCGGCGTGTCACATCCGAAATTGACAGAGCATATTGTAGATTTCAATAAACCTGAGGCATGGAGCGATTTGGTGAAGGGCGATGTGCTCTTTTCCACTATGGGAACCACAATCAAGCAAGCTAAATCCAAAGAAAATCAGTTTCGCGTAGATTATACCTTTCAATTTGAAACGGCCAAAAGTGCTGCTAAAAATGGCGTGCCAACTTACGTACTCGTTTCTTCTGCACAAGCAAACTCCAAGTCGTTGAATTTCTACACCAATATGAAAGGTAAATTGGAAGACGATGTAAAAAAACTTCCATTTAAAAACATTCAAATTTTGCAACCGGGTCAACTTGATGGAAACAGAAAAGAACACCGAGCTGCAGAAAAATTTGGATTGAAAGTAATTTACAAATTGAATTCCTGGGGATTATTGAAAATATTCAGACCAATCCAAGGTAAAGAAGTTGCTCAAGCAATGCTTAGCCTTGCTCGAAAATCAACTTCTGAAACGTATAAATTGGATGAATTATTTGCTTTAGCAAAAGGATATTAAACTTATTCGAAACGAATCTGCTTTCTTAATTCCTTATAACTATCAAAAACCAAATCAGCACCGGCTTCCAAAAGAATATTTCTGCTTAGCGAAGTTGTAAGTCCAAAAACCGTGCATCCGGCAGCTTTTCCGGCAATTATTCCGTTCGTTGAATCCTCAATTACTAAAGTAGTATCAGGCTCTGCATCAAGCAATTCCATTGCTTTCAGATAAGGCATTGGTTTGGGTTTATGCTCGTTCACATCGTCGGCACTAACAATGGTTTTGATAAGGTTTTTAAAAGGGAAAACTTCATTCGTAGCTTTCAGTGATTCCGAAGAAGACGATGTCACTATAGCACATTTAACATTATTTCGTAAAATAGTATCAATAAACTCCAAAAAACCATCAATAGGTTTTAGCTCTGAAATCAATTTTCCAAAAAGTAAATCTTTTTGTTCGGTATAAAATTCGATTGAACGTTTTCCGCCTAAATGCTCAATCACATATTCGAAAAATGACTTATCACTTTTCCCGACGAATTGCTTTAAAACACCGTCCGGCAAATCCGTTCCGTTTTCTTCCACAACAGTTCGTAAAGCTTCCAGATGTATCCATTCTGAATCAACCACTACTCCATCGAAATCAAAAAGTATCGTTTTTACCAGCATATTTTCTTTGAAAATAGAAAAATAGCGGATGTAGAAAACAACCGCTAATTTCAATAAATGTATATTTCTAAATCCGGTCTTGTAGAACCGATTACATCAATTTTTTGTATCTAATACGTTTTGGCTCAATGTCTCCCAAACGCATTTTTTTGTTTTCCTCGTATTCAGAATAACTGCCTTGGAACACAAAAACCTGCGAATCGCCTTCAAAAGCAATGATATGCGTACAAATACGATCCAAGAACCAGCGGTCGTGACTGATTACCACAGCACATCCGGCAAATCCTTCCAAACCTTCCTCCAATGCACGAAGCGTATTCACGTCGATGTCGTTGGTTGGCTCATCGAGAAGCAGTACGTTAGCTTCAGATTTCAGCGTCAAAGCAAGGTGCAGTCGATTTCGCTCACCACCCGACAAAACGCCGCAAAGCTTTTCCTGGTCGGCGCCCGTAAAGTTGAAGCGAGAAAGATAAGCACGTGCGTTAATTTCTCTTCCCGCTACGCGAATAAATTCAGTTCCTCCTGAAATAACCTGATAAACCGTTTTCTTTGGGTCAATATCCACGTGTGTCTGATCTACATAACCAATTTTCACCGTTTCGCCTACTTCAAATGTTCCTTTATCCGCTTTTTCCATTCCCATCATCATGCGGAATAGCGTAGTTTTTCCTGCACCGTTAGGTCCGATTATTCCCACAATTCCGTTTGGTGGAAGCATAAAGTTCAAATCTTCAAAAAGCAATTTATCGCCAAAAGCTTTGGAAACACCTATCGCTTCCACAACTTTATTTCCCAAGCGAGGACCGTTTGGAATGAAAAGTTCCAATTTTTCTTCACGCTCCTTTTGGTCTTCATTTAGTAATTTATCATAAGCTTCCAAACGCGCTTTTCCCTTTGCCTGACGAGCTTTTGGAGCCATTCGAACCCATTCCAATTCTCGCTCAAGCGTTTTACGGCGTTTGCTGGCTTGCTTTTCTTCCATTGCCATACGTGTGGTTTTCTGATCCAACCAAGAAGAATAATTTCCTTTCCAAGGGATTCCTTCGCCTCTATCTAATTCCAAAATCCATCCGGCCACATTATCCAAGAAATAACGGTCGTGCGTAATTGCGATTACTGTTCCTGCATAGTTGTGCAAGTGATTTTCAAGCCATTCTACCGATTCGGCATCCAAGTGGTTGGTCGGCTCATCCAGCAGCAAAATATCCGGCTGACGAAGCAACAAGCGACAAAGCGCAACACGACGACGCTCACCTCCCGACAAATTTTTCACCAAAGCATCTTCCGGTGGACAACGAAGTGCGTCCATGGCACGCTCCAGTTTATTGTCCAAATTCCATGCATCAGCGTGGTCGAGCAGTTCCTGCAATTCGCCCTGACGAGCAATAAGTTTATCAAAATCGGCATCCGGCTCAGCAAACTGTTCATTGATTCGGTCAAATTCAGCCAACATATCCACCACTTCCTGTGTACCTTCCTGCACAATTTCTTTCACTGTTTTAGTATCGTCAAGCTGCGGCTCCTGCTCCAGATAACCTACCGAATATCCGGGCGAAAACACCAAATTTCCTTCATAATTTTTCTCTACTCCGGCTATGATTTTCAGCAAAGTTGATTTTCCAGAACCGTTCAAACCGATAATTCCGATTTTTGCACCGTAAAAGAAAGAAAGATAGATGTTATTTAAAACTCGTTTTTGCGGAGGAAAAGTTTTGCTTACTCCCACCATTGAGAAGATAATTTTCTTATCATCAGACATATTCTTAGATTATAATTAAATGTTTATAGATTTTTCTGAATTTTGAAATCACGCTTTTTACGTAATTTTCGCACAAAGATAACAAGAAATGAAACAAAAAACAACGTGATTTTATTACCTTTGCATTTCGTATGAAAAAAACGCTGCTTATTATATCAGGCTATATCAGCTTTGTCTTGGGAATTATCGGGATTTTTCTGCCGGTAATCCCCACTACGCCGTTTTTACTTTTGGCTGCAGCATTATTTGCAAAAAGTTCTGACAAACTCTATAATTGGCTGATAAATCACAAGGTTTTTGGGGAATATATCCGCAATTTTCGGGAAGACAAAGCCATTCCGCTCAAAGGAAAAATCATTGCTATTTCTACACTTTGGCTATTTATGCTTTATAGTATTTTCTTTATTGTAAATGAAAAATGGTATTTACAGGCACTTCTGGGAAGCATTGCGCTGGCGGTGACAATTCATATTCTGTCATACAAAACAAAGAAAAAAGCCTAAACAGTCGGTCGATCCGAGACTTCACGGATTAAATCTTTAAGCTGGCACTCGCAGTCGCAACCGGAAATTTCCAACAAACCGCTACGCTTCAAAATTCCATATTCTTTCTCAAAACGTTCTGTAAAAACACCTGCACCGAGATTTTCATCGATTTGCTTTTGCGTCCACCATTTGGTCACGTAAAGTTCCTTCTCTTGTGGTTGTAAACCTTCAGTTTTGCAGGTCACAAATAGATAAATGTATTGATTGCTGAATTTTCCGTGATAAATATAATTGGTCAGAAAGAGGAATTTTTGCTCTTCAAGATTGTAAAATTTCTGTGTAAATTTATGCAAAGTCGATTCAATGGATTCTGACATTCGTACCTGACGGCTCAGTGAAGCATCCCAATGCAAAGGTTCTGATTTGTCATCCGGTTTGCGTTGGTGCATAAAAATTCGTCCGTTGTCAACCAAATACAGCCGAACCACCGGATGCATCAGTCTTTCCTGATTTGGTGTGTCCGGCTGGTACTGCACACTTCCAACAACTTTTCCATTTTCATCCACAATTGGCAACCAATCTTCCTTTATCAATCGATCACGGACAATTACTACCCGAATAGTTTCAAATAATGCTAATGCTATAATACTCAGCGCATAGAAAATTCGCAGATAGAAAAGTTTTCCGTTGTTTATGTTTGAGAAAGTTTGAAAAATTAAAGCAGAAATAACATAAGCCAAAACAATGATTAAGAGCCATCTGGCCATTTTGAAAAGTTCATTTTCATTGTTTGACATGGGAAGTTGATGCGGCAAAGTCTTGGAAGCAATTCGCTCCAACGTCTCCTTTTGCCCAAACATCATAAAAATGAAAAAGATGAAAATTATTTCATCGATATAAATATAAACGAAATTAGTTTCGGGCACTAAACTGGACGCAAAGCCGATTATTAAATAACAAACAGCCAGTACTCCGTGCCAGAGAAACATTCTTTTGTAAACAAAAAAGACATAAAACATCAAGGCAAATGCCACCGGAAATGAAATTTTCCAGGCAGCATTCTCTCCCAAAAAATCATCTACCAGCATGAAAACCAATGCCGGTAGAAAGTATAAAATGGGATTGAAAAAGGATTCCCGTATTTGCCTTTTAAGATGTTGCATTCTATCTAACTATAAAAATCTAATCTAATCAATAAACAAAAAAGGGTCGTTATAGTTCATTTTTAATTTTCCGTTTTGGCACAAAAAAAGAGACAATTTACCAATTGTCCCTTTTTTTAAAAATTTTACTTTCAGTTGATTAATTATTAAACTCCAGCATTCTGCTGATGTATTTTCCAATAATATCAAACTCCAAATTCACGTACGAGCCCACTTTTATCTGATGAAAATTGGTAAATTCGTAGGTGTAAGGAATTATTGCCACTTTGAAAGTGTTATTTGTCGGCTCAACCACGGTCAAGCTCACGCCGTTTACAGTCACCGAACCTTTGTCAACAGTCATATAGCCTTTTCGTGCTTTTTCTTTGTTGAACTCATATTCAAATGTAAAATACCAACTTCCGTCAGCTTCTTCTACATTGGTGCAGATTGCGGTCTGGTCCACGTGTCCTTGCACAATGTGCCCATCTAAGCGACCATTCATCATCATGCTACGCTCTAAATTCACTTTGTCGCCAACCTTCAATTTACCTAAATTAGAAAGATTCAGCGTTTCTTTGATTGCAGTAACGGTGTAAGTATCTTCCGTTTTTTTCACTACTGTCAGGCAAACGCCGTTGTGAGAAACACTCTGATCAATCTTTAACTCGTTTACAAACGAACAAGTCATTGTCAAATGCAGATTTTCCTGCTCTTTTTCTAGCGCAACAACCGTTGCAGCTTCTTCTACTATTCCTGAAAACATTTTATTGTGTTGTTAAATCGTTTAATTGTTAAATTGTCTCCTCGTTTACTCGTTTACTTAAACAAATCCTTTGTTTTTTTCCAAAATGTAGATGGAAAACTAATTTCACTTCCTCTGCTATCCACATCCAAAGTTACATTTGCACCCATCAGCAGCGGATAATTATCATCAATATGACCGGCTGAGAAATTAAAACAAACCGGATATTGGTAGTCTTTTACGGCACTGGCAATGATTTCGTAGATTGTTGCGTGCATATCCGGATCTTCTTCCGTATCAGAAAATTGTCCCACAATCAAACCTGAAATCTGTGACAAAGCACCGCTCAAACGCAGATTTTGCATCATTCTATCAATTTGATACGGTTTTTCGCCCACATCTTCGATAAAAAGAATGGAGCCTTTGTACGGCAAATCAAATGGCGTAGCTCGCATGCCTAAAAACACCGAAAGATTTCCACCAATTAATCTACCTTTCGCTTTTCCAAAACGATTATTCGGGTCAGAAATAACTTTGTAAGTTGGGAATTTTCCTTTTAGAATATTTTCCAGCAAGACCAATGGTTGTGCATTATTCGGAAGCTCGCTGAGTTGCTTTGCCATTGCGCTGTGAATTGACACGACGCCAGTTTTTTGCAATGCTTCGTGTAAAATGGTAATGTCGCTAAAACCAATCACCCATTTTGTATTTTCTTGAAAACGTGAGAAATTCACCTTGTCGATTATTTGTGCTAGTCCATAACCACCTCTACTACAAAGAATTGCTTTCACATTAGGATCATCAAGTGCTTGCTGTAAATCAGTAAATCGTTCCTGTTCATTTCCGGCAAAACGCCCGTAAACAGTACGCGTAAACATACCTTCTGTAGGACGATAGCCCCAATTTACCAGTTGGGATTTTGCTCCGTCAATTAAAGTTGGGTCAATATTCCCTGCAGGTGAAATAATGCGGATTTCATCTCCGGGTTTTAGAAAATCAGGATATTTTGTTGCCATATTTTTAGTTTAGATTATTAATCAGTTTATCAAATTTATTCTTTCAATATTTTAATTCGAAGTTTTACGGTCATTACGCTTTCCTCCGTGTCTAAATTGCGGTTTTGAGCGTTTCATCGGTCTTCTTTTTTTCTTTCTATTTGCCAATGGATCATATTCCGGAGCTTCACCAATTTCTTCCGGAAGCGGAATTTTATAGATTTCCTTTTCTAGAAAATCCTCAATTTGCTTAAATCGATACTGCTCTTCAGGTCCTACCAGCGTTATAGACATACCTTCATCGCCAGCGCGCGCCGTCCGTCCAATCCGATGCACATAATCCTCCACTTCATAAGGCACATCGTAATTTATCACGAGCGTAATATCATCAATGTCAATTCCTCGAGAAACTATATCCGTAGCAATCAACATATTAACTCGATTGTTTTTAAACTCGTGCATAATGGCTTCACGCTCTTTTTGCTCCAAATCAGAGTGCATTTCTCCAACAGATAAACCCATTTTCCGTAAAGCTCGAGTAAGTTCTTTGACTTTAATTTTTGATCCGGAAAAAAGGATGACTTTATTCGGTGTATTATCAGAGAAAAGATGTCGAATAATATTGTTTTTCTGTCCTTCTTCACAAATATAAGCTGTCTGCATAATGGTTTCCGGCGGACGAGAAATCGCAATTTTTATCTCTTCCGGATTTCTCAGAATGGTCTTTGCCAACTGACGAATTTTGGGTGGCATCGTAGCAGAAAACATAATGGTTTGTCTGTCTTTCGGCAGTCGATTAACAATAGTCATAATATCATCGAAAAATCCCATATCGAGCATTCGGTCAGCTTCATCCAGAATGAAATATTTAACGTGAGAAAGATCTATTTCCGACAAATTCAAATGAGAAATCAATCGACCGGGAGTGGCAATAACAACATCAGCACCTTTTTGCAAACCTCTGCGCTGAATTTCCCAATCTGCTGCTTCGCCACCACCATAGACCGCCACCGACGAAACAGGTACAAAGTAGGAAAATCCTTCCATTTGCTGGTCAATCTGCTGAGCCAATTCTCGCGTTGGCGACATGATAATCGCATTTACAGCATTGTCAGCACGAGATTGTGTATAAAGATTATTTATCAATGGAAGTAAAAAAGCGGCCGTTTTTCCGGTTCCGGTTTGAGCGCAAGCAATCAAATCTTTTTTGTCCAAAATCACAGGTATCGAAAACTCCTGAACAGGCGTCATTTCTGTGAAATTCATTGCATCCAAACCATCCAGAACAGCATCGCAAAGAGGGAGTTCGTCAAATCTCATTCGTTTGTAGGTTCTATCTGTTTATTTTTACAAAATTACAAAATAATAATGGAAATATGCGTGAATTGGCCGAGACTTTCTAATTTATCGAAAACTCATTTTTTCAATTTCACGTCTTTTTTTCATAAAAACAGGACTAATTACAGACTAAAATTAACAATTACAATCCGAAATAAAAAGAAAATCATATCTTTGCATAATTCAAAATTGCTATTAATTTCAGACAAACAGGATGCTCTCAATTTTAATTCCAACATTTAATTACAATATCACAAAGCTGGTTCAAGACTTGCACAAGCAAGCTGTGGCTACATTTGCCAATTTTGAGATTTTGGTAATGGAAGATGCATCTACGCTTTTTTTGGAGGAAAATAAATCGGTAGCTAATCTCAGCAATTGTGAATACAGCATTTTACCGGAAAATATCGGTCGTTCTGCCATTCGAAATCTATTGGCAGACAAAGCAAAATTTAATCATTTGCTTTTTATTGATTGTGACGCAGAAGTGATTATGCCGCACTACATTGAAAAATATCTTTCGTTTTGTTACGAAGATTCGGTGGTAATAGGCGGAACAGCTTACGACGAAAACAATAAAAATCCGAAATACAGCCTCCGACTAAAATATGGTCGTAAACGAGAAGCCATGATGGCCATTGATCGTGCAAAAGATGGAAAATATTCACATTTTGCAACTTTCAATTTTCTGATCTCGAAGTCAATTTTTCAAAAAATCAGATTTGATGAAAGTTTGAAATTTTACGGTCACGAAGACACGCTTTTTGGTCATCAAATAGCCGAAAATGGTTTTGAAATGCATCATATTGACAATCCACTACTTCACAAAGGTTTGGATGACAACAAAACTTTCTTGGCTAAAACTGAAATCGGCACTCGAAATTTATATCAACTTTACATTTCTGAGAATTATCCTTTTCTGAAAAATCAATCCAAATTACTTTCTACCTTCGAAAGTATAAAACGCCGAAACTTAAACTCTGTTTTGGCTGTTATTTTCCCTGTGCTAAAACCATTTCTTAGCTTAAATCTTTGCAGTAAATTTCCTTCACTTCGCTTTTTTGACCTGTATAAGCTTCTCTTTCTTTCGTCCATTGCAGCGAAAAAATGACAAGTTGTCAGTTCGAATCATTTACTGAAAATGATTTTGTCTTATTTTGTGTCAAATTTTCAAGAATAATTCATTGGCACAAAATTCGCTAAATATGGAGTACAAAACAAAAAATAATTATAACATAAAATATTAAAAACTGAATTATTATGAACATTAAACCATTAGCAGACCGCGTGTTGGTGAAGCCTGCGCCGGTAGAAGAGAAAACAGTGAGTGGAATTATAATTCCTGATAGTGCAAAAGAAAAACCGCTGAAAGGTGAAGTTTTAGCAGTTGGGAATGGCACAAAAGACGAAGAAATGGTAGTAAAAGTAGGTGAAACTGTACTTTACGGAAAATATGCCGGAACTGAACTTGAGTGGGAAGGTGAAAAATACTTGATAATGCGCCAGTCTGACATTTTGGCGATTATCTAAATTTTCTAAAGTTAGAATTTAGAAATCAGAAATCAGAATTAATAAATTAGAAAATAATCAAACAAAATAATAACCGAAAACTGAAATTACTTAACCTAACTTGAAAGAAAATATTTCTTTTAATGATGTGGTTTGTATTTTTTAGCGAATCGGTCTAAAAAATTATGGCAAAAGAAATTTTATTTAATATTGATGCTCGCGATCAACTGAAAAAAGGTGTTGATGAGCTGGCAAACGCAGTGAAAGTTACGCTTGGTCCTAAAGGTCGTAACGTAATTCTTGAGAAAAAATTCGGGGCACCACACATCACAAAAGATGGTGTAACAGTTGCAAAAGAAGTGGAACTGGAAGATGCATACCAAAACATGGGTGCGCAATTGGTAAAAGAAGTTGCATCAAAAACTGGTGACGATGCCGGTGATGGAACTACAACCGCTACCGTACTTGCACAATCCATTGTAAACGTTGGGCTTAAAAACGTTACAGCGGGAGCTAATCCGATGGATTTGAAACGTGGTATCGACAAAGCTGTTGATTCTGTGGTAAAAAGCATTGCTTCTCAAGCCAGAACCGTAGGTGATAATTACGACAAAATTGAGCAAGTTGCAACCGTTTCTGCCAACAACGATAGCCGAATCGGAAAACTCATTGCTGACGCTATGCGCAAAGTTTCTAAAGATGGTGTAATCACCATTGAAGAAGCGAAAGGAACAGAAACTACTATCGAAGTGGTTGAAGGTATGCAGTTTGACCGCGGATATATTTCTCCGTATTTCGTTACGAATACTGAGCAAATGGAAGTGGAATTTGAGAAACCACAAATCCTCATCTACGACAAAAAAATCTCTAATCTGAAAGAACTTCTTCCAATTTTGGAACCTGCTGTTCAAACCGGACGTCCGATTTTAGTAATTGCAGAAGATGTTGATAATGAAGCATTAACCACATTAGTAGTTAACCGTCTTCGTGGTTCCTTGAAAATTTGTGCTGTAAAAGCTCCTGGATTTGGAGACCGCAGAAAAGAAATGTTGGAAGACATCGCAATTTTGACAGGTGGTGTTGTTATTTCTGAAGAAAAAGGTATCAAACTGGAACAAGCAACGCTTGAAATGCTTGGAACTGCAGAAAAAGTTACTGTTGACAAAGACAACACAATCATTGTAAATGGTGCAGGCGACAAAGAAAACATCCAAAAACGCATTGGTCAAATCAAATCGCAAATTGCGACAACAACTTCAGATTACGACAAAGAAAAACTTCAAGAACGTCTGGCTAAGTTGTCAGGTGGCGTGGCAGTACTTTACGTTGGAGCCGCTTCTGAAGTGGAAATGAAAGAGATGAAAGACCGCGTGGACGATGCTTTACACGCAACTCGTGCTGCTATCGAAGAAGGAATTGTTCCCGGAGGTGGTGTAGCTTACATCCGCTCTATCGACGGACTTGACGCAGTTACAGCTGATAACGACGACGAACGTACCGGAATTGAAATCGTGAAACGCGCTATCGAAGAACCGCTTCGTCAGATTGTAGCCAATGCTGGAAAAGAAGGAGCTGTAGTTGTTCAGCGAGTTCGCGATGGAAAAGCGGATTACGGATACAATGCACGTCTGGATAAATACGAAAACTTCTTTGAAGCCGGAGTAGTTGATCCTGCAAAAGTTACTCGTGTAGCCCTTGAAAATGCAGCTTCAATTGCCGGAATGTTCTTGACAACAGAATGTGTGATTGTTGAGAAAAAAGAAGAA
Source organism: uncultured Paludibacter sp. (assembly GCA_964498765.1). Taxonomy (GTDB): domain Bacteria; phylum Bacteroidota; class Bacteroidia; order Bacteroidales; family Paludibacteraceae; genus UPXZ01. Next base: position 6,250 of record CAZCIU010000002.1, on the reverse strand, counting down.
AATCCAGCTCCGCAAATGCCAATGGGCGGCGGAATGGGCGGAATGATGTAATTCTCCAACTCTTAAGTTTATTTCCTCACCGAAGGAAATTGAAATCTGAAAACTCCCCGAATCGCATGCGATTTGGGGAGTTTTTTTATATGAAAATTACAATTTGATGTTTATAACCAGTATAAACTACACATTATTCAAAAAATCAGCGGTTTTTATTCTCAATCTTCCCATTTTTTTCTTTACTTTGCAAAGATTAATTACTTAAACAAAAATCAGATGAAAATTGGAATTCTCTCTTCAGGTGGCGACTGCCCCGGCATCAATGCCACAATCCGCGGTGTAGGTAAAGCTGCAATTAACAGTTATGGAATGGAAGTAATAGGTATTCACAATGGTTTTTCCGGCTTGCTTTACAAGGATACTTCTATTTTGAAAGACAAATCGCTTTCAGGTCTTCTAACGCTTGGCGGCACTATTTTGGGTACGGCACGAGAAAAGGAATTTAGAAAAATTCTGAAATCACCTGATAAGAAGGACAAAGAAATTATCAAAAAAAGCTACGACGAACTTGGCCTTGATTGTCTTGTTTGTATTGGAGGAAACGGTACGCAAAAAACGACCTATCAGCTTTCAGAATTAGGCTTGAATGTAATCGGAATTCCAAAAACCATTGATAATGATGTATTTGGAACAGACGTAACTTTTGGTTTTAACTCTGCTGTGGATATTGCCACCGAAGCCATTGACAGACTTCACTCTACTGCAAGCTCGCATCAGCGCGTAATGGTTATTGAACTTATGGGACACCACGCCGGATGGATTACGCTGTATGCCGGAATGGCTGGAGGAGCGGATATAATTCTTCTTCCGGAATTGGGGTATGACCTGAATGTGATAAAACACGTGATAGAAAAGCGCAAAAAAACTGGTCGTGCCTACTCTATCGTTGCAGTTGCAGAAGGTATAGAAGTAGAAGGAGGAACTGATGGTCACCATCCTGCTACATATTTTGCCAGAAAAATTGAAGAACTTACCGGATTTGAAGCTCGTGAAACCGTACTTGGTTATATTCAGCGTGGCGGTTCTCCTTCACCTTATGACCGAAATTTAGGGACTTTGCTCGGTGCTCATGCTGCGAAACTTATCAATGATGGAAAATTCGGCAGAATGGTAGCTGTGAAAGGAATTGACGAAATTAAAGATATTCCATTGAAAGAAGTTTCAAACAAGCTTCGCTTAGTTACCCCGGATCATATCATGGTAAAACAAGGTAAAAAAATGGGAATTTCCTTTGGAATTTAATTTCTGAAAAAAAAATATAGCTTGTTATTTTGCCTGACAAAGCTATTTATACAAAAAGCCACAAATCTTACGAAATGTGGCTTTTATTATTTTGGTCTGACTGATTATTCTTTTTCAGCAGCTGCTTCTGTTGCTTCTGCAGCAACTTCTACTTTTTCTGCTTTTGGAGCTTTTTCAGCTTTTGGAGCAGCTTTTTTAGTTGCATTTCCGTTCATTGCACTTTTTACAATTGCGCTGAATGCTTCAGGATGGTTCATAGCCAGGTCGGCAAGAACTTTGCGGTTCATTTCGATACCTGATTTTTTCAATGCGCCCATCAAGCGAGAATATGACATTCCTTCCAAACGTGCTGCAGCATTGATACGCTGAATCCAAAGTGCACGGAAGTTACGTTTTTTGTTTTTACGATCGCGGTATGCGTACTGCAAACCCTTTTCCCAGGTATTTTTTGCTACTGTCCACACATTGCGGCGACCACCGAAATACCCTCTGGTAAGACTTAAAATTCTTTTTCTTCTTTTACGTGAAGCAACGTGATTTACTGATCTTGGCATAATTAAAATGAATTAAGAACGTTAGCGCTGTACTATTTTACAGTCTTTTTGGCTAAAATTCGATTTAACGATAGAAATTTTGTTTTTAAAATGTTTGATTTGACTTAATTAAACGCGCAACATTGATTTTACGTTTTTCACGTCAGCAGGGTCAACAAGACCTGTTTGGGTCAAGTTACGTTTTTGCTTTGTGGTTTTTTTAGTCAAAATGTGACTTTTAAAAGCATGTTTTCTTTTGATTTTTCCTGTTCCGGTAAGAGCGAATCTTTTTTTGGCACCGGAGTTAGTTTTCATTTTTGGCATTTTCTATATTATTATTTATTAATGAAATTCTTTTATTTCTGTTTTTTGGGTGAAAACATAATAATCATTCGTTTTCCTTCCAATAGTGGCAGCTGATCTACCTTTGCGTATTCTTCCAGGTCACTGGCAAAGCGTAGTAAAAGCACTTCTCCCTGATCTTTGAAAAGAATTGAACGTCCTTTGAAAAACACGTAAGCTTTTACTTTATCGCCATCTTTTAAGAATTTAATAGCGTGTTTCAGCTTAAAGTTGTAGTCATGATCATCAGTTTGAGGTCCGAAACGGATTTCCTTAACGTCAATTTTCGTGGACTTCGCTTTGTTTTCCTTTTCTTTTTTCTTTTGTTGATATAGAAACTTCTGATAATCAATAATTCTACAAACGGGTGGCTCAGCATTTGCTGCAATTTCAACTAAGTCCAGTTCAAGATCTTCTGCCAATTGCATTGCACGGTCAAAGCTATATATGCCCGGCTCTACATTTTCACCGACCAATCGGACTTCTTTAACGCCTCTGATTTTCTCATTAATGCGGTGAGGCATTTCTTTCACATGACCTTGTCTAGGCCTGATAAACTGTTGTTTAGCTATTGTTTGTTTCCTCCTATTTGATTAATAATTGCTTAATTTTCTATACACTTTTTGAGCGTGCAAATATAATGCTTTTTTTTCATTCTGCCAAACATTCCCTGAGTATTTCAAATGGGAAATAGAAAATTCAGATTTTTTAATATATCGCAAAATATTGCACCTGAATAGGCTGCAATGCGTATTATTTATTTTTTCAATAAGCTGATTAACAAATATTTATACATAAAATTTGCCAATAAAATATTTTGTTGTAATTTTGCAAACGAAATTTTTGCAGAGAGCTGCAAAGAAAATTATAATTATGAAGAAACTGACATTATTGTTTGTTGTATTTTTAATGACGTTTTCGTCAGCACTGTACAGCCAACAAAGAGTGAAAGCCTCATTTTATGCTGACAAATTTCATGGCAGAAAAACAGCGAGTGGAAATCTTTACCACCGAGACAGTCTGACATGTGCACACAAAACGCTTCCTTTCGGCACAATTCTGAAAGTGATTAACCCGAGAAACAACAAGGAAGTAATTGTGAAAGTGACAGACAGAGGACCTTTCATCAAAGGCAGATCAATTGATTTATCTTACGCGGCAGCTAAAAAAATCGGCGTTATCAGCCACGGAGTAGCCAGCGTAGATATTCACCGATTAGATCCGGATCAATTGAAAACTCCGCCTGTGGTGGTGCCGGAACGAATTGAAATTCATGATTTGGAGGTATTGAAGAAACTTGACACTCCAATGGATTCACTAGAAGTAGTTCCCGACAACACAAAAGTTGCGAATGACAGCTTACGGTTCGCTTACAGAATCAATAAGCGTATAATAATAAAAACAGCTTGATTACTCAAGCTGTTTTTATTTTAAATAGTTCACTGTCAACTACTCTCCTATTTCTTCATCCTCATCTTCATCTTCCAAATCAAAAACAGAGAGTTGTCTGTTAAATATCTCATCCAGCGAAAGTTGGAATGTTTCTGTATGCTGCACGCCATCTATCGAGGTCAATTTATCCAAAATGATTTGCAGTAAATGACGGTTGTCTTTCGAATAAATTTTGATAAACATCGAATATTTTCCGGTTGCATAGTGACATTCTACGATTTCAGGAATTTTCTTTAATTCATCCACCACGGAGTTGAATTTTTTGATATTAGAAAGCACAATTCCAATATACGCACATGTCTGATAGCCAATTTTGTAGGTATCTATCACGAATTCAGAACCTTTGATTATTCCCAAATTACGTAATTTTTGAATTCTTTGGTGAATAGCTGCACCGGATACATTGCACTCACGTGCTACTTCCAGAAAAGGAATACGAGCATCTTTAGAAATTAATTGCAAAATCTTTTTATCTAATCTATCAATTTGATGATGTCCCATTTTGTGTATTTATGTTTTTCAGGGTTAATACTTATTTATGTATTTTCTTTACAAAATTATTTATTATATTTGATTTTTCCTAATATTATCCAACAAATTATTACAATTTGATAGTAAAAATTTCATTATCTGTACTTTTCATTTTTATCGTCTTCCAAAATGCTTAAATAACTCTGGTACCTTGAACTACTAATGTAGTGATTATCCAAGGCTTTCAAAACCGCGCAATCCGGTTCGTGAATGTGTGTACAATTATTGAAGCGACAGTCTTTGGAAAACTCGAAAATTTCTTTGAAAAAATGCCCGACTTCGTAAGTGTCCATATCAATTGTTCCGAATCCTTTGATGCCCGGCGTATCAATAATATTTCCTCCTTCAGGCAGCTCAAACATCTCTGAAAACGTTGTGGTGTGCATTCCTTTGTTGTGATATTCAGAAATTTCGCCCGTACGAAGTTCGGAATGTGGTATCAGCAGATTGATGATGGTTGATTTTCCTACACCTGAATTTCCGGAAATAAGGCTAGTTTTTCCTCTCAGAAATTCTTTCAAATCTGCCATCGTACTTTCGTCATAAGCAGAAATCAAAAAAACCGGATAACCAATATTCTCATACAGAAATTTCAAACTTTTCGAATATTCCATATCAGCTTCGTCGTATCGGTCTATTTTATTGATAATCAAGCAAGCCGGCACTTGATATGCTTCGGCAGTAGCCAGAAATCGGTCGATAAAAACGGTGGAAGTTTCCGGATAATTCACTGTAACTACAAGTGCCACTAAATCCAGATTCGCTGCTAAAATCTGGGAATATTTCGATAAATTAGAAGAGCGGCGAATGATGTAGTTTTTTCGGTCGCAGATAGCTACAATCAATGCAGCATCATCGGTAGAGAGCACATATTCTACCCTGTCGCCCACGGCAATGGGATTGGTGCTGCGAATATCCTTGATGCGGAAATTTCCTTTGATTTTACAATCAATCAAATCGCCTTCATCGGTTTTCACGGTGTACCAACTGCCTGTATTTTTGACTACTGTACCGAACATTTTTTGTATAAATTGTAAATATAAAGTGAAAATAAAAGCGATTATTCCGAGAAACAATCGCTTTTTATCTCCATAAAATCAGGTTATTTCACTACGACAGAAATTTTATACTGTCATAATTTCTTTTTCTTTTTCTACCAACAAATCATCTACTTTTTTGATGTATTTGTCATGAATTTTTTGAGCGTCAGCTTCTGCATCTTTTTGCACATCTTCAGGAAGCCCGTCTTTCACCATTTTTTTAATTTTTTCGATGGCTTCACGTCGTGCGTTACGAATACTGATTTTGGCTTCTTCACCTTCAGCTCGCACTTGTTTTACCAATTGTTTACGACGATCTTCGGTCATCGGTGGAATTCCGAGACGGATAGTTTCACCATTATTTTGCGGCGTAATTCCTACATCTGAGTTCAAAATAGCTTTTTCCAAAACCGGAATAAGCGCTTTTTCCCAAGGCTGAATTGCGATAGTTTTCGCATCAGGCGTAGTCACCGTGGCAACATTGCTAAGCGGCACCATTGAACCGTAATAATCTACACGAATACCATCCAGAATGCGTGTATTGGCTTTTCCGGCACGAATGCGAGCCAATACTTCATCCAGATATTCTATGGTTGCTTTCATAAATTCTTCTGCTTCAAGCAGTTGTTCTTTAGGGTCTAGCATAGTATTTTGTTTTAAATATTATTTTTTTATTTAAGAAAAAACATTCCGATTCAGCGAAAAGAAACTAATTTTTCACCAAGGTTCCGATTTTTTCTCCGGAAATTACTTTTTTCAAATTTCCTACCGTATCCATATCAAAAACGTAAATCGGCATATTATTTTCCTTGCACATAGTCGTTGCAGTCAAATCCATCACTTTTAAGTTCCGATTATAGATTTCATCGTAAGTGATTTCGTCAAATTTCACAGCCGATTTATCTTTCTCAGGATCAGCCGTATAAACACCATCCACTCGTGTACCTTTCAACATTACATCTGCTTCAATTTCGATGGCACGAAGTGAAGAAGCCGTATCAGTTGTAAAATATGGATTGCTTGTTCCTCCGGCAATAATTACAACTTCGCCTTTCT
>CAZCIU010000001.1:116749-120874 GCA_964498765.1 uncultured Paludibacter sp. | reverse complement strand
GCGGTTATTGACAATGTGCCGTTGGTAGCTGCTTCGCAAGGAATGTACTCGCTGGTTCAATATCCGATGGATCACTATTTGTGGGAATTCCTGGCTTACTGTGCCGGAACGGGTGGTAGTATTCTTATCATTGGTTCGGCTGCAGGTGTGGCTGCCATGGGTATGGAAAAAATCAATTTCTTCTGGTATGTGAAAAAAATCAGTTGGATTGCCTTGATTGGATATTTCGCAGGTGCTTTGTTCTATATTTTTGAACATTTTATTACACACGGCGAATTTTATAAGTAAAAACTGACGCTATAAATTAGCTAAATAAAATCTACACAAAACTCTGCCAAAATCCTGAAAACTTTGGCAGAGTTTTTTTAACACTTTTGTTACCGCTCAATTCTCGATTTGTCATTTTTCTGACAAATGATTTTTGTACTTTTGCAATTCTATTTTTCAGAATAAAGTTTAGAGACAATTTCAGATGTACACCAACAAAAAAATCTTCCAGGTTACCTACCCCATTTTCCTAACGCTGATTGCTCAAAACGTGATTAACGTAACGGATACGGCGTTTTTGGGGCGTGTGAGCGAAGTGGCGCTGGGTGCATCTGCCATTGGCGGCGTGTTTTATATCGCCATTTATTTTATCGGGTTTGGGTTTAGTCAAGGGGCGCAAATTATGATTGCCCGGCGAAATGGCGAGCGAAATTACGCTGACATCGGTCCGATTTTCAACAATGCGCTGCTGTTTAATTTCCTGCTGGCAACTGTCATTTTCGTGGCATCGTACCTTTCAATGCCGTATCTGATACGGTTTTTGGTGCATTCCGACCATATTTATGATGCTACGGTGGAATTTCTGAATTGGCGGATTTTCGGCTTTTTCTTTGCTTTTCTCAACGTTGTTTTTCGGGCGTTTTTCGTTGGAATTACGCGCACAAAAGTACTGACAATCTCGGCTATTATCACAGCTCTGACCAATATTGTACTCGATTACGTCTTGATTTTCGGGAAATTTGGCTTCCTGGAATGGGGAATTGCAGGTGCTGCCATCGCATCCACTATCGCGGAATTGACTTCGCTGATTTATCTTACAATTGTCACGCTGAAAATGAAGGACAAAGACATTTTCAATCTTTTCAAATTCAATAAAATTGATTTTCAGACTATTAGCAAGATATTGAGCTTGTCCATTTTCATTATGTTCCAGTTTTTTATTTCGATTTCCACGTGGTTTATGTTTTTCATTTTCATAGAAAGACTGGGTGAGCGACCGCTGGCAATTACCAATATCGGACGAAGTCTGTACATTCTGCTGATGATACCGGGTTCGGCGCTTTCTACCACGGTGAACACGCTGGTTAGCAACATGATAGGCGAAGGTCATAAAGAGCAAGTGGTGCCATTTATCAATAAATCCATCAAAATGGTGCTGGCAATGCTGGTGCCGATTATGCTGTTTACTTTCGCGTTTCCGCAGGTTTTTGCACGCATTTACACCAACAATCTCGAATTGGTAGCCGCCACATTACCAACCTTGCGAGTAATTTCGGTAGCCATGATTTTCTGCGGTGTCAGCAGCATTTTATTCAACGCAATTTCCGGCACGGGCAATACTCGCTCGGCGTTTTTAATCGAATTTCTCACGCTGTTTTTCTATGTGGCTTACACCTACTACACCGCCGTCGTACTGCGTGCATCCGTGGAAATTGTATGGTTCTCTGAATTTGTTTATTGGGGAATTATTGGCGTGCTGTCCTACTGGTATCTGCTGAAAGGAAATTGGCGGAAAAAAGTGATTTAGCATATATTCTTTCTGAAAAGTTGGCTTTTCTTTTTGAAGTCTTCCTGCTTTTATTCAAAACAGTAGAAAACATCGATAATAAATGTTTATTCTCGTGTTTTCGGAAACATAGAGAAAAATATCTTCGATATTTTTAAACTATGTTCTCGACTTTCAAAATAAAGGGCAAATAGAGCTATTGTTCACTATGTTTTTATAAAGTCGAGATTGCTTCTTTTAATTCAACTCATATAATCTTTAATTCCCACCTAAAATTTGTCAAGTCAAGTTTTTTTGGATAAATTTGCTTTTACATAACGGCAACAAGTAATATTAACTTTTTGACACAAAAAAGCGAATTATTCTTGAAAATTCCGAATAATCATTCATTCATTTCTCGAAATTATCGCTATATTTGTAGCAAAATGATTATTTACCCATGAAAACACAAACACCCAAAATCTTTCGCTACGGCGAGGACTTTCTCACCATTGCAACCGCTCTCGGCATTGTCCGCGGCGCAATCAAAGGCAAACTCACTGCTGAAACCATTTCACGCGTAAAAGCCAATCAGGAAGTGGTCAAAAACATCGTTAGTAAAAAGAAAATCGTTTACGGCATCAACACCGGTTTTGGGCCGCTCTGCACGTCGCTGATTGACAAGGACGAAACCAAGCAGCTGCAATACAACCTGCTGATGAGCCACAGTGTGGGCGTGGGAAATTTTATTGATAATGAAATTGCCAAACTGATGCTGATTTTGAAGCTGCACGCGCTTTGCAAAGGTTATTCGGGCGTGGCGGTAGAAACCGTGGAACGTATTCTTTGGCACATCGATAACAACGTAATTCCGTGCGTTCCCGAACAGGGTTCCGTGGGTGCTTCGGGTGATTTGGCGCCGCTTTCACATCTTTTCCTGCCTTTAATTGGAATGGGAACAGTGAATTTTGAGAATGAACGAGTGCCGATTGAAACTGTATTGGAAAAATTCGACTTAAAACCCGTTGAATTAGGTCCAAAAGAAGGTTTGGCATTGATAAATGGAACGCAGTTTATGGCTGCACACGGCATTATTTTGTTGGAAAAAATGCAAAACTGCCTGGATCACGCCGATATCATCGCCGCTATGAACCTGGAAGCGATGATGGGTTCCGTGAAACCTTTCGACGAAGAACTTCACCAATTGCGTCCGCACTCGGGCGGCATGTACGTGGCTTCGCGGATGCGGAAACTGCTTTCGCATTCCGAGATCGTGAAATCACACCAAAAATGTGGCCGCGTGCAGGATCCTTATTCGCTTCGCTGTATCCCGCAGGTACACGGTGCTTCGCGCAATGCGTGGCTGCATCTCAAAGACACTATTCTGACCGAAATAAATTCCGTGACCGATAATCCGATAGTTTTCACCGAAGAAAAAACCATCAGTGGCGGACATTTCCACGGTCAACCGATTGCACTTCCGCTTGATTATGCCGGTTTGGCAGCTGCCGAACTGGGCAATATTTCCGACCGCCGCATCTACCTTTCGATGATGGCAAGCACGCCTGATTTGCCTAAATTGCTGATGGAACACACAGGTTTGAATTCCGGATTTATGATTTTACAGTACAGCACGGCGGCTTTGGTCAGCGAAAATAAATCACTCTGCTTCCCGGCGAGTGCCGACAGCATCCCAACTTCGCTCGGGCAAGAAGATCACGTGAGTATGGGTTCTATTTCCGGACGGAAAAGTTTACGAATTGTGGAAAATTTGGAAAAAATCCTGGCTATCGAAATGATTACGGCAGCGCAAGGCTTTGATTTCCGCAAGCCAATGAAATCGAACATCCTGCTCGATGAAATGCACGACCTAATCCGCGAGCACATCAGCTTTGCCGATACCGACCGACTTTTCTACGGCGACATCGAAAAAGCCATCAAACTGCTTCAATCCAAAGAAATCATCCATCGCCTGAATGCCACAGCTAAAAAACACCGGATTGATTTGAAAAATGAAACGGATGAGGTGTTTGGGTTGTAAATGCCTTTTTATGGGACACGGATAATGCGGATTGAGCAGATTTTCACGGATTTTTTTGAACACAAATGACACGAAATGAAAGAATTAACACAAATTTCTTATAAAAAGGGATACAAATTTGATTTCGTCCTGAAAGGACAACTTAATTCAACCCAACGGCAACGCCTTGGGTAAACAATACTCACTCGGAACTGCGCCCTGAAAGGGCAAGTTAAAAAAGTTTGTTGTTTTAAAAAAAATACCAAATTAAAACTAACGAAACTTATTTGTTGACAAATTGACTTTTTAAGTTGCCCTTTCAGGGCGTAATTTGTGGGAAATATCCATTAAC
>CAZCIU010000001.1:112660-116649 GCA_964498765.1 uncultured Paludibacter sp. | reverse complement strand
ATTGACTTTTTAAGTTGCCCTTTCAGGGCGTAATTTGTGGGAAATATCCATTAACCCAACGCGTCGCTTCGCTTTGCATTGGGCTGAAATAAGTTAGGCTTTCAGCCCGAAACCTAAACGGAAATCCTTTTTTGAAAAGTATTTAACATTTCCAATCGTAAATTATGTAATCGTAAATCAGATATGAACTACACAGAATTTCTTAACACCTACGCTTCCCACCCGAATTATCGGGCACCGCACGGAAGTACGCTCAACGCAAAATCGTGGCAGACAGAAGCGCCATTGCGTATGTTACTCAACAATTTGGATCGTGAAGTGGCGGAAGATCCAGCCAATTTAATCGTGTACGGCGGAACAGGGCAAGCAGCCCGCAACCTGGACGCTCTTCGCGAAATTATCCGTATTCTGTTGGAATTGGACGAAAATCATTCCTTGCTCGTACAGTCGGGAAAACCCGTAGGCATCGTACGAACGCATCCCGAAGCACCGAGAGTTTTAATTGCAAACAGCAATCTTGTGCCGGCTTGGGCTACGTGGGAGCATTTCGAAGAATTGAAATCGCGTGGACTGATGATGTACGGACAAATGACCGCCGGAAGCTGGATTTATATCGGTTCGCAGGGCATTTTGCAAGGAACTTACGAGACATTCGCCGAAGCGGGACGTCAGCATTTTGAAGGTAATCTGAAACACCGCTGGATTTGTTCTGCCGGATTGGGCGGAATGGGTGGCGCTCAACCATTGGCCGCAACGCTTGCCGGAGCAGCATTTTTGGGCGCGGACGTGGATCCCGAACGGATAAAAAAACGCTTGGAAACCAAATACATCGATAAAATGACGTACAGCTACGATGAAGCGGTGGCTTGGTTGCGCGATGCTGTTGAAAAAGGCAAGGCAATTTCCATCGGTTTGGTGAGTGACGCGGGCGATATGTTGGAAAAACTGCTGAAAGACAATCTTATTCCCGATATGCTGACCGACCAAACCTCGGCTCACGATCCACTTTTCGGCTACGTTCCAAATGGAATTTCGCTTGCGGAAGCTCTTGAAATGAGAAAATCAGCACCTGACAAATACCGTGAACTTTCATTGAAAAGCATGGCTCGACACGTAGGTTTTATGCTCGAAATGCAAAATCGTGGTGCTGTTACATTTGATTACGGAAATAATTTGCGTGAATTTGCCCGTCAGGGAGGCGAAAAAAATGCTTTTGACTACCAAGGATTTGTTCCTAAATTTATCCGTCCGCTTTTCTGCGACGGACAAGGTCCATTCCGTTGGGCGGCACTTTCCGGCGATCCGGAAGATATTTTCACGACCGACCGTGCTTTGATGGAATTATTTCCTGAAAATACGCATTTAATAAAATGGTTGACAGAAGCGAAAGACAGAATTGCATTCCAAGGATTACCAAGCCGGATTTGCTGGCTCGGAATGAACGAGCGCGAGAAAGCCGGATTGATGTTCAATCAGTTGGTTCGGGAAGGAAATGTGAAAGCGCCGATTGTGATTGGTCGCGACCACTTGGATTGCGGTTCTGTGGCATCACCCAACCGGGAAACCGAAGGCATGCTCGACGGTTCGGATGCGGTTTCGGACTGGGCATTGCTGAATTTAATGTCGAACACAGCCGGCGGAGCTACCTGGGTTTCGTTCCATCACGGTGGCGGCGTAGGTATCGGTTATTCACAGCATGCCGGGATGGTCGTTGTTGCCGATGGTACCGACCGTGCGGATGAATGTCTTCGACGCGTGCTGTTTAATGACCCTGCCATGGGTGTTTACCGTCACGCCGATGCAGGCTATGAAAGGGCGAAGAAGAATTTGCCGTTAAAACCATAATAGAACACGGATAACGTGGATTAAACGGATTGCGCGGTTTTTTATATTATTTTTTTGCGTCCTGAAAGGATAACTTATTTCAACCCAATGGCAACGCCTTGGGTAAGCGATACACACTCGGAACTGCGCCCTGAAAGGGTAGGTTAAAAGTATGAATTATGGCACAATCTTTATCTAAACTATACGTACACTTGATTTCACATATCAAAACCACATGTCCATTAATCAAAAAAGAGGATAAGAGTGAGTTGTATGCCTATATGGGTTCAATATTAAAAGATTTAGATTGTATTCCAATAATCATAAACGGCGTTGAGGATCATTTTCATATTCTTTGTGTGATGTCAAAAAATATTGCGTTAGCAAAATTGGCAGAAGAAGTTAAACGTCATAGCAGCCGTTGGATAAAGACCAAGGGAGATTATTACAAAAATTTTGCTTGGCAAGGCGGTTACGGTGGTTTTTCTGTCAGTCCATCCTTACACGACAAAACAAAGAAATACATTGAAAACCAAGAAGAACATCACAAGAAAATGTCATTTCAAGAAGAATATTTATTATTTTTGAAAGAATATGGAATTGAATACAATGAAACTTATCTGTGGACAGATTGATTTTAAATTGCCCTTTCAGGGCGTTAATTCTGGTAAATATCCGTTAACCCAACGCGTCGCTTCACTTTGCATTGGGCTGAAATAAATTGGGCTTTCAGCCCGAAGAAATAACACATTTTATCATTGACAAAAATTCTCGATAAAAATGAGCCATTTAACCAATCAACCATACAACCAATTAACCACATTATCCGGTCCATTCACCCAACTACTGACCATGGACAACTTGCCACTTCGTGGAAAAATATCCGATGAACAATTGGAAATTATTCCGAATGGTGGAATTTTGCATGAAAAAGGGCAGATATTGGCGGTTGGAAATTTCGAACAATTGCGAAACGAAAATCCTGATGCGGAGGTGCAATTTTTCGAAGGGGAAAATGTGTGCCTGCCGGGAATGATTGACGTGCATACGCATATTTGTTGGGCTGGTTCGCGGGCGAGGGATTACGCGATGCGATTGGCGGGAAAGACTTATCTCGAAATTGCGTCGGCCGGCGGTGGTATCTGGGATACGGTGCAGAAAACGCGTGAAGCAAGTTTGGATGAATTGGTTTCTTTGACCGTTAAAAAAGCTGAAAAGTCTTACCAACAAGGCATTACTACCATCGAAGTGAAAAGCGGTTATGGACTTTCCGTGGAGCAAGAACTCAAAATGCTCAAAGCCATCAAACTGGCAAATGAGAAATGTCGTTCGGAATTAGTTCCCACTTGCCTGGCAGCACACATGAAACCGAAAGATTTTGCCGGAAATGAACGGGATTATTTACAACATATCGTTGAAAATCTTTTGCCGGAAGTAAAAAAGCAAAATCTGACAAATCGGGTAGATATTTTTGTTGAAAAAGGAGCATTTTCGATTGACGATGCAAAATATTATCTCACCGAAGCAAAGAAAATGAGCTTTGATGTGGTTATTCACGGCGACCAATTTTCAAATGATTGTGCTTCTCTGGCAGTAGAATTTGACGCAGTTTCCATCGATCATCTCGAATATGCGGATGAAAAGGAAATAGCTATTTTGGTAAAAAGCAATGTCATTCCTGTGGTACTTCCGGGTGCATCATTGGGATTGGGAGAGCGGTTCGCACCGGCTCGAAAACTGCTGGACGCCGGTTGCTCGCTGGTTATCGCATCGGATTGGAACCCGGGTAGCGCACCGATGGGAAATTTGCTGGTTCAAGCGGCAATTCTTGGAGCATATGAAAAACTTTCGATGGCTGAAACCTGGGCTGCAATGACTTGTCGTGCAGCAAAAGCTTTGAAACGATATGATATCGGCATTTTGAAACAAGGAAATAAAGCCGATTTTATTGTTTTTAGAACAAATGATTTTCGAGAGATTTTGTATAGGCAGATGACGCCTTTGCGGTGATTTAATAAGGATTGGACGCGGATGACACGGATTTGGCGGATTTTCACAGAATTTAATAATTTACTAATAAACTATTTACTATCAACTATTTTACTATTCAACTATTCAACTATTCAACTATTCAACTATTCAACTATTCAACTATTCAACTATTC
>CAZCIU010000001.1:47864-112560 GCA_964498765.1 uncultured Paludibacter sp. | reverse complement strand
TCAACTATTCAACTATTCAACTATTCAACTATTCAACTATTCAACTATTCAACTAATAAACTATGAACCAATTAATAGAATGCGTTCCAAATTTTAGCGAGGGGAACAATATGCAGATTATCAATCAGATAGCCGACGCCATAAAATCGGTGGAGGGTGTGAAACTTCTTGATATTGATCCGGGAAAAGCGACAAATCGTACGGTTTTTACTTTTGTGGGTGAACCGGAACCGGTTTGTGAAGCGGCGTTTCGAGCAGTGAAAAAAGCGGCTGAACTAATTGATATGAGTAAGCATCACGGCGAGCATCCGCGATTTGGAGCAACAGACGTTTTGCCGTTAATTCCAATAAAAAATATCACGATGGACGAGGTGGTGGTTTACGCTCGAAATCTTGGAAAACGCATCGGTGATGAGCTGGGCATTCCGGGTTATTTTTACGAATTTGCCTGCACTGAGAAAAAACGTCGCAATCTGGCTGCTTGCCGTGCCGGCGAATACGAAGGATTGCCGAAAAAACTGACTAACCCAGATTGGAAACCTGATTTTGGACCGGCGGAATTTACCGAAACTGCCCAAAAAGCGGGAGCAACGGCTGTCAGTGCACGAAATTTCCTGATTGCCTACAACGTCAATCTGAACACCACTTCTACCCGCTGGGCAAATTCCATCGCGTTTGATATTCGTGAAAAAGGGCGTATCAAGCGAGAAGGCAATCCGCTGACCGGAAAAATTGTGAAAGATGCCGACGGAAATCCGGTTTACACGCCCGGAATGCTGAAAGGCGTGAAAGGAATTGGCTGGTACATAGAAGAATACGGAATTGCACAACTTTCATTCAACTTGACCGACACCACGGTTACTTCGCTTCACCAACTTTTTGAAGCGGCGTGCGAACGGTCTGCCGTTCGTGGAATTCGCGTGACAGGCTCGGAATTGGTGGGCATGATCCCCTTACAAATCATGCTTGACACGGGTCGTTATTTCCTGAAAAAACAACACCGAAGCACCGGAATTTCGGACGAAGAAATTATCAAAATAGCCGTTAAATCGCTTGGATTGGATGATTTGGCGCCATTTGACCCGAAAAAGAAAATCATCGAATATCAGTTGGAAGACCATTCTCAAAAACGCTTGGTGGATATGACGCTCACGGAATTTGCCAACGAAACGGCATCCGAAAGCCCTGCGCCGGGCGGTGGCTCGGTTTCGGCTTGCATGGGTGCGCTCGGCGTTTCACTGGGCATGATGACAGCCAATCTTTCGGCTCACAAACGCGGATGGGATGAGCGCTGGGAAGAATTTTCCAATCTGGCGGATACCGGAAAAGCCTTGCAGGAAAAACTGATCCATTTGATTGACGAGGACACCAACGCTTACAAACTGGTGATGGAAGCTTACGGATTGCCGAAAAGCACCAAGGCCGAAAAGCAAAAACGTGCCGAAGCCATTCAGGATGCGATGAAATACGCTATGGAAATTCCTTTCCGCGTGATGCAAACGGCTTGCGAAGCCATGGAAATGGTGAAAACAATGGCCGAAACCGGAAATCCAAATTCGGCTTCCGATGCCGGAGTGGGCGGATTAGCGCTTCGAGCAGCCGTGATGGGTGCCGGACTGAACGTAAAAACCAACGCATTTGGGCTGGAAGACAAAGCTTTCGTAGAAAAAATGATTGAGAAAGCGGAGGAATTGGAACGAAAAGCCGATTTATTGGAAAAGGAAATTGTAGAAATCGCGAAGAGTAAGTTTGGATAAAACTTTACTAAAACTGAATAATTTATGAATGGCTTTTCTCTGAAACATTCGTTTCGGAGAAAAGCCTTTTTTATTATCACACTATCACTACAAGCCTCCAAATGGCTAAAAATTGATTAAAAAACTAAACATTCCATCGAAATTTAAGGTTAGTTAGGCATTAATTTTTATCTTTGAAGAATTATTAAAACTGAAAATTATGCCACAAACAAATCATACACAAGTAATTGTTGACCCGATGGTCAATGTAAACTACGCCGGATTTTTTATTCTCGGACTTTTCGAGAAATTCGGTCAGAAAAATGTACTTTTCTCCAACAAACCGTTCAAAACACTTCAAAACAGAATTACTACGCTGAATTTCGTTATTGGAGACAAAAAATATTGCATCGATTTTGGAGAAACGAGCGATGTAAAACCGACGGAATACGACTGGTGCAATGTTTACGGTCATGTAAACGCAAATTTTGACAACACTCCGGAGAAATACCGCGCCAAACTGGTTTCGCTGGCACCGTATTTTGGCGTGAAACTACTGAGCCACGGCGATTCGGCGCTTTATGCATGGAAAAATATGTGGAAAACCTGGCTGAAAATCTGGCCTTTCACCTTTGTGCAACGCTATCGCCAGCAATGCCGCTACCGCGTGTATTACGAGGAATACGACAGGAAGCATCAGGTGGATAAAAATTACGTTTTTCACATGAGTTCGGTTTGGCTGAATGCCGACTGGGACAGAAACGATGAGAAATTCAACGAAGCCAATGCACGCTTTATCTCCGCTTGCCAAAGCATTTCCGGACTGACTTTCGATGGCGGTTTGTCTATGTCGAGCAAGGAACATTGCAGTCCTTCGTTGCGAAATTTCGCTTGCGAAGGAAGTTTTTCTGTGAAAGAATACTTGGAAAAAACCGGAAAATCGCTGGTGGTTTTCAATGCGCCATTCTCCAACCATGCGCACGGCTGGAAACTCAGCGAATACCTTGCGCTTGGCAAAGCAATTATCTCATTGTCGCTAATCAACGACCTTCCAGAACCGCTTGTTCACGGTGAAAACGTTCATTTCGTGGAAGATAACGAAGCTTCCATCCAGGAAGCCATCCAAAAAATCATAAGCGACGACAGCTACCGTGAAAAATTGGAAAAAGGCGCAAGAGCGTATTGGGAAAAATATGGAGCTCCTGTGAA
The DNA here is from genome assembly GCA_964498765.1 of uncultured Paludibacter sp. GTDB lineage: Bacteria > Bacteroidota > Bacteroidia > Bacteroidales > Paludibacteraceae > UPXZ01. The sequence goes on along the minus strand of CAZCIU010000001.1, from coordinate 109,615 downwards.
AGCTTTGGGATTAATGGGAATTTAGAAGCAAATTTGCTACATCAATACAACAAAAAAGAGCGTCTGTCCGACGCTCTTTTCGTTTTCTGTTAATCGAGATTTTATTTCTCAATTCCTACTCTATTCAGAATAAATGCCAGTTCAAAAGCCGTTTCCTTTATTCCGTCGTATCGACCGGTAGCACCTCCGTGACCGCTATCCATGTTCATTTTCAGCAAGAGAATATTTTCATCTGTTTTCATAGCACGCAGCTTAGCGGCATATTTCGTCGGTTCATGGAAAAGCACTTGCGAATCGTTGATTCCGCCCGTGATTAGGAAGTTTGGATAGTTTTGTGGTTTTATATTGTCATACGGAGAATATGACAGCATATAGTTGAAATATTCCTCTTCGTTTGGATTGCCCCACTCTTCGTATTCGCCGGTAGTGAGAGGCAATGTATCATCCAGCATGGTGCTAACCACGTCAATAAACGGAACTTGCGCCACCACGGTTTGGTACAAATCCGGACGCATATTTGCCACGGCACCCATCAGCAAACCACCTGCACTTCCGCCCATGGCAGCCAATTTATCAGCCGAAGTGTATTTATCGGCAATCAGTTTTTCGCTACACGCAATGAAATCAGTAAACGTATTTTTCTTGTTCAGCAATTTCCCATCTTCGTACCACTGCTCACCCAAATCGCTTCCACCGCGGATATGCGCAATTCCAAACACAAATCCTCGGTCAATCAAGCTATAAAACGAAGTGCTGAAAAAAACATCCATGCTCATTCCGTAACTTCCATAAGCATAAAGTAAAGCCGGATTTTGACCGTTTTTCTTCAAGCCTTTTTTGTAAACAATGGAAATCGGCACGTTTTTACCGTCAGCAGCCGCAGCCCAAAGTCGTTCTACCACGTAATCATCCGGTTTGAAGCCCGAAGGAACTTCCTGCTGTTTCAGTTGCGTGGTATTTCCATTTGCACAATCATATTCGTAAAGCGTAGTCGGACGATTGAGCGAAGTATAGGAATATCGGAATGTCGCTGCATCATATTCCGGATTTCCATTGGAATATGCATTGTAAACCGGTTCCGGGAAAGAAACTACACGACTTTTTTCGGTTCGCAAATTACGTATTTCAAGCTCATTCAGTCCATTTTTGCGAGTTTCGATGATAATATAATCTTTCTGAACGCTCAAACTTTCGATGCGAACGTCTTTATTATGTGCCACAATTTCCTTCCAAGCCACACGATTTGCGTAATCTGCTTTTGCAACCTGGTAGATTTTTCCGTTCAAATTTTCTTTGTCTTTGTAACGAATAAAGAAAAATTCTTTGTGCGGATACACGTCGTATTCTACGTTTTGAACTCTTGGAGTAAATACCTCAAATGCTGCTGTAGGATTATCTGCTGATACAATTCGAGTTTCAGAAGTAGTGGAACTTCCGCTCGAAATCATTACCCATTCGCGAGTTTTCGTATTCGAAACACCCGTAGAAAATTTTGTATCTTTTTCTTCGTAAACTAATTCTGCTTTTGGACTGCCAAGTTCCTGACGATAAACACGATACGAACGAAGTGTAACAGGATCAATTACTCCGTAAAAAATCGTTTTATTGTCATTTGCCCAGGCAAAAGAGGATGCACCTTTAACCGAAAAGTCAAGGTCTTCACCGGTTTGCAGGTCTTTAATTTTTAGCATATAATCCGCAAATGAGCCTGTTTCGTTATAGAAATACGCCGATTTTGTATTGTCGGGACTGATTGCATAACCGCCAAACATATAAGCCGGCTTCGCATCCGCCATTTTATTTACATCAAAAATAACTTCTTCAGTTGCACCTTTCTCATTTTTTTTACGCAGATACGTACGGTATTGTTTTCCTTTTTCGGTGCGGGAAGTATAAAAATATCCGTTGGAAAGCGAAGGATAACTCTCATCATCTTCCTTCATCCGACCGATAATTTCGTCGTAGATTTTTTGTTGCAAGTCTTTGGTAGAAGCCATTACACTATCTGTATAAGCATTTTCGGCATTCAGATAATCAATCACTTTTGGATTGTTTTTATCCTTCATCCAAAAATAATTGTCAATTCGTTGTTGTCCAAAATTGCTAAAAGTATCAGCTTTAATTTCGGCAAGCGGTGCTTTGGGAAAGTCAGATTGTTTCAAAATATTCGTTGATTTTTGTTGATTGTTACATGAAAAAAGAGTCAGGCACACAGCCGCTCCAAGAAGTAATTTCGCTGCTCTCATATTTTTTAGGTTTACGAAGTTAGAAATGCAAATTTAAGAATAATAATGATTATTCATTCAGATTTTATCCAATCTTTAGATAAATTCCAACTAAGCAAAGCGGCACTCTCAGCAAAATATTATTTCCAATAAAAAGCCATGTTTCTACATTGGAGTTTTATAAAAAAATATTAACTTTGTAAGAATCGAGTTTGAAATCATAAAAATATGATTATCAGATCATTCCTTAACTAAAAAAAATTAAAAAACAAAAAATATGAAGTTATTAGAAACCATCATGCAGCGTGCCAAAGCAAATCCGCAACGGATTGTTTTGCCTGAAGGAACTGAAATTCGCACCTTAAAAGCAGCTGATTTTATTTTGAAAGAGAAAGCAGCAAAAATCATCCTGATTGGGAACGAACAGGAAATCAAGAATTTAGCTAATGAGAATAATCTTACGCACATTAGCGAAGCGCTAATCATTGATCCGGACACATACACAGAAATGCCAAAATATGCCGATTTGCTTTTTGAAATCCGAAAAGCAAAAGGAATGACTGCTGAGCAAGCAGCCGAATTGGCGAAAGATCCACTTTATTTGGCTTGTTTGATGATAAAAAATGGCGATGCAGATGGTGAACTGGCAGGTGCAAGAAACACCACCGGAAATGTGCTTCGTCCGGCATTTCAAATTGTAAAAACCAAACCAGGCATCAAAATCGTTTCGGGTGCGTTGCTGATGTTTACTCCGGCCGAGCAATTAGGTGAAAACGGACTTTTCGTCTTTGCTGACTGTGCCGTAAATCCAAATCCAACAGCCGACGAACTGGCTCAAATTGCCGTTTCTACAGCAGATACAGCCAAATCAATTGCCGGATTTGAACCGCGTGTGGCGATGCTAAGTTTCTCATCCAAAGGCAGCGCACAACACGAACTCGTGGACAAAGTTGTGGAAGCTACCCGTATTGCCAAAGAAATGGCTCCTGCACTTCAATTGGACGGTGAACTTCAAGCCGATGCTGCACTTGTTCCGGCTATCGGACAAAGCAAAGCACCGGGAAGTACCGTAGCAGGAAATGCAAATGTGCTTATTTTCCCAGATTTACAATCCGGAAATATCAGCTACAAATTAGTTGAACGAATTTCGGGTGCAAAAGCTATCGGACCCGTTTTACAAGGCATAGCCGCTCCAATCAACGATCTTTCACGCGGTTGTTCGGTGGAAGATATTATTCGGATGATTACCATTACGGCAGTTCAAGCGATGAAGTAAATATAGAAGAATGTAGATTTTATCTCAAATATTTCATATTTTATTTCAAGAAAAAAATTAATATTCAAACAACTATATGACTAATCAAATCAAAGAACCTATTGAAAGGTACGGATTAAGTAAACGAATCCGAAAAAAAACGCTGTTTTCCAGAATCGGCGTCGTAGGTTGTGGAAAGGATGGCAGCTTAATTGCCACCATTGCCGCAACAAACGGAATGGAGGTGGTTTTTCTGGAGCCATCTGAGGAGCAAGTAAAAAACGCTTACAAACGAATTGAGGACAAACTGGATGCGAAAATTGTAAGCTGGGGTTTGACGCAAAGCGAAAAGAAAACCATCATGGGCCGTGTGACCGGCACGATGGATTACAAAGATTTTGCAAGTTGCGATTTTGTAATTGAGGCCATCCGCTACAACGATATGACAGGCGAAAGACGCATTGTGGAGCGTAAAGAAGTTTTCAAACAATTGGAAAAAGTACTTTCTCCAAAAGCCATTATCGCATCAAACGTTACAACGGTTATTGTGTCTGATTTAGCTTCTGAACTGGAATATAAAGGTCGCTGTATCGGTCTGCATTTCCTTTCCAATGTGCCGGATTCAAGAATGATTGAAATTGTGCGCGGACTTGAAACATCCGATGAAACCTACGAAAAAGTAATTATTTTCACCAAACTCATCAATCATGAGTACGTTTCGGTGCTGGAATCATCCGGATTGGTGAGCATTCGTCTTTTCCTTATTCAGCTAAATGAAGCTTGCTCCATGCTGATGGAAGGCATCGCAACAATTCAGGATATTGACCACATAATGACCGTAGGTTATGGTCACCGCCAAGGATTATTCCGCACGGCCGACCAGCTTGGAATTGAGAAAATAGTGAAATTAATGGAAAATCTTTATGACGAATACGGTCATGTAAAATACAAACCATCGCCAGTCTTGCTTCGTATGGCTCGCGCAAAACACCTGGGAATAAACACCTTGAGAGGATTTTTCGAATACGACGAACAAGGTAATGTAATTAAGAAAGGAGGAAAAGAAGAATGAAAATTTTAGTTTTGAATTGCGGAAGTTCCTCTGTAAAATACAAATTGTTTGACATGGTTTCGGGCGAAGTGCTTGGATCTGGAGGAGTAGAAAAAATCGGGATGAAAGGTTCGTTTCTGAAACACACCAGACGCGACGGACAAAAAGTAATTCTTGAGGGAGAAGTACTTGAGCATCAACTGGCTATTGAATATATTTTAGGAGTTCTTACCAGCAAAAAACACGGTGCTATCGAGACAATCGACGAAATTAAAGCCGTCGGTCATCGTGTGGTACATGGTGGTGAACGCTTTAATTCCAGCGTTATTATCACCGATGAAGTTATCAAGCAAATTGTAGAATGTATCGAAATTGCGCCGCTGCACAATCCGCCAAACTTAGCAGGTATTTATGCCATTCAGGAATTGCTTCCAACGGCTCCGCAAGTAGCTGTTTTTGACACGGCATTCCACCAAACCATGCCTGAGCATGCATATATGTACGGAATTCCTTATTCTTTGTACAAAAAATATAGCATTCGCCGCTACGGTTTCCATGGAACGAGCCACAGATATGTTTCTAAACGTGCTTGTGAGTTTTTGAATTTGGATTACTCCAAAACAAAACTTATCACGGCACACATCGGTAACGGAGGCTCCATTACGGCAGTGAAAGATGGAAAATCCATTGATACTTCCATGGGTTTCACTCCTGTAGAAGGATTGATGATGGGAACTCGTTCGGGTGATATTGACCTGGGTGTAGTGACCTATTTGATGGAAAAAGAATTTATCGGCACAACGGTTACGACTACTTTATTCAATAAATTTAGTGGAGTGCTGGGAGTTTCCGGTATTTCATCGGATATGCGCGACATTGAAAATGCTATCAAAGAAGGTAACGAACGCGCCAAACTGGCACTTGATATGTACGAATACCGCATCAAAAAGTATATCGGCTCGTATGTGGCTGTGCTAAATGGCGTAGATGTAATCGTTTTCACCGGAGGAGTTGGTGAAAATCAAACCGGAACACGTGAAAAACTTTGCGATGGATTGAGCTATCTGGGAATTGAAATAGACAGAGAAAAGAACTTAATCCGCGGCGAGGAAATTGAGATTTCCACACCAAATTCCAAAGTAAAAGTGGTAGTAATACCAACCGATGAGGAATATATGATTGCTGCTGACACAATGGAACTGGTAGGGAAATAAAATCAGATTTTATTTGTTTAATGATAAGAAAAGGACTTTTGCGCAATGCGAAAGTCCTTTTTTTATATTTTACAATTTCTCAATTTTCCCGATAAACTTATCTATCCCTTCGTTCCAATCGGCGTAGAGTTTTCGGTAGTAATCTTTCACTTCCTTCGGATTTTCTTTTCCGCCATTTTTGCCTATTCGGTTTACAAATTCGCGGGTAAACTGCGAAATTTCCATCACCAAGTCATCACCTTTTTCGGCAATGTCTTTTTTCAAAATCATAGATTTGAAAAAAATATCGGTTATCAACTGCGATGAAATAAAATGCATCGTCTTTTTGAGTTTTCGTTTACTTGCCATATTTTTAAAATTTAGAAGTCAGAAATTGGAAATTAAATTATGAGAGCCTAATCTGATAGCTTATTGTATTATTAGAAACTTACGCTATAATTCTCACAAATATACAAGATAAAAATGGTATTGTCAGCTTTTTTGAATAAATTTGTGATTGGAAATAATTCAGATTTATTTTCGTTAGATAATAAACCAATTTTGAATCTTATGTTTCGTCATCCAAACAATAAAATATATCTCACCGCACTTGCCGTATTTTTTTCGATGCTGTTTTTTCATTCTTGTATTGATGAAAAAATTTCAAGCGATCCGGCTTTGAGGCTTTCTTTTTTAAAAGACACCCTGCTTTTCGACACGGTTTTTACCAGCATTGGCAGTTCTACGTCCAAAGTGATGGTGTACAATCCGAATGATAAAAACCTGGAAATTTCGGCTATCGGATTGGGCTTGGGAGCTAATTCGCCATATCGAATTAATGTGGATGGTGAGCTTAGTACGAATAATCAGTTTACTAACATCGAACTGCGCGCCAAAGACAGTTTGTTTATTTTTGTAGAAGTAAAAGTAGACCCACAAGCGAGTAATGCACCGGTTTTCATCAAGGATTCCATCGTTTTTCTTACTAATTCTAACCAACAAGACATCAAACTGCTGGCTTACGGCCAGGATATGACCATTCTCAGAAATCATAAAATACTGAGCGACACAACGCTCACGGGCGAAAAACCGTATTTGATTTTTGGTGATATGGTGGTAGATACGGCGCGGACACTTAGATTGAAGCCTGGCTGCCGACTGTATTTTCATGATAAGGCAAGTCTGGTGGTACATGGCAATTTAAAAGCCGATGGCACACGCGAAAAACCGATTTTGCTGCGAGGCGACCGAACAGATCAGATTTTTGAAGATGTTCCGTATAATTTCGTTTCCAATCAATGGGGCGGCGTGCTTCTGCTCTCCAAAGAAGGCAATCATAGTTTTAATTTTGTGACGATGAACAGCGGCTACGTAGGGATTTATTTCTCCAATACCGATCGAAATTTCCGACCGAAGCTGGAAATTAACAACAGCCGAATTCATAATTTTTTGAAATACGGTTTGGTGGTTCAAAACGGCGATGTGCTGGTTACGAATTCTGAGATTTCCAATACCGGAGCCTACTCCGTTTATCTGAATGGCGGAAAACATCGCTTTATTCATAGCACCATTGCCAATTATTTCAACAGCACAGACGTGCGAATTCAGCCCTCCAACAAAGAAGGAAATGCAGCCGTAATGATAATGGAATTAAACCGAATTATCCCGATGGAAACGGAGTTTTTGAATTGTGTGGTGGCCGGTTCGAGCAGCAATGAATTTGAAATTTTATCCCGTTTTGATGCGGAATATCACGGAAAATTCAGTCACAGCTATTTCAGAAAAGAAAAACCCGATCCGCTTCCAGCAATGTTTTCAAATATCACTTGGTACAATCCAAAAGACACCCTTTTTCAAAACACATTTTTCGATTTGAAAAAGTTGGAATACTATAATTTTATGCCCGATTCAATTTCGCCAATTCGCAATATCGGTGATGTGGAAGTTTCAAAACTCTACCCGATTGACTTGAATGGAAAAAACCGTCTAGAAGACGGGAAACCGGATGCCGGCGCGTATGAATGGCAGCCTTTCAAAAAAGAATAGCGGCAGATTAACTTAAAACTGGACACTATGAAACGATTTATACTTTTATTTACGGCGGTTTTAATTGTAGCGATTGCTTTTGCACAAAACGAAAAACGAAATTTCAAAATTGTCAGCTACAATGTGGAAAATTATTTCGACACAACGGATGATCCCGAAACGAATGATGAGGAATATCTTCCCGGCGGAATGCGTGGCTGGAACAATGCAAAATACGCTGAGAAACAGAGCAAAATAGCCAAAACTATTGCCGCAATTGGTGGTTGGGATGCTCCTGCAATCATAGGACTCTGCGAAATAGAAAGCGATAAAGCAATGCGTGATTTGACGCAATATTCTCCTCTTAAAAATCTTGGCTTCAAGTACATTCAGCACGAATCGCCCGATGCACGCGGCATTGACGTTGCCATTATGTACCAACCGCATCAGTTCAAGCCATTTTACAACGAAGCCATTTCGATTAAAGAATTCCGAACGCGTGACATTCTTTACGTGGCAGGCGAAATTGCCGCGACAAATGATACGCTGCACTTTTTTATGTGCCACTGGCCTTCAAGACTTGGCGGTGAACTGGAATCGGAAGACAGACGTGTGACCGTAGCAAAAACGCTTCGAGCAAAAGTGGACAGTATTTTCAATACAACAAACTCCGCAAACATTGTGATAATGGGCGATTTTAATGATCATCCTTCCAATTCAAGCATCATGAATGTACTTGACGCTAATCCGCTGAATGAAGGTTTTGAGAATAACAAACTATATAACTTGGCATTCCGACTGGAAGAAAAAGGAAAAGGAACACACAAATTTCAGGGTGAATGGGGAATGCTCGACCAGATGATTATTTCGGGAAATTTACTGACTGCTTCGAGCGGTGTATCGACTTCAATAGAAGATTTCCGAATTTTTGAAGCTGATTTTCTGCTGGAAGACGACAAGGCTTTTCTTGGGAAAATGCCCAAAAGAACCTATATTGGAATGCGCTTCAACGGTGGATTTTCCGATCACCTGCCGCTTGTGCTTGATCTTTGGTATTAGCGCATGAAAAAACAATTGGAAAAAATAATTGTTAGAATTAACATGAAACAAAACAACGACATACATTCCAACACAAAAATAGCCGACGAGTTAATCAAAAATCCATATTTAATGCTTCTGCTGGAGCATTTTGGTATTTCAACTCCGGTGCAAGACTTGAAAATTCATCAAATCTGCGAAATTTACGATATAAACGAGGCGCTTTTTATTGCCTTTACTAAACTCTACAACGGCAGCACAGCCATTCCTGAGCTTGAACTCAGCACCAAAGACGCTCTCACAATCACCAAATTTCTGAAAACATCGCATCGCTTTTATTCCGAGCAAATTTACCCTGAAATTCTGGCACTTATAAACCAGATGAATCAACTCAACGACCACAAGGAAATGAAACTTGTTTCGCTGTTTTTTACCGACTATTTTAAGGAAGTAACCGAGCATCTTGATTATGAAAACGACGTTTTTCATCCTTATGTAAAAAGACTGACCGAACAGATTGACAACAAGGAACTATCTGATAATCAAGATGAATATAACGTTGTAGATTATCAGGACCACCATGATGACATTGAAGAAAAGTTGATTGATTTGAAAAATTTACTTGTAAAATATCTGCCAAACGGCAACGACCAAATAATCAGACGAAAACTTCTTTTCTTACTTTCTGAACTGGAATTTGACTTGAAAATTCATTCCGACATCGAAGAGTTAATTCTCATTCCTCTGACCGCGAAATTGGAGAAAATTCTAAAACAAATAGAACAATGAAGCACATACACATAGTTGTTCTGGATGATTCCTTCGTGATTCGCGAAGGAATTCAGTCAATTTTCTCAAAATTTCAGTTTGTTCAGCGGGTTTCGTTGGTCAACAGCGTGGATGAATTAGGTCGGATTATGCGAAGAACGGCTTGTCATTTTGTGATTTTAAATCCGCAATTTTTACTTTCCAGCCATCCGCAACTGCAACAACTTAAAAATCAACATGATTGTGTAAAATGGGTTGGAATTCTTTATTCGCATCATGCAGCTTCAACTTTGGCTCGTTTGGATGGCACAATCGACATTTATGACACACAAGAAACTATCGCTTCCAAAATGCTGAAATGGATAGAAATTGGAAGTGATGAAAGCTCGTTGCAAAACAAAGATACGTTGACTGACAGGGAAATAGATGTATTAAAATTGCTTGCCGACGGAAAATCCAACAAAGAAATTGCTGATAATCTGAATATTAGTATCAATACCGTAATCACTCACCGAAAAAATATCACTCAAAAAACCGGCATAAAATCGGTTTCAGGATTGACGATATATGCGGTTGTTCAGAATTTGATTTCGTTGGATAATTATTGAGAAAATCTAAAATAAAAAGCCCAAAATTCTCATAAGAAAACTACGGGCTTAATTTTTAACTTCTTATTTATCTGCAATTAAACTTTCATCACCATCAATGGCGTATCTACATTGAAAAGTAGTTTTGTGGCAATTCCCTGATTAAAGAATCGGGAGAATAAACTCCGTTTTTTAGTATTTAGCGCCACCATATCTATTTTTGATTCTTCAAGGAAAGTCTGAATTTGATCTAAGCTTTTGCCTTTTTCAAGGAAAGCATATTCCGTTTTCAAATTCGGATAATGATTGGCAAAATAGACTTTTATACCAGCCAGCATTACTTCATCCCAAGATTCTTTTTTGTCAGAAGCATGAATAAAAACCAGTTCCAGCTCATCTCTTTTCAAAAAAGAGATTACCGTGTCAATTGCAATCAAATCATTCTGGTCAAAATTAGTCATAAATGCCACTTTTTGGATATTTTCCGGTTTAAGCTCCAGTTCGGACGAAATAGCCATTACAGGCACTCGGCTTGCTTCCAGCACTTCCGAAGTCACACTTCCAATCAGATTTTCGCCTTTGGAATGCCTGCTTCTCGTTCCCATCACCACCAGCGAAGGTTTTTCCTTTTTGCAATAGGCTAAAATTTCATCTTCCGGCACACCTTCCCGCAATTCAAACGAAAAATCAACTTTTGGAATTTTGCCGTCATCAACCCATTTATTTACCAATTTGGTGATATTCTCAACATCTGCATTGTTGGTTTTTACAATTCTGCGCAGCGTTTCCGTATCAGTGAGCGTATATGTGTTAATCTCCGTTGTAGCCGACGATGTAATGGTATATGCAGGTGTAAGAAATGCATGCAAAAAGACCACATCTGCATTCAGTTTTTTGGCGAAATGAAATCCGTAACAGCAAACTTCATTAATCTTGTCGGTTAGTTCAATCGGGATCAAAATACTTCTGCCTTTTGGAGGTTTGTTTTTCATCGATTCCTCTTCCCAGGCTTTCTCCATTTCCTCCACTATTTTCAAAGCTTGCGGCAGATCTTTCTCCATTATTCGCACACGCACGCCTACAGCCATCTCCGGATTTTCAAGATTCAGATTATGAATCACCGTTTCTATTCCGTTTTGCTCCAGCACCGACTTGATCATTTGCGCACGCTGATAAGTTCTGATAGCCAGAGTTACCCATTTCGTACTCATAGTTCTATTTTTTATAGTTTCACAATATGAATAAGTTCTCTGTAAAAATAACAAATATAAATGACATGCAGATTTAAATTTCACATAAAAACATTATATTTGCATTGATTTTTCAATCAAAACGATTATAAACATTAATTTTTACAAGAAATATGAAAAAGGCAGTTTGGTTATTTATTTTATTGGTCCTTTTGGGGCTGGCCGGATTTATTTACTATAAATTTTATTTTCAGTTTGGCGAAGGTGTAAAAGCCGGAGAATTGAATTACATGGTACATAAAGGCATTGTTTTCAAAACTTACGAAGGAAAATTAATCCAATCCGGATTTCGCTCAGCCGGAAAAACGCCCGGAACGGCCATCCAATCTTATGAATTCGAATTTTCGGTAGAAGACAAAGAAATAGCTGAAACTCTGATGCTCAATAGCGGTAAAAACATGGAACTTCGCTACGTAGAATACAACGGAGCGCTGCCGTGGAGAGGCTTTAGCAAATATTTGGTTACGGAAATTATCTCCATCGACGATCAAAAACCTATTCCGCCAACCGTCTTGCCCAATAATTGATTATTAACAATTATCAATCGGGTCTTAACAAAATTTTCTCCTTTTTTGTCCTACATTTGCTGGGCATAAAAAAATTGGATGCCGGAAACTTAAAATCGAATGTTTGAGGCTACTCTACATAGATTTTCTTCCGCATTCCAACTTCTTTTTTAAAGAATATTCATTATTAAATTTAATACATTTATGGAAGTAAAAGAAATGAAAAAAGCTTTTCAAGAAGCTTATGGTCACGAAGCAGAAGCGGTGTATTTTGCACCGGGACGTGTAAATCTTATCGGCGAGCACACCGACTACAACGGCGGTTTCGTGTTCCCTTGTGCACTTAGTTTTGGTACTTATTTATTGCTTCGCAAAAACGGCGAGAAATTCCTACAATTCCGCTCGTTGAATATGCCGGAAGTAGTAAAAGTTTCTTTGGATAATTTGACCGAACGCCTTGAAAACAAATCTTGGGCTAACTATCCGCTGGGCGTTTTTGCACAGTTTGTAAAACGCGGTGTGAAATTCGAAGAAGGATATGACATCATGATTTGGGGAAATGTGCCTAACGGCGCCGGACTTTCTTCGTCAGCTGCATTGGAAGTAGTTACTGCTTACGCTCTTAACGACCAATTGGGTGCCGACCTTAACCGTACAGAATTGGCTAAAATCGGACAGAAAGCAGAACACGAATTTGCACTTGTAATGTGCGGAATTATGGACCAATTTGCCAGTGCAAACGGCAAAAAAGACCATGCAATTTTCTTGAATTGCGATACGCTTGATTTCGAGCACGTTCCTGTTAAATTGAATGGTGTAAAAGTGGTTATTTCCAACACGCACAGTCCGCATAAACTGGACAGTGGAGCTTACAACGAACGTGTAGCACAGTGCCAACTTGCTGTTAAACAAATCAACGAAGTTCGCCCAATCAAATATCTGGCTGAATTGACTGAAGAAGAATTCAAAAAAATTGAACACGCCATCACTGACGAGGTAGCTCACAAACGTGCCCGCCACGTTGTAGGTGAAGTGCAGCGCACCACTGACGCTGTGGAAGCTTTGAAAGCTGGCGAATTGGAAAAATTCGGCATGCTGATGAATGCGTCTCACGTATCACTACGCGACGATTACGAAGTAACCGGACCGGAACTGGATGCAATGGCAGAAGCAGCTTGGAAAATCGACGGCGTAATCGGTTCTCGTATGACCGGCGGTGGATTTGGTGGATGTACCGTTTCGCTTGTAAAAGACGAAGCCATCGACGAATTTATCGAAAAAGTGGGTGCTGAATACGAAGCTAAAATTGGTATTAAACCAGATTTCTACATTGCAGAAATTGGTGATGGTGCGAAACGCGTTGAGTAAAAGCCCCCTAAATCCCCCGTAAGGGGGACTTTATGATGAACAAATAAACAATCGGTTTTGCGTTTTATGGAAGTTAGACATTCTAGTCTGACATTTGTAGATATTATTAATTCATTTAACTTTTTAATAGCCTTACCTAATTCCCCCTTTGGGGGTTAGGGGGCTGATAACTATGATAGCATTATATACAATAAAAAATAGCCGTGGGATGTCTGCCGAGATTTGTAACTACGGTGCACGCGTTACTAAACTGAATGTGCCTGACCGCAACGGTGTAACGGCTGATGTGGTGTTGAGCTTTGACACGCTGGACGAGATTACTACCAAAGAAACTTACTTCAACGCTACTTGCGGACGTTTTGCAAACCGCATTCGCCATGCCGGATTTACGTTGGATGGCAAAGAATACAAACTGGCTGTAAACAACGGCCCAAACTCGCTTCACGGCGGTGTGGAAGGTTTTAATGTGAAAACGTGGACCGTAAAATTAGTTTCCGATAGCAAGATTGAGCTTAATTACTTTTCGCCGGACGGCGAAGAAGGTTATCCCGGCAATTTGGACGTAACCGTAACCTACGAAGTGAGCGAAGAAAACGAGCTGAAAATCCATTATGAAGCTACAACCGACAAAGCAACCGTAATTGGGCTGACCAATCACTCGTATTTCAACCTGAAAGGTGCCGGCGAAGGCTTGGTGAACGACCATTTCTTGCAATTGAACGCCGATTTCCGCACGGGATTGGATGAGTACACTTGCCCTACCGGCGAAGTTTTCAAAGTGGACAACACGCCTTATGATTTCCGCAATCCGACGCTCTTGGCACACAGAATTCACAATCCTGTTTTCGCATCTAACCGAGGGCTGGACGACAACTGGGTTATTCGTCGTGAGCAACCGGGCGTACTTGCCAATGCTGGTTACATCTACGAACCTGCAAGTGGACGGAAATTGGATGTGCTGACTACACAGCCCGGCGTGCAAGTTTACACTGCCAACTGGGTGGACAAGCAAATCGGAAAATACGGAAAAACCTACGAAGAGCAATGTGCTGTTTGCCTTGAAACACAAGGTTTCCCAGCATCACCAAACTTCCCGCATTTCCCAAATACTGTGCTTCGTCCGGGCGAAAAATACGATGAGTGGTGTATTTATAAATTTTCAGCAGAATAAAATAGATATAAGACTTATAGACCGCTTCACTGTAAGAGGTTAGACTTTGAACCAGTGTCAAAAATTGATTTTGACGCTGGTTTTTTATTTGTCAAATTGACAGATGGAATGAATGTTTTCTTCGATGGAAGTAAATTGAAAATCAGGAAATGCAGTCTGAAATTTATCAGAAGAATAGTGTTTTTTGCTGATGGAAGTGTATGCGGATGAACTGTCAATTAATGGCGTAAATCTGAATATCTTTCCGAATAATTCCAACCCGTAAGAAATGCCAATCAGCGACTTTCCCATTCCGATAAATGGTCGAAATTTGCCGTATGCATCGGCAATATTTCGTAAAACGTCCTTGTGTGTTTTGTTTTCGCCAACCAAAATAAATCGCTCGTTTTTTAAATCGCTATTCATAAGCAAAATCAACGCTTTTACGACATCTTGAACATTTACATATCCCGTGATACCATTGGTGTAAAAAGGAAGTCCTTTCTTTACTCGTTTAAAAAGCTCACCGCTTCCGGTCATGTTTTTAGAGTAGCCGATGATTACGCCTGGATTAACTGTTACAGTATTTAAGCTTTTTGAAGCAGCTTCTTTAATCGCTTTTTCACCTAATCTTTTGCTTTCACCGTAAAGAGAAGTTCGTTCATTTTTCTGAAAAGGCGTCAATTCATTAATCGGCTCATCGCCATTTCCATTGGGCAAAGCCGCGATGGAACTCACAAAACAAAGCTTTTTCACCTTTTGCGCCAACGCAGCTTTTACCACATTTTCCGTTCCACCCACATTTACTTCAATCATTCGTTGGCTGTTTTTTCCCAAATCCACCATCGCAGCGCAGTGATACACGTATTCCACGCCTTCCATTGCCGAAAAAAAGGTGTCGTAATTTTCTACATCGCCTTCTTTCCAAACGATTTTTTGATAAAGTTCATCTGCATCGCTTCCGTAAAATTGAAAAATCTTTTTCAGTCCTTCAACATCAGAATTCGCCCTTTTCATCGCTATAATTTGCGAATTTTCTTGAAGCAAATGCCAGATTAAATGTCCGCCAACCAATCCGGTGGCACCGGTAACTAAAATCATTATTTCTAAAACTTTATTTTTCAATCAAAAATACGGAAAGAAAACCGTATTTTTGCAAATAATTTGAAAATCTTGATTACTCATCAACTAAAAAATGATAAAAAAAGTCTGTGTATATTGTGCTTCGAGCAGCAAAGTTAATTCGCAATATGTAGAAACTGCCCGAAAATTGGGGAAAATTCTTGCTGAAAACGATTTGGAACTCGTTTACGGTGGAGGATCTGTGGGATTAATGGGAGTGCTGGCGGATAGTGTGCTGGAAAATGGCGGACGAGTTACGGGTGTGATACCACGTTTTATGGTGGAAGTGGAATGGCAGCACAACGGTTTGACTGAGCTGGTTCTCACCGAAACGATGCACGAACGGAAAGAGAAAATGGCCGAACTGGCAGATGCTGTGGTGGCACTTCCCGGCGGATGTGGAACGATGGAAGAACTTCTTGAAATGATAACCTGGAAACAGCTCGGTATTCATTCACAACCTATCGTAATAGTCAATGTAAACGGTTATTATACGCATCTTTTGGCGCAATTTCAACAGGCAGCTGACGAACTTTTTATGCGTCCGCAGCATTTGGAAATGTGGAATGTTGTCACCGATGCCGATGAAGTGCTGAGCGCCTTTCAAAATGCCGTAACTGTTCACGAAAATATGCGTAAATTTGCAAAGATTTAATTCTTACAAAATCAAATTATTTAATTGAAATCAGTAATAAATGCCTGACAGCATTCAACATAATATCGACACAATTAGCCCGATGAAAACGGACAGTTTGAGCATTCTTGACTCTTTGAATGTTCAGGATTCATTGGCTATGGTTGATACGCTAAAGGCAATTGTCGCTCCAATTCCTTCAGGTATGGAAGGTATTGCTTTACCTTCGTTTCCATCGAATGAAAATTGGGTTTTTATTGTAATTGCTGCATTATTTATTTTTCTGGTTACCGGAATAATTCAGTCTGCCGGAACTTTTGTACAAAATTTCAAATCGTTTTTTTCGCGTAAAGAGACGGTAAACCTGATTGTAACTCCAACAGCAAATATCGCCTATTTTCAGATTTTAATCACAATTTTTACAATTTCAGTTTTCGCATTGCTTTCTTACGAAGCTGTTTTTGTGAAACCATACAATTTCAATTTTACTACATTTTTACTTTTTAGCGGAGCTTTTGCGCTTTTTTATATTGTAAAACATATCCTTTTCGAAATTGTAGGTAATACTTTTTTCAATCGAAAGATAACCAGGAATTATAAAAATATGTATTTTAGTCTGCTAAATGTGTTGGCAATTATTGTTTTCCCAATTTTAATTTTGAACACTTACCAGCCTGTAGAATGGGAAAATCCATTGAAAATAATCGGCTTAATTTTCGCTGGACTTTTCTATATCTTCCTCATTATTAAAATATTCCAAATATTTTTCACGAAACCTATAGCTTTGTTCTATATTTTTTTGTATCTTTGCACGCTCGAAATTTTGCCGATACTCTATCTAATTCGGCTAAGTCAGAAATTTATTTAATTTGTTTAATATAAAAGTATAAAGTTTTGAAAATCAAAAGAATACTTATTTCTCAACCACAACCTCAAACGGAGAAATCACCTTACTATGACATTATTGACAAATATAATGTAAAGATAGATTTTCGCCCTTTTATAAAAGTGGAGCCAATTTTGGCTAAAGAATTCAGAACGCAGCGTATTAATATTTTGGATCATTCGGCCATTATTTTCAATGCGCGTCACGGAATTGATCATTTTTTCCGCCTTTGTGAAGAAATGAGAGTTACAGTTCCGGAAACAATGAAATATTTTTGTGTGTCTGAAACTGTTGCATTGTATCTACAAAAGTACATTCAGTACAGAAAACGGAAAATTTTCTTTACTCAGACAGGGAAATTCTCAGATTTACCAGTGCTGCTAAACAAACATGCTGATGAGAATTTTTTATATGTAACTTCTGACGTTCGTAACGAAGAAACAATGTCAATTCTCGAAAATTCGAAAATTACATTTGCACAGGCAATTATGTATAAAACCGTGAGTAATCAGATTTCTCCTGAGGAATTAAAAGCTTACGACATGCTGATTTTCTTTAGTCCGGCGGGTATTAAATCGCTATTCGAGAACGATCCAAATTTTGTTCAAGGAGAAATTCAAATCGGTTGTTTGGGTACAAATACGGCATTTGCTGTGAAAGAAGCAGGTTTAAGATTGGATTTGGAAGCTCCGGCTCCCGGATTTCCATCTATGACAATGGCACTTGAAAACCACTTGAAAGAGGACAAAAAAGCAAACGGAAAGAAATAAGTATAAATTCTAAGATAAAATATCCCAATTGTGCTAATTTTTGTACTTTTGGGATATTTCTTTTATATGAACAACACATTTCCTAAATCCGAACATTTGTGTGGTGTGAAATCCATTGAAAAACTTCACACTCAGGGAAATGCGTTTGTTTCTTACCCTTTTAGGATTGTTTACATTTTGGTAAATGACGAAGCTGAAGACATCCCTGTAAGGGCGATGGTTAGTGTTTCAAAAAAGAAATTTAAGAAAGCTGTTGACCGAAATCGCGTAAAGCGCTTAATGCGAGAAACATATCGTTTGAATAAAAGTCAACTAATTGAACTTATCAGTGAAAATGACTTAAGATTGCATCTTGCATTTCAATATATTTCGGATGAAATAATGCCTTATTCTGAAATGAATAATAAGATGCAAAAGACATTGGAAAGATTAATGAAAACTATCACTGAAAAAACTCAAAAGCCCGATGAAAACGGTTAAAAAGGTCATTGAGTTTATCGTATTGCTTCCGGTTTATTTCTACCGCTACGCAATTTCGCCGCTAACTCCACCATCGTGCAGATATACCCCAACTTGCTCGGCTTATGCCATTGAAGCAGTGAAAAAACACGGTGTTCTGAAAGGAGGATGGTTGGCTGCCAAACGGATTTTGAGCTGTCATCCTTGGGGTGGAAGTGGGTATGATCCCGTTCCGGAAAAGTTTCATTGGAAGAATATAGAAACAAACCAAAACGAGAAATCTGAATAAAACACGCAGAACCTACACTCTGCAAACATTATAATCATTCATTTAATAACAGCCGTTAACGGCGCGTGTGCTTGAGTACCACGTAAAAAAAACAAGAAAACAAATGAAAAAACAAGTTTCAGTTGCCTACTTAGTGAGTGGGCTTTTATTTACCACCTGCCTGATTGTAGCCAACATCGTTGAGCAGAAACTTATCCAGATCGGACCCATCCAAGCCACAGCCGGCTTACTGATTTTCCCGATTTCATACATCGTAAATGACATCATAGCTGAAGTCTGGGGCTATCGGAAAGCACGTCTGATTATCTGGTACGGTTTTCTGATGAATTTTCTGGCTGTTGCCGTTTTCAGATTGAGTATCGCTGTACCTGGTTCAGAAAACTTCACCCATCAGGAAGCATTTTCGTTGGTTATGGGCAACACCATGCGGATTACGTTGGCAAGTTTTGTCGCATTTTTAGTGGGATCATTTCTGAATGCTTACGTGATGAGCCGCATGAAAATCATGCAAAAAGGACGTAATTTTTCACTTAGAGCCGTTATTTCTACGTTTGTGGGAGAAGGTGCCGACTCGCTTGTGTTTTTCACCATTGCTTTCTATGGGGTTATTCCTAACAACGATCTTTGGGTGCTGATGCTTACACAAACCGGAATGAAAACGGCATATGAAATCATCATTCTGCCTTTCACCAATAGAATTGTAAAATGGGTGAAAAAGAAAGAGGAAGAGGACGTGTACGATGATGATATTTCTTATAATCCATTTAAAATTAAAGAAGTTTAGAAAAAAGCTTTTTGCGAATTTTTAAAATACAAAACGGAGAATGAAATCATTCTCCGTTTCTTTATTTTGGCTTGTTTAATTAGTCTTAAATCATTTCACAGGAAATTATTTCAAAATAACTTTAAATGTCCTGCCTTTAATATTCACTAAATAAACATTTCTTTTCTCCATTGGAATTACGATTGATTCTCCAATTGCCTTTGTATTCACAACCTGAACACCACTGAGTGTAAACACTCTGATTATTTCACCTGCAGCAACTCCATCAACAGCAATTCCACTTTCAACAGTATATACTTTTATATCATTAGGATTTGTAAGAGTTTCTACTGAAGTTGCATTTTTAAACGTTACTTCAAGTACACCATCTTTATCAATTGCACTAATAGAATAAGAAAGACTATCTGAAGCAACTCCCACGCTTTGTCCATTGTAGCTTATTTTATCAATTTTAAAGCCCTTATTTGCCACAATAATGAATTCTATTTCTGATCCATAATCAGCCTTAACAATCGATTGATCCGCTAAAATCTCATCATTAAGCTTAACTTTACCACCTTCACCGGAGTTAATTGTTATTTCAAATTCTTGCTTTTTGAAAACAACTTTAAGTGTATCGTTCGACTTGATAGAATCTGTAGTATAGACATTTGATGTAATAGGTTTAATCGCATAACCATTCTCAAAGTAAATTGTATCAACCTCATAACCTGTTTCTGGGATCAATATAAATTGCATTATAGTGCCATATTCTGCAGAAATGATTGTGTCATTTGACAACAAACTTTCGCCATATTGAATAGTACCACCCGCAGTTTGTGAAATATTGATTTCAAACACTTGTTTCTTGAAAACAACTTTAAGAGTATTATTTGATTTGATAGTATCCGTTGTAAAAATATTCGCTTCAATCTGATCAATCATATTTTCATTTCCAAAATAAAGCGTATCAACTTCATACCCTACGTCTGGAATTATCTCAAACTCCTGAATAGTGCCGTATTCTGCAGAAACAGTTGTGTCATTTGACAAAACAACCTCTCCATATTTAATAGAACCACCTTCTGAATGATATACTGTTATTTTGAATTCTTGTTTCTTGAAAACAACTTTAAGCGTATCATTTGATTTAATCGAATCTGTAGTAAAGATATTAGCTTCAAGCTTTTCAATCACATTCTCACTACCAAAGTAAAGTGTATCAATTTCATACCCTACATCAGGAATAATTTCAAATTCCACATTTACACCATATTCTGCCGAAATCGTAGTGTCGTTTGATAACACATTTTCTCCAATTTCAATAGAACCTCCTACAGAGCGATAAATAGCAATTTCAAATACTTGCTTTTTGAAAACAACCTTGAGTGTATCATTTGATTTTATTGAATCTGTAGTAAAGATATTTGCCTCAAGTTTTTCAGTTAGATCTTTATTTCCAAAGAATAGCGTATCAATTTCATAGCCTGTGTCAGGTATTATTTCGAACTGCTTCACACTGCCATAATCTACTGATATTGTTGTATCGTTTGGAAGAACATTTTCTCCGTCTTTAATGACACCAAACTCAGAATATAAAATATTTATTCCAAATCCATGTCTTTTGAATACCACTCTCAAAACTTGATTATCAGTTATAATTCCTGTTGTGAATGTATTATTCTCTATTTTATCAGTTACTTCAACACCTCCAAAATACAATGTATCAACTTGGTATCCCGTGTCCGGTAAAATTGTGAAAGTTCTAGTTTGACCATCATTAATTGTAAGAACAGTATCATTTTCTAGGATTGTATTGTTGTAAGTAATGGTACCACCTGCATTCTTTTGAATAGTAATTGATGGCATTTTCTTAAACCTTACGATTAGTGTTGAAACCTCTTTATCAGCAGGAGGAGTAGTATAATTATTGCCTACCATTTGAGACAATACATTCACATTGTCATATACCAACGATTCTATTAAATATCCAGGATCAGGTATGATTGTAAATGTAGTAGTTGACCCAAGTTGTACTATATCAGTCGGAGGAAAAAATCCGCTAGCTTCGACACTTCCACCTTCTCCTATATCTACAGACAAATAACTCAATGGTTGACCAAATCCAACACTTAAAATGGCATCTGCATGTGCAGGTGGAGTTGTATATGTGTTGTTAGTCAATTTAGATAAAACATCAAGTCCATTATACCTCAAAGATGTTATTGCATAGCCACGATCAGGAAGAATTGTAAACGTTTTCACCTCCTCAGCATTAAGTGATAAAGTTGTATTATCAGCTATTAATACGTTATTTTCTTTAACAACTCCACCCATATTTTTCTGAATCTTCAAATCAAAATTCATTTTAATAAACCTTACACTCAACACTGAGTTTACGTTAATTGGATTAGTTGTATATTGATTGTTTATAAGTTGAGATGTTACATTATTTCCGCCAAAATAGACTTCATCTACCTTATAGCCTGTTGAAGCAGTTATCGTAAATACTTTCACTGAACCTGGTGCCACCTCAATTTCTGAATTAATAATTTCTACTCCATTCTCGCTTATCTTTCCATCACCTTCTATAACAATTGAGACTTTGTAAGTAACTTCTTTAAAAATAACTTCTAATTTCCCTGTCTCCACAATTGGATTTGTAGTATATTGGCCATTAACTAGTTGATTAGTAACGTCTATACCATTATATAAAACTTTTCCAATTACAAAACCGTTGTTTGGAGTTATTGTAAATGTTTTAACAGAATTTACTTTTGCTGAAAGGGTCGATGCATTCGATAATGCGATATTATTTTCTTTTACAATTCCATTAGGATCTATCTGAAAACTAATATCATAAGTGAGTTGAGATTCTTTAAATGCTATTTGTAATAATTTATTCTCATTAATTGGCGGAGTAGTAAATTGATTGTTTTTAAGCGTTACCTTTTCCGCGCCATATTGAATACTATCTAATTCATATCCAGCATTTGGAGCTATTGTAAATGTCTTCACTGCATTTTGATCTACAGTTAATGTAGTATTATTTGCTATTTCAACTCCATTTTCTTTGACTGAACCGCCTATATTTACTAATATAGAAATATCATAAGTAATCTTTTTGAACTTCACATTTAATTGAACATTACTCGTAATCGGAGTGGTTGTAAATTGGTTATTTGTTAATGGAAGTTGAATATTTACATCTCCATATTGAATACTTTCTATGAAGTATCCGGCACTTGGCATTATAGTAAATGTTTTTTGTTCTCCTTCCATAGCAATCAAACTATTTCCACTTACTAAATTTACTCCATTTTCTGATACAGTTCCACCTTCTGCATTTGCAATTTGAACATTAACAGAATAAGCTTTTTCAAATGTTACTTCTAATTTACTATTTTCTGTAATTAGCGGTGTAGTAAATTGGTTGTTTATCAATTGATTCAATACATTTACACCATTGTATAAAAGTGTAAATACTACAAAATTCGGATCAGGTGCAAAGGTGAATACATGACTTGAGTTTTTATCAACTGCAAGTGTAGTACCAGATGTAACAATTTCATTTTTAAACATTACATTTCCATTCGATCCACTGTATACAGTCAAGTTGTTTGTCTCAATAACCTCAACGAAATTTGTAAATGTATTCCAATAGCTAGCACTTTTATATGCTTGGATTGAACCATAACTTACTTCAACAGGAATTCCTCTATTGACAGCTTCAAAAGAAGATGAAGTTATTGTAGGAGGAACAGCGGCTGGAGTTGATATTTTAGACAATCCATAACATCTGTAAAATGCTTGTCCACCAATACTTGTTACAAACTTGCTAAGATTTAGCTCTGTCAACTTAATACAATTTGAAAATGCTGATCCTTCGATTGTTGTTACAGAAGCAGGAACATTAATTGGACCTGATAATCCTGAACATCCGGCAAAAGCACCAGTGCTTATCACATTTAATTGGGTGGAGAGTTGTAAACTTCCATTTAATCCAGTGCAATTTTGGAATGCATATGCACCTAATGTAGTAAGAGAATTTGGTAATATTAATGAACCTGTCAATCCACTGCATCCTTTGAAAGCAGATGAACCAATAGAAACTAACGTTTCTGGAAATGAAATATTTCCGGACAAACTTGTACATGACTGAAATGCTGACTCTCCAATAGAAATCAAATTGGCAGGAAAATTCAAACTACCAGTCATTCTATTACAATTGTAGAAAGCAGATTTTCCAATCGTTTTTAAATTGGCTGGAAGTGGAACGTTTGAAGAGAGATTAGTACAAGATGAAAATGCATAATCACCGATAGATTCAAGCGATTCTGGGAGTTTAATTGTTGCTAAGGAAACCTTATCTCTAAAAGCTCCATTCGGAAGCGCATTGTTTGTAAATGTTACTTCTGAAAGATCTAATTCTGTAAGAATAGAAGCATTCATTCTAAGATAAGTAATATCAGTACTATTTAAATTACCTTTAATTTTCAATTTAGCGATAGTAGAAATAGAAATTCCTGTTGTAGCCAATGCCGATTGAAGACCGCCAGCTTCTGGTACGTCTATTGTTACTAATTCATTTACACCAATATTATAGATATTCCATCCTGCAGCATTTTTATATGCGCTCACTGCATTTACAGGCACATATACTATATTGAGGTAAGTGAATTGAAATGCAAAACTACCAAGTGTTGGAGGCACAGGGTTAAGAGAATACACAGTTCGTAAATTAGTACATTCTACAAAACTTTGCATACTGAGTACTGATACACTTTTTCCTAAAGTAATTTCAGTAAGTCCATCACACCCTTTAAAAGCAGAAATACCTAGTGTCTTTACATTCTCAGGTATAACAACATTTGTAAGAGCATCGCAATCTTCAAATGCATTATCTTTTATATCAGTAACAGTAATTGGTATAGTTATAGATTTCAGGCTTTTCAAGTAAAGAAAAGCTCCAATGCCAATAGATTTTAAGTTACTAGGCAAAACTACTAGTATGAGATTAGGCTTTGTAGTTGCTGTCGATAAGTTGTAAAATGAATAGGCGGGTAATTCATCTGCCGGATATTTTGGGTTATAAAAAGGTGAGGTTCCTCCATCGCCAGTATATGCATTTATGACTACTCCTTGTAGATCAAGTTCTGCTAAATTGGGAATTTCGTCACGTATTATTTTAAAATCTCTTGCATCCATTACACCTGTCAGTGTTAAATGTGTTACAGTAGATTTTTCTTGAGAAGTAAGTAATGTTGATAGTGTATTAACTTCTGCAATATTTATTGTTTTATAAACTTGTGCGTTTATAGCGTAAGAGAAAAATAAAATTACTATAAAAGCTAAAATGTTTCTTTTCATTTTTATCGTAGTTGAAAATAATTCATATAATAAATGCTTTTGTACAAAGCAGTTACAAAAATACATTATTTTATTCAAATAGCCGTATGAGTATAAATGATTTAACAACATAATCGAATGAAAAAACTGATAAAAGCAACATATTCATGTCTTAATTGATTTATATGAACCTTTATAACTGTAATATAAAAACAAAAAAAAGAGCGCTATAAAGCGCTCTTTTTATATTGATTATCTTTTAGATATTATTTTCTTTTAACACCCGAAGGACCGATGGTTTTCTGAACAGGTACAGTAACAATTGTTGATTGGATAGTTCCCCAATAATATGTAACAGTTACTGGTACATACAATTCAAAGTCATTACCGATTACAACACCGTTGTTTCTATAAGTTAGATAACCGAATTCAGCAGGTTCTGTTACTCCTGGAACTGTTGGTTCTACAAGAACTCTCAATGATGGGAAGTCAGATAGTGGAACAATAGGACCATTCAAATTAGTTTTGATGTTTGCTACGTCAACTGTAATCATCTCAACTCCATAATAACCATATAGATTATCCATTTCTGCAAATTCTTCACCTCTCCAGTCTTTCAAGTTAACTAGTTCAGCAACTGTCATATAAGAACCTTTTTCACCGAATTTAACAGCATCAACGAAGTTTTCACCACTTACGCCGTCAGCGTTGATTGGACGAACAAATACTACGTCGAATGATGGATTACCGGCAACTGTAACAGCCATAGTTGAAGGAATTGGGTTGTTATCAGCGTCAACTAATTCTGGACAGAATTGATATCTTACACCTAATGTAGCTCTGAAGAATTCAGGACCGTAGTTCAATAGACGTTTTCCAGTTTCAGATTCTCTGTTAAGTTCTAGAACATCACCAACATTAGCAGCAAATGGATTGATTGTAGCAACAACTTCAGTACCGCTTAGCAGTTCTTGTCCATCTTCGCTTACAGTTAATCTTGTACCACCATTTGTTCCATCTACGTGTAGAGGTTGAGTTGGCAAGAAGTAATATTCGTAGTTGTCATATCCTTTCAAGCTCTTATCTGCATCTTGTACAAACGCTGAACTGATATCACTTAAGAATAATGTATTAGTAGTCGTATTTTCGTCAACTGTTGGAACATTAACGTTATGTTTAACTTCTTCGAATACTTTACCATTGTTTTTACCTTCTTTATCATACCAGTATTTAGCAATAAGTTCAGCAACTAAGATGTTTTGTTTTGCTTCATCTGTTGGTCTAGTAAACGTTTTAGTCAAAGTAACTACAAAGTCAGGATTAACAAACTGATCAAGAGCTTTATAAGTAACAACAGTTTTGAATGATACTTCATTTAGAGTTGGATTAGCATTTAATTTTGTCCATACTTCTTGAGGAGAAATAGCCCAATTTAATACTAGATTGTCACCGTCAGCAATTTCTGTAACGATACCGTCACCTTCTTGAGTAAATGGATTATAATTTGTATGGAATACTGTACTAGTCATTCCAACTTTATTATAAATGTTAGTTACAGTCCATGCAGATGTCAAAGCTAAATCTGTTGTATCACAAATAGCAGCTGATTTTTCAAATTCGAAAGCTAAATTGATATCTGGTTGTTCTTTGAACGCTAACTTGATAAATCCGATTAATACAGGACAAGTAGGATCTTGATCGTTATACATAGTAACGCGGATAATTGGCGTACGACCTTTAGAAGTAGCAATAGTAGTCATTGGAACATCTTTAGCAGAAACAGTTCCTAGAGCTGCATTTGAAAGATTGACCAATGTTTGTTGATTAACTGTATTTCTTACATACTCAATTGTTTGTCCTTTTTCATCCAATAAGTCAAATTTGAATTTCAGACCATATTTTTCTACGTCAAACAATTCTTCTTTTTCTACTAAGATAGCAGCAACAGTGTCAGCCAAGTTAATAGTTCCTTTATAAGGCAACCAAATAACTGTTGGAGATGTTTCAGTTGCACCGTCGATACCTTCTACACTTAATTCTTTAGCTTCAGCAGCTGTGTGAACTAACAATGGGAAAGTTTGATCAGCATCGTTTAGTCCTAGTTGAACATCTTTTTGAGCTACTAGTTTATTGTAGTCTAGTCTTACATAGTGAGAAGCAGTAACAACGCGGTCAGCTGGATATTCTTTACCATTAACAACTGTCATACCACCGTTTGCATCAAATACAAGTTCGTTTTCAGTAACAGCTTTTTCAGAAAGAGGGATTTGAAGAACAACTGATGGGAATGTTTCTTCGATAGTAACACCTAAGATTTTTGTTCCCATGTTTCCAAATACTTTGTCAAGTTCAGCGATAGCAACGCTTACGTAGATTTTACCGTTAGCAATACTGTCATAGATAGCTTCTACTTCTGATTGTTCTGCTGATGGAGCACCAAATGCACCGTTTAGTTTAAATACGTTTTTAGTATCTTTAATCAAAACAAAGCTCATGTTGTCTGTTTCGATATCTTCTTCAGTAATGAAAGAAGGAGAAAGATGGTATGCAATCTGAACACTTGGAGTGATAGTTTTACAAGCAGACATCAATGGAGAGAAGTCCATAGCAGGAATACTGTTTACATAGTATTCAGCAACAAATGTCAAGCCGGTAAGACGGTTACTCAAAGCACTGAAATTCAAGCTCATTGCTTTAGCAATTTCCTTCATATTTTTGTTAAGGATATTTACTTCAGCACGTAAAGTAGCGATGTCTTCAGTATTTTTCTTGATTTTGTCTTCTGCAGCTTTCATTCTGGTAAGCAAATCATTGATTTTATCAGTGTTTGCATTGATTAAATTAAGCTGATCTGCTAATTGAGTTTTAATACCTTCTATTACTACAGATTTGCCATCTTTAACATCCAAGATTCCTTCTAGAAGAGCAATACGTGTGTTAACGTCAGCTTTTAAAGCAGCAATATCAGCTGTATTTTGATCAACTTTACCTTTAAGCTCAGTAAGATTACCATCTAAAGTTTCTACTTTTGCTTCTAAAGCAGTTAGAGTTTGTGAAAGCTCAAGAATTTTAGCGTTCACTTCGTCTTTCAAAGCAAGAAGTTCTTCTTTAGTAGCAGCAAGAGCTAGACCAGCTTGAAGTTCTGCAATTTGACCTTCAGCATTTGTTTTGAAGTTTTCTAAAGCTTGAATTCTAACAGCTAAAGCTGTAACTTCTTCTTTAGTTGCTTTTGTAGCCAAATCCGCTTTTAAAGCAGCGATTTCACCGTTAATTCTAGTAACTTCAGCGTTGATTGTAGCTTCAAGTTGTGTTTTTAAATCTCCAATTTGTTTAGTAACATCAGATTTAAGTGTCACAACGTCAGCATTCAAATCGTCAATCTGTCTATCGTAGGATTTACAGCCTACTAGCACAGAGCCGAGAATCATAACCACAGCAAGAGTTCTGGTTATGCTTTTTAAATTAAATACTTTTTTCATACGT
This sequence comes from uncultured Paludibacter sp., assembly GCA_964498765.1. GTDB lineage: Bacteria > Bacteroidota > Bacteroidia > Bacteroidales > Paludibacteraceae > UPXZ01. The sequence continues at coordinate 81,444 of CAZCIU010000001.1, read as the reverse complement.
TTTTAAATAATTAAATTAAAATTTATTGATAATTCTTTTGTTAAAAATTCAAAATTTATAGCGGCAAATATTATGCCACAATTGTCCCACAGTCTAATGTAGTACAGATTATTTTAAGTTATTCTCTTTTTTATTCATAAAAAATTCAATTTACATTTAAGGTTTTCTAAAAAATCGATAATAAATTATATGATTGTCTTTATAATTTTTACTCTTCTATAGCAATAAATCCCTTTAACAAAAAAATGAATTCCGAATACAGTCTTCCTTCGAAGAACAAACAAGATAAGCCGAAAAAACTGAACGACCTTTCATAAAACATATGAAGCCACCATCAGTAATCTCTCTAATATTTTGACTAAAAGCGACTAGATAAACGACAGTCAGCAGTTTTTCAATATGCAAAGATACAGTAAAAAAAGAATTTTGCAAGAAATTTAGTAAAAAAAACCAAAAAAAATGGCTTTGACAATGAATTAACTGATATATCGTTGAAAAAACTCCAAAAAAACACACTAAAATGCATTTATCATGTGATTATTTTGTATTAAAAATCTGTGAATAATTGCTCAGCTTACTTTATTATTCAGTATCAATTACTCGACCTCCTATATCCAATTAAAACTAGCCCCTGGCAACACAAATATTTAACATATCAGTGTTCCGCTTTCACATATTTTTACAATTGATATTATTCTGAATTTAACTCTGTATCTGGTTCACTTAAATACAAAATCAAACACATCCAATCACTTAAGTAAAAATGAGGCAGATTGCGATGCAATCTGCCTCAAAATACTTTTTATAATTTTAGAAATTATTTAGAAATTTCAAATTCTACGCGACGGTTGTGTTGACGACCGGCTGCTGTATCATTTGTGTCGATTGGACGGCTTTCACCATAACCTGCAGTTGTCATAGCTGCTTCAGAAAGTCCTTTTTCTACCATGTAAGCTTTAACTGCTGCTGCACGTCTTTCTGAAAGAGTTTGGTTGTAAGCGTCTGGACCAACATTGTCAGTATGTCCGTTGATTACTAAAGTACCCCAAGTTTGGTTGTCTTTCAAAATAGTTGCAATATGATCCAATGTTGGATAAGATTCAGCTTTGATTACATCAGAATCGAAGTCAAACTCAATATTGTCAAATGTTGCACTGATTTTTGCGCCTTCTACTTGGTCTTTCAAACCTTTAACATCTTGTTCAAGTTGGTTAAGTCTGTTTTGAATATCTTGGTTTTGTCTGTCGATATTGTCAAGACGATTAAGGATGTTTGAAGGATCAAATGCATTTTCTACTTGTTGGATTACTGGAGCTGGTGCTGGGTAGTAATCAGATTTAGTCATGTCACGTACATGAGTTTTGCTTCCTGTTCCAAGTTTGAAACGTAGAGTTCCCATCAAAGTCCATGCATCGTTGTAGTTCAAGTATGGAGTTTCTGGAGTAATGTAACCACGGTATGTGCTTTCTAGACCTAAAGCTAAAACACGGCTAACATTGTATTCCATTGCCAAACCTGTAGTTCCAAGAGCACTAGTTTTGCTACCTTCAGCGTCAACCGGTCTTGCATACGCATAAACTGGAGAAACCAGGTCTGAATAGCTAGCAATACTTGCACCAACACCGAAATTAGCATAGAAATTCAATTTAGCTGAATTACGACTTGGGTAAACAAGATTAGATAGATTGAAAGATGTAAAGAAAGTAGGATCAATTGTTTGTCCTTTCAAAGTTGAACGGTCAAATTTCAAATAATCTACATTAAGACCTACACCTACGATTGGATTAATAGTGTACTCCAAAGAAGCACCTGCTCCCCAACTTGCATTGTCTAATAGATCTTCACCAGCAGGATTGATGTTAAAATAATCAACACCACCTTTTAGTGCAAAAGACCAATGAGCTGCATCTGTCGTTTGAGCAGTTGTGTATGTAATAGCACTTGCTATTAACAATACGGAAAAAATTAACTTTTTCATTTTTTGTTTCAATTAATTAATTAATAGTTATTTCTGTTCTAAATTTAATGCTTATATTGTGCAAAAATACATAATTTATCTTAACAACAAATATTTTTGCGGAAAAATTTAATGTAATGTGTACTAAATAATGCTTTTCCCATTAATATTGTTTATAAAAATTTGATTTTTTTTGGATAAAACTCAAATCTAACTATAAAACTGATGTGTACAAAAAATGGAAATCATGAAGTTAATCTGCAACATTAATTTTCATATAAAGTAGCAGAACAAATTTCCGAAGACATTTTTATGTCAATATATACTATCTTAATATACCTCCCTCACGCTAAATCAGAAAAAATGACAAGAAAAATACATTTTATACTTACATCAAATTTCGCACCAAACTATTAAATTTAACCAAAAATACGTAAATAACATCTAAAATAATTTCAGTTTTGTATACAACTTAGCTAAAACATACGATTCAATATTAATGTATATCATTCTAGATCTCAATACACCTCATTAAGCAAGTTTGCCAAATGAATTCCGGCACGGAAAAGCTGTAGGTCCATGTCGTTACTGAATTCATACATATAATTATATGCACGGAGATCTGTGTAGTCGTAAGCATATATTTTGTTTCGGAGCAGGTAAGTTTCCCGGACAGCATCCATTCTTGACTGTTTTTTAAGGGCTTTTTTCTGTTTAAAAAATTTATCCTGAATGTACCGGCTATATTCCGAGTAAGAGAATTTTTGCCCTTCTAGCATTTGTGTGTCCCAGAGCTGATGAAGGCGAATATCACGCCCAAACCAACGGATCATCACATCGTTTCCACCTCGGTCAGATAGTCTGCCTAAATGCATTGGTTGAAATAAATCGGCAACAAAATGAACGATAAATTTCAATGCTTCGGGATTGTTTTTGTTGATTTTCAAGCTTTCAGTCAAGCTATCCAGTGCAAAAAACAAATGTTCACCTTCGATTTTCGGATTATCAAGCAAAAATTGAAGTTCATCTCGGGTCATCCCGTCTTTGAGATTTTGAAAATGCCAATTATAACTGTAAGCATACGTACTGTCGCTTCTTACGTCGTCTGCCCAAACGGAAGCGTAAATCATTCCGCGTTTCCCGAGTAGTTTATCCACTTTTTTGCGGGTTCCGCATTTCAAGTTTTCGTATGCAATTTCAGATATTATTCGGTGCCCAACGGCGTCAAAAGCAAAAGTTTGAAAAGCCAAACTGACTAAAAGGCTGATTAAAAGAATTCTCTGTTTCATAAAAAAAGTAATTTATTACTAAACAAAGGTAGATATTTTTTTATATTTTTGCATAATTAAAGTGTGAAATAGATGTCGGATATTTATACTTGACGACTTTAATTTTACAAATTGAATTCAAAAAAATGCTTTCGCTCCTTCAAGAATATCATATTTACCTAAAAATGGAAAAATCACTGTCAAAAAACACAGTGGAAAGCTACGAGCGTGATATTCAAAAATTGATTTCGTACCTGGAAGATGCGCATATAAAACCGGAGGATGCGAAGCTGGAACACTTACGGGATTTCCTCGTTGAAATCGGGGAAATTGGTATTAATGAGCGATCGCAAGCGAGGCTGATTTCAGGCATAAAATCGTTTTATCGCTTTCAGATTTACAAGGATAAAATCACACAAGATCCGACAGAATTGCTTGAAGCACCAAAAATTGGCTTACGACTTCCGGAGGTACTTTCCATCGATGAAATCGAGCAAATTATTAGTGCGATAGATTTATCCAAGCCGGAAGGACAGCGAAACCGTGCCATTATCGAAGTGCTTTACGGATCAGGATTACGCGTATCGGAATTGATAAATTTGAAAATTTCCAATATTTATTTTGACGAAAACTACATGTTGATTGAAGGGAAAGGCAGCAAACAGCGATTAGTTCCACTTTCCGAGGAAGCTGTCCAGCAAATCGGTTACTGGCGATTGGATAGAAATAGATTGGACATAGCAAAAGGAAACGAAGATTTTCTATTTCTGAACCGACGAGGAAGCAAGCTGAGCAGAGCGATGATTTTTACTATCATTAAAGATTTAACTGTAATTTCCGGTATCAAAAAAAACGTAAGTCCGCACACTTTCAGGCATTCGTTTGCCACGCATTTGCTGGAAAATGGAGCTAATCTGCGCGCCATTCAGCAGCTGCTCGGACACGAATCTATCACCACAACAGAACTTTACACGCATATTGACGTGCAATATTTGAGAGAAACAATTTTAATGTATCACCCTGCCAATAAAAGGCAGAATTAGCAATAAAACTATATGCAATTCCAAAAGAAAATCTTTTTTTTCTTAGTTATCATTTTTGCATGGGCTTCGCCGTGCATAAAAGCAATTGCTCAGGAAACTGTCGTAGTAGGACAAGTTTTCAACAAATACGACCAATCGCCATTGGAATCGGTCAGCGTCTATTTCAAAGGTTCCAACATCCACACTCAGACTAATGAAGAAGGTTATTTTCTAATCCGAAACAGCGGAAAAGAGAAGGTCTTGGTGTTTTCGCTGGTTGGATTTAACAAAGAGGAAATCAAACTCACACCCGGTGAAAGTCTTGGAATTGAAGTGCTTTTGACTGAAAAAGAGAATATGTTAGGTGAAATTTTCGTTACGCCCGGCGCAAATCCCGCCAACGATTTGATGAAAAAAGTCCGTGAAAATCGGAAGAAAAATAATGTGCGAGCTAACTTGAAAAGCAACGAACAAAGCGTAGTTTTTCTGAGCAAAAGAGATTCGCGATGGGAAAATAATCGGATTTTCGAACAGTTCAAAACCGGAAATCTAAGCACATCGGATTCAGCACTTTTAGTTCCACTTTATATGGAAGAATCTACCTACAATCAGAACGACAAAACGAAAACCCAACTAAGTAAAAATACATTTAATACATCTGAAACGGCCGAAAAAACAATTTCAGGCTTACTAAAAGGGCTGGACGCGGAAATGAATTTTTACAATAATTCTGTTCCGGTTCTTGGCAAAAGCATGATTAGTCCGCTGGCAAATATCAGCAAAACTTACTACCGCTACTATTTGGTGGACAGCACAAAAACTGATGCAGGCAAAGAATATCTGTTACATTTCAGAAGTAAAAACACCAAAAACCTCGCTTTTAACGGCGAATTGAAAATAGATTCCGCGACTTACGCGCTGACTTATATTAATGCCGAACTACCTCGACAAGCTAATTTGAATTATATTCACAATCTGCGTTTGAAGCAATCTTACGAGCCGGCAGGAAATTATTGGATACCAAAACGTGAAAATTCGGCGTGGGATATGACTTACGAATTGCTGAAAGAAGCAAATACGAAGTCGCCTGAACTTATGATAAGCCGTAGTTCCGATTATACGCCGGATGGAAAACTCGTTATTCGTGCCGATTCGTTTGCTAATTCGGCTTTTTCGCAACAAGAAATCGAAACCAAAATGGCTGCAATGCAGCAAACACCACTTTACAAAGTGGCAAGTTACATAGCTGACGCTGCACTTACAGGCTATATGCGTGCCTGGATTTTTGACATTGGGCAAATTGTTAATGTGGCACGACTGACCAAACCGGAAGGCTTCCGACTTGCACTGCCCATTCGCACCAACGAACATCTTTGGAAAAATTTTATGCTGGGTGGACACGTGGCGTATGGTTTTAAGAATAAAATGGTGAAATACAGCGGTGAAGCACAATGGAAACTGCCGATTGACAATTCGCGAGTGATTTTGGGAGCGAAATACCTGGACGATTATCGCCGAATTGATTATGATTACAACAATTTCCTTTGGCGGGAAGATCCGCTGGCTACGGGCGATGAAAATATTATTACAACCATTTTTTCTTTTAAAGCGCAGGACAGAATGAGCCAAAGACGCGAATTTACAGCGTTTTTGTATAATGACTGGACGCCGGACATTGAAACAAAATGGATTTTCCGAAACACCACTTATCTGCCCAATGAGCTATTGCCGTTCACGCAAAATGGAAGCGAGATCGCCAGTTTGCAGGACAGAAATTTCTCGGTTACTACCCGATTTTCATTTGGCGAACGTGTCATCGACGAGCATTTTCAGCGACTTTACATCAAGTCGGACAAACCCATTATTTACGCCACGCTTGAAGGTGGACAGTACAAATTTGCCGATGAAAGGGGGAATTATGGAAAATTTTCCGGCACAATGTTGCAGCGTGGACAGTTTGTTTTGGGTGAATGGCGATATATGTTGGAAGCCGGAAAGATCATTGGCGATGTGCCTTACCCGATGCTGAAATTCCTGCAAGGAAAAAGCGGCGGAGCATACAACCGATTTGAGTTTTCGATGATGAACAACCGGGAATACATTGCCGATACCTACGCCACATTATTTTCAGAATTAATCACAAACGGAATTATTTTCAATAACATTCCGCTAATCAAACACCTGAATTTAAGAGAAATAGCGTCATTCAAAATGGCTTATGCCACGCTTGGAAACGGACACGCATCGTTGATGGATATTCCTTCCCCTTCGGGAAAATTCACGCAGCCTTACTCGGAAGTTAGCCTTGGTTTTTGTAATTTATTGGGTGTAGCGTCCATTCAGTCCATCTGGCGACTGTCCGATTTGGACAAACCTGACATCAAAAAATGGGGAATAAAATTCAATTTGATGTTAACATTTTAATTTTTCGTGTTTTCTAATTTCTGATTTCTAACCCGCCTGCGGCTGGCAGGCTTCTAATTTAAAAAATATGAACAACCAACTTAAACTTTCACACATTCTGCTGACACTTGGCGGAATAGTCGTCATCGCATTAATTCTGCTTTTTGGCGTACCGGTTTACAATGTTTGGCAGCAAGAAATGACCGGAAAGGCTGAGCTAAGCCGTGCCGAGCAAAACCGTCAAATTCGCATTCAAGAAGCCAAAGCCAAGAAAGAAGCTGCCGTTTTTGAAGCAGAAGCGGAAGTAGAGCGCGCAAAAGGTGTGGCACAAGCCAACAAAATCATTGGCGAAAGCTTGAACGAAAATGAAAATTACCTGCGTTACCTTTGGATACAGAGCTTAAACGACGGAAACGCCGAAACTATTTACGTTCCAACGGAAGCTAATCTGCCAATTTTGGAAGCCGACCGCTTCTCACAACCGAAAAAGAAAGGAGCAGAATAATGTCGAAAATTGCCATTATTGGAGCCGGAAATATGGGCGGCGCCATTGCGCGTGGATTGAGGAAAGGAAAGTTAATTTCGCCTGAAAATATTACAATCAGTGATGCCTCTTTGCAAGTAATTAATTCTTTGAAATCTGAATACGCTTTTTGGGAAACAACAACTTCAAACACAGAAGCTATCAAAGATGCCAACATTATAATTCTTGCTGTAAAGCCTTGGTTGGTGGAGAAAATTGCCGATGAAATCGCACAAAAGATAGATTATCAGAAACAAATACTCGTTTCGATAGCTGCCGGCGTGGATTTTGAAAAACTGAAAGAACTTTTCGATGAAAAAGCTGTTTTATTCAGAATAATCCCGAACACGGCAATTGAGGTATTGGAAAGCGTTTCTACAATCACTTCCGTGCATGCAAACAAGGCGCAAATCGATGAGATTACTTCCATTTTCGGCGAACTCGGCAAGGTGTTTTATGTTGATAACGAGAAACTTCTGAATGCGTATATGTCGCTCTCGTCCTGCGGTATCGCGTACGCATTCCGCTACATCCGTGCTGCGATGGAAGGCGGCGTAGAAATGGGCATTTACCCAAACGATGCCAAAGAAGTGGTGATGCAGACGCTGAAAGGTGCGGTGAAACTTTTGGAAACAAACCAATCGCATCCCGAAGCCGAAATCGACAAAGTAACCACGCCCGGCGGCATTACCATTCAAGGACTTAACGAAATGGAAGCCAACGGATTTACCAATGCGGTTATAAAGGGGTTGAAAAAAAGCAAAATATAATTATCAAGAGATGGTACTTGGAAGACTTTCTATGTTTTTAAGCTAAACTTCCATCTACCATCTACTATCTACAAAATAAATGATTACAACAGACCAACTAAAAGAAGTGTTGGAGCGCGAGGCTGCGTTGAGGAGGTATCTTTGACGTCGATGCTAAGCTGATCCAAATAGAAGAAGAGGAACTTCGAACGCAGGTTCCCGGATTTTGGGACGACCCGAAAGCTGCCGAAGTACAAATGAAAAAAGTGAAAGACCTGAAACGCTGGGTGGAAGGCTACAATGAGGTTAAAGGCGCGGCTGACGAACTGCAATTTGCTTATGACTTTTACAAAGAAGAGGCCGTAACCGAAGAGGAAGTCGATGCCGCCTATATCCACGTGATGGAGCTGCTGGAAGCTATTGAAATGAAAAATATGCTTTCCAACGAAGAAGACCAGCTCGGTGCCGTGATAAAAATTGTGGCAGGAGCCGGCGGAACCGAAGCGCAGGACTGGGCTGATATGCTTTTCAGAATGTATCAGCGCTACTGCGAGCGGCAAGGCTACAAAAGCGAAGTGACCAACTACCAGGCCGGCGACGAGGCAGGCATTAAAACTGTAACTTTGCAGACCGAAACCGAAATGGCTTACGGCTATCTGAAAAGCGAGAACGGCGTGCATCGTTTGGTGCGAGTTTCGCCATTCAATGCACAGGGAAAACGAATGACATCGTTTGCATCGGTATTTGTAAGTCCGCTGGTGGACGACACGATTTCAATAGAGGTAAATCCGGCTAACCTAAGCTGGGACACTTTCCGTTCGAGCGGTGCCGGTGGTCAGAACGTAAATAAAGTAGAAACGGGTGTTCGCCTTCACTACAAATACATTGACGACCGCAACGGCGAAGAAAAAGAAATTGTGATTGAAAATACGGAAAGTCGCTCACAAACCGGAAACCGTGAGAATGCCTTGCGTTTGCTTCGTTCGCAATTATATGAAATTGAGCTTGAAAAACGCCGCGAAGCACAAGCCAAAGTAGAAGCCGGAAAGAAAAAAATTGAGTGGGGTTCACAAATTCGCAGTTACGTTTTTGACGACCGCCGCGTAAAAGACCACCGCACCAACTACCAAACTTCTGACGTAAACGGCGTGATGGACGGCAAAATAGAAGATTTTATCAAAGCTTATTTGATGGAATTTGGACGAGAAGAAAAAGTTGGAGTATAGACATCCAAATTTCTGAAAACAAAAAAACGCAAATCGCACATTATCATTTAATGTGCGATTTGCGTTTTGTATTTTATCTCGTTTTATCAAAGATTTCGACTTGGAAATCTAACTTGCTCTTGCAAATAAATAATCTGATCCAATTCTTGATTGTAAAATTCCGCTTCATTTCTTGGATTACCAATCAGCTGAATTTTCCGCCAAACCACCCGAAATTCCTTATTCAAATAACGTGGATTTGGATCTAAACCTCCATTTTCTTTCGTTGGATTTTTGGATTTTACTTCCAAAATAAAATTCGTATCATTCCCATTAAACACATATTCATCGCCGGCTGCGTTCTTAAAGTGATAAAGCCCTACATCGCCCATCGAGAAGCCTGTATAAAATAGAATTTCAGTTTTGATATCATCAACGATTTGGTAGCCGTTTGGAATACGTTTTTTCCGCAGCGCATCCAACGTCAAAGCCAGCGTGTCAATAGACCCTTCAACAATGATTGTATCAATGCCTTGCGGTGCTTCTCCTTTTACAAATTGTTGGTACTTTGTGTTCACAAAATCGCAGGACGAAAACACAAATATCAGCAAAAAAAGTGGAATTATTTTTTTCATACGATAACGATAAATTAAAGCAAATGTCTAGGTTTATTTTGAATTCGAAAGATAGAAAGAAAATATTAAATCTTAAAATATTTTTAGGTTTTAGATTAAAAAAAGCTGATTTTATCGCATAAAATCAACTTTCTGATGATGATTATCGAGAATATCAATTCAATTAGACGTTTTTCTTTTCAAGATAAATTCTCAAAACTGCAAGATGACTTCTTGAAACATCCTTTGCAGCAGTAAGAAGTGAAACTTTTTGCTTTGATAAAATGAGCTTAATAAATACTTCAGTTTCAGGAATTTCAGCAAGTTCCATCGTATATTTCTGAAAAAATTCTTCGAATTTATCGGAGTGTGCGTGATACCATTTTCGTAAATCATTACTTGGCGTAATAGCTTTTTCCCATAAATCTATTGACGCACTTTCTTTACTGATTCCTCTCGGCCAAAGTCTATCTGCAAGCACTCTGAAGCCATCCGAAGCTTCTTTTTCGTCATAAATTCGTTTTAATTTTATTTCTGTCATGGTAATCTAAAGTATAATAATGAAAAAAATCCGCCCTTTATTCACATAAAGAACGGATTTGAACTACAAAATGTTAACTATTATGATTAATTTTCTTCTTTATTAATATTAACTCTAAAATCAACAAAATGTAACATCTCATTTCATTTTATTCAGACAATGCAGACAGAAATTCACCTTTTCAATTTCATAAATAATGAATAAGACTTCAAAAGAACTTAACATTTGAATATTTACTACTCATTTTAATATCAAAAAGTCACAATAATAAGAATTTTTCGCAATTTTGATAAGTTGACCTCTTTCAACTATAATTATGCTTAATAATCTCAAAAAAAAATGTCTCTCATTCTATTATTTTGTAATTTGCAATCAAATTATTTTCTGACTTCTTTGACATTTTATTAACCACTTAAAGTATAATGACCTCATGAAGAAACTATTACTATTTTTCCTATGCTTTGCTCAGCTGGGGATAGCTCAGCAAGTGAAAGTTTTATCATTAGAAAAACTTAAAGAAACAGAAAAAGGGGGCTTTTTCTATCCTTCCATAAGCCCAAATTCTGATTACCTACTGATGACCAAAGCCAACTATCAGGGCTTGGTGCAAATGAACCTGAATGATAAGAGTATAAAAACTCTTAACAACGATCCCGGCGCCGGTTACGGCGTTCAAATCAGCGACGATGGTACTTCTGTACTTTACAAAAAAGTAAATCTTGTACAAAATCGACGTCACAATTCGCTAATCACTCAAAACTTACAATCCGGCGAAAAGAAAGTGCTGGTCAATCCCACACGTGAAGCTATCACAGGAGAATTTATCAATTCTCAGCCTGCTTACGTTCAAGGCAAGCAAATGATGAAAGCTCCTACACAAAGCAAAACTACACAACGCCTCATCACCATTGAGAACCGAAAAATGGTACTTTACACGAATGGAAACCGGAAAGAAATCCTTCCAAATGGTAAAGATGCAAGCTATTTCTGGTCTTCCATTTCTCCTGATGGAAAACGAATTGTTTATACTGTTGCAGGAAAAGGAAGCTTTGTTTGCGGCATTGATGGCAGAAATGTAAAATCACTTGGAAAACTAAGTGCTCCAAAATGGGCAGGAAACAATTTCCTGGTTGGAATGGACGATATCGATGATGGTGAAAAATTAATTTCTTCTACCGTTCTCATTGTTTCAGCAGATGGAAAAACGAAGAAAAGACTGGAAACTCCGCAGGGCGTAAATGCCATGTATCCTACTGCATCGAAAAATGGAAGCAAGATTGCTTTTAATACCGAAAAAGGTGAAATATATATTGCTAATGTTGAACTTAAATAATTTGCTGCCATGAAAAAACTATATATTTTACTGATCAGTTTACTGGTTTCCACGTCCATTTTCTCAGAAGACCTGATTGGCTTGAAAATTTACATCAATCCCGGACATGGTGGATATGATGGTGCAAATGACAGAAATGTTCTTACTGTTCCCTACGCTTTGGGCGATACGCTGGGATTTTGGGAATCCTGGACCAATCTACGAAAAGGTTTGGCGCTTAGAGATCGATTAACAGAAGCCAACGCAACAGTAATTATGTCTCGCACACAAAACAGAGACGAAGACGACCGTCCGCTTTCTGAAATTGCAGAAGAAGCAAATGCTAATAATGTGGATGCTTTCCTTTCCATACATAGTAATGCAATCGGTGTAAATGCAGGTACGAATTACTTGTTGTTACTTTATCACGGAAGCGACAATGCTCCTACCGTAGAGCAAAGTTTGCCGCAAGCACAAGCTGCATGGACCGAACTTATCAAAAATCCACTCACGATTTGGACACACTACACTACTTCAACGAATATCCGTGGTGATTTTTCATTCTATAATAACACTTCAGGATTAGGAGTTTTGCGTCCGTTGACAGTTCCTGGATTTTTATCTGAAGGCTCTTTCCATGATTATAAACCAGAAACACACCGACTCCTGAATGAGGATTATCGCAGGCTGGAAGCAGAACGTTTCTACAGATATTTCTGTAATTATTTCCAAGCCGATTTACCTACAACAGGAATTATTTCGGGTTGGGTAAAAGGAAAAGATCAGCGCTTAAATCATCCGAATTACGTTTATAAAGCTGCAACAGATGATCAATGGTTGCCTCTAAATAGCGCGCAGGTAAAACTGATGAACGAAGCCGGAGATTCACTGAATAATTACGTAATAGACACATTGTACAATGGTATTTACGCATTTCATGATTTATCTCCGGGAAAATACAAACTTCGTTTTACAGCGAAAGATCATCAAGCGAAAGACACTGTTGTAAACGTAACAGCTGCTACTGAAACCGCCATGAAAATAATGCTGTTCAATCCGGATCTTCCATTATACAAGGAAATTCCACCAGATTATCCAAATCCCGTTCAGGATGCTGGCGTAATCCCGATGAATAGCTATGATTTTGAATTAATAAAAGAAGCAAATCCGGACTGGCTGAATGGTGCAGAAATACGAAAAGTTGTATTCAAAAATGAAAAAATATATGTTCTTACCGAAGAGCCAAAAATTCACATAGTGAATGCATCCACATTTGAACACATCAAAGAAATGGACATTACAGGCGTTTCTGGTGGAGTAAAAATTCTGAGTGACATTAACTTTACAGCCGATGGATATTTATTGGCTTGTAATAAAGACACAATTTCACTTCCTGAAACCAAAGGCAGATATTTCAAGGTTTATACTTGGGATAATGATGATGATGCGCCACGCGTACTTTTCCAAACTCAATATCAAGGAAACTGGTCGAATGGAGTTATGGGTGAAACTTTCGCTGTGTCCGGCTCCAGATGGAAACACAATATATATGTTCCTTCTGTAAATGCAGGTTCTGCAAAGACCATTCGCATCGTCGGCTTACTTTATGAGGATAATGTTCAGCTTGGTTATCGCTATATGCTTGATGCGGCGGCATATACAGAAGCCATTTGGGGTCAGAAATTTAAATTTACTATCTCTCCAAGCGGACCGGATCACTTTATCGTAGATGGTGAAAAAATACTTCCTGCAGATTATAAATTTGATTGGTCGGCTGCTGACAGATCTCCATTGATTTTAAAATCATCATTTGCTGAAAAGTCAGGATACGAACTTCAGCCAAGTGCCAGCGGAAGCAATTTTTTCAGAAGTGCAAATCACGTTTACATGGCTGCGCCAAATGGAAATGCTGATAATTCTTCGGTTGGAGTTACATTATTCGACATTACCGACGGATTGGACAAAGCCAAAAAAGTATCGGAATTCTTGCCGGAAAAAGGACTTGGAGAAACTCCTGCACCATATATGTTTGCAACTGGGTTTGCTAAAGGCTACGATATGGAATTAATTGTATTGGCAGAAAAACAAGGTGTTCAGCGTTACAAATCCATCGCTTCTTCCAATGCAAATGTGTTTGCTTCTGAGCTTCGAATAGAAAATTTTGATTATAGATTCAAATTGAACTTTACACTGAATGACAGCGTAACAAGCGGTCAGGTTGACATTTCAAATGCTAATGGAATAGTAAAAACAATTCCTTTGTCCGGACTAAGCAAAGGACAGAATTCTGTAGAAATACAATATTCCGATTTACCAGAAGGAAAATATACTTGGTCTGTAAATGTAAATTCTACTCCTGTTAACAGACCTTACAAGTACACGAATAACGGCTGGACACAACTTCAATTCTATTCTCCAAGAGGCGTCGCAATTGACAATTCATTCGAAAGTCCGTATTTTGGCAGAATATACGCCAGTGAAACTGTAGCCGGAAAAGTAACAAACCGTTCTACAAAAGATGGAGTTTATATTTTGAACTCTGCAATGGAAGATGTGACAAATCAAGGAGAAGAACCTTATGCAGGAGCTGTAAGTTGGTCAACTGAAGCCGGAAGTCCAATGCGATTAAGTGTTGCTCCTGATGGTAAAGTATATATTTCTGACTTCAGCAATGCTAATTCAGGTGTTTGGATTATGGATCCTGCTCATCCAGAGGCTGCTTTCAAACCAGTTTTCAGTCAAACAACGATAAGAACTTCAGGCTTAGTTAGCAATAATGGCGTAAATGTGCATGGAACCATTCCACACAGCTATGTTTTGGGAACAGGCGAAGAAACCAAACTATTCACTTTCGACTCGAAATATGTGGATGAAACAGCAGTAAATACCGGAAATATTTTACAGTATAATATTGGCAACTTAGAATCTCCTTGGGATGCAGCTCCTTCAGCAGTAGTTTATGACGACGGACTTAACGGCAACCTGCAATGGAACTTCAATTCAACCATTGCACCGGACAGCAAAGGCGGTTGGTGGATTTCACAATACAGAGACACAGATGCGCCGGGAGTTCCGTCGTTAGTTCACGTAAACTCCACCGGAATGGTAGATTTTAACTCCGGAAAAACTCCAACTTTGATTGGAAATTCATATACCGGTGGTATGGCGGTAACTGAAGATGGTACAAGATTGGCAATGGGAAGCCGCGATGAAGTGAAAATCTACGATATTACCTTCTCGGAAACCGGCGTTCCAAGTTTGGTTCAGAAGTATGCAATCAAACCTGCAATGGGCAATAATACTGCCGGACTTGCATTTGACAGAGCAGGTAATATTTACGTAATTTCCAATTCATCAGAACGATTAGGCGTTTGGGCATTGCCAAAATCTGAAAATTCATTTACCACTCCAGCGCCATTAAGTCAAGAAATTGTAATTAGCATAACCGGGCTGTCATCAACAGATGCTAAATCTGCGATCTCAGTTTATCCAAATCCGGTAAGGAATCAAGTGAATATTTCGTCACAAAATGATGAATTACAAAGCGTTTCTGTATTTGATATGAATGGAAAACTGATGCTTCAAGATAAAGCAAACGGACTTCAAAAAGAAATGAACCTTTCTAATCTGAAATCCGGAGTGTATATTCTTCGAGTAAAAACGAATGGAAGCACAGAAAATATCCGAATAATCAAAAATTAATTTGATTAAATAGATTTCAAGAGCGCCTGATCAATCAAAATCAGGCGCTCTTTTTCATTTCAATTTACATATTGCTTTAATATTCACAGTTTTTTCAACTATTTTGTTACTAATTTAAATAAATTCTTTGAAATTTTCTAGAGATTAAAAACAAATCGAATATTTGTAATCTTAAAATTAACATTCAAACTCTACTGATTTATTCGTTTTCTCGTTTAACAATCTCTCAATATAGTCATTTTTGATTGTTTACGTACACACTAAAGTTAAATAAAGTTAATCAAGCGAATATTTTAATCAAATTATTTGGATTCTCACTTGACGACAGTTATATTTGCAACGTGATTTTTTCATAGTATTAGATTTAAGGTTAAAGGATTGGTAGTCAGGCGTGGCTACCTTTCTTTTTTTTTTACACCATTTCTTACTAAAAAACTCTTCCCTTTTTTCCTCACATTTTTTCCTATCCGCACTGATTTTTTATATGTTTATTTGTTTCATTTATACGTTTTCATTTAAATTTATCGAACTAATCCTCACCAAATTCTGTTTTTATCATACTATATAAATATGAAAACTGAAAAATTTGATATTACCGGTATGACCTGCTCTGCCTGCGTAGCACACGTGGAGAAAAGTGTCAGAAAACTGGATGGCGTAGTAGATGTGAATGTAAATCTGCTTACCAACAGTATGTCTGTGGAGTTTGAAGAGCAATCGCTTTCATCGGACAATATCATCGATTCTGTGCAGGATGCCGGCTACGATGCATTCTTAAAACCACAATCCAATCAAATTTCCGCACCAAAAATTGATTACGCTGCTAAAGAACAGGAAGAACTCAAAAAACGAGTTATCATTTCGTTTGCATTTTTGATTCCGCTGCTATACATTGCTATGGGTCCGATGGCTGGTTTGCCAATTCCGGCTTTTCTTTCTGGCTATAAAAACACATTGATTTTTGCTTTAGCTCAGTTGATACTGGCTCTGCCTATCTATTTTGTCAACAGAAAGTTTTTTATCAATGGATTTAGAGCATTAAGGCAACTTTCACCTACGATGGATTCGCTTGTAGCAATCGGCTCAATGGCTGCTTTGTTGTATGGAATTTTTGCAATTTATCGCATAGCAGTCGGTCTCGGAGATGGGAATGTAGAGCTTGTACATAGATATAAACACGATTTATTCTTTGAATCTGGAGCAACAATTCTGACATTAATTACGCTGGGAAAATATTTTGAAGCTCGCTCAAAACGTCAAACCTCAGATGCATTGACCAAACTAATCGATTCTGCTCCACAAACTGCAACGGTCGTTAGAAACGGTGAAGAACTGGAAATCCCTGTGGACGATGTAGTTTTGAATGATTTAGTTAGCATTCGTCCAGGACAGAAAATTCCGGTGGACGGCATTGTGGAAGAAGGTTTCAGTTCAGTGGATGAATCTGCGATTACAGGCGAAAGTATTCCTGTTTTCAAACAAAACGGCGACCAAGTTATTTCGGCAAGCGTAAATAAAACGGGATTTTTCACATTTCGAGCCACGAAAGTTGGAAAAGATACCACGCTTTCACAAATTATCCAACTTTTGGAAGAAGCCACATCTTCTAAAGCTCCAATATCTCGCCTTGCCGATCAGATCAGCCGCATTTTTGTACCGATAGTCATCGCCATCGCTCTTGTTGCAACTGCCGTTTGGTTACTTTTAGGCTATCCGCTTGAATTTGCTTTATCTATAGGAATTGCAGTGCTGATTATCTCTTGCCCGTGCGCGCTTGGACTGGCTACGCCGGTTGCTATTATGGTAGGAACCGGACGTGGCGCTGAAAATGGCATTTTATTCAAATCGGCTGAAGCTTTAGAAATAGCTGGAAAAATTGATACGCTTGTTTTTGACAAAACAGGAACAATTACCGAAGGAAAACCGGAAGTTACCGATGTGGAAAGTTTGCACTATTTGGATGAAAACGAAATGCTCAGAATTTCTGCTTCTTTGGAAAAATACTCTGAACATCCTATTTCAAAAGCTATTCTCGCAAAAGCAGAAGAACAAAAACTCGAACTTTATCCGGTAAGTAAATTTAATTCCGTTCCCGGAAAAGGGATTTCCGGCATAATTAACGGAGAATTATATAAAGTAGGAAATAAAGCCTATATTTCTGAAAATATCGACATTGAACCGGTTGAAGATTTTCTTTTCAAACTACTTCAACAAGGAAAAACGGCACTTTTCGTTTCGGACGATGAGAATGTGCTAGGCGTAATTGGAGTTGCCGATGTGATGAAATCGACGAGCAGCGAAGCAATCAATACGCTGAAAACTATGGGAATGACCACAATCATGCTCACAGGCGATAATCACAGAACAGCGCAAGCCATTCAGGAGAAAATCGGTTTTGACCGTGTGATAGCAGAAGTTTTGCCGCAAGACAAAGATAAAGTCATTCAAGAACTGCAAAACGAAGGAAGAAAAGTTGCGATGGTTGGTGACGGAATAAACGACGCACCGGCATTGGCTCGAGCTGATTTAGGATTTGCCATCGGATCAGGCACGGACGTAGCCATCGAATCGGCAGATGTGGTACTGATGAAAAGCAACCTCATGGACGTAGTGAAAGGACTTCGCCTCAGTAAAGCCACCATCCGAAACATTAAAGAAAATCTTTTCTGGGCATTTTTCTACAATGTTATCGGAATTCCAATCGCGGCAGGTTTGTTTTACACCATGCTCGGCTGGAAACTCAACCCAATGTTTGCTGCATTGGCGATGAGCCTGAGTTCGGTCACTGTAGTTTTGAACGCATTGAGATTAAGAAAAAAAACTATTGATTAAACGATTTTACAAAATAAAAAAATGAACAAAACATTAACAATAAGCGGAATGAGCTGCGGACATTGTGCGGCTCGAGTAGAAAAAGCGCTGAATAAACTGGAAGGCGTTGATGCAAAAGTAGATCTGAAAAAACACACTGCTAAGCTTGAAATGAGTCGTGAAATTTCAGATGAAGAACTCAAACAAGTGATTGATGACACCGGTTACGAATTGGTTGAAATCACAAACGATTAAGAGAGTTTTCTTCCATAAAATTGACAAATAATGCGATATTCATCTTTGAGTGTTGCATTATTTTTTTAGAAAAAATCTGAGTGTCAATTACAAGATCATTCTGAAAATGCCTCCAAATTAGTGCTTGAATTCATAAAAATCAAAAATAATTCGCTGAAAATTTGGTTGATACCTATTTGTTTTTGTTATTTTGCACCCAATTTCAAAAATCAATCCTAATTATGTCAAAAAATTTAGTAATTGTTGAGTCACCTGCCAAAGCCAAAACCATCGAGAAATTTCTTGGAAAAGACTATGAAGTGATGTCGAGTATGGGACACATCCGAGATTTGTCCGACAAAGGCCTTGGAATAGACTTTGAGAACAATTATGAACCGCAATACGAAGTCTCTCCCGAAAAAAAGAAAATTGTATCAGAGCTTAAAAAAGCCGTAAAAGCAGCCGAGGTTGTTTGGTTGGCTTCCGATGAGGACCGCGAGGGAGAAGCCATTGCATGGCACTTGGCGGAAGAATTGAAACTGAAAAAAGACAATACAAAACGGATTGTTTTTCACGAAATTACCAAAGACGCCATCCTCAACGCAATAGAAAATCCGCGTGATATTAATTTAGATTTGGTTGATGCACAGCAAGCTCGCCGCGTATTAGACCGGATTGTTGGATTTGAAATTTCACCTATTCTTTGGCGAAAAGTTCGTCCATCGCTTTCTGCAGGACGTGTTCAGTCGGTTGCGGTGCGCTTAATCGTAGAGCGCGAACGCGAAATCAATAATTTTGTTGCTGAAAGTTCGTACAAAGTTTCAGCTATCTTCACTTCAAAAGATGCAAACGGCTCCGCGGTAGAGCTAAAAGCCGAACTTCCACAGCGTTTCGCAACGAAAGAGGAAGCGAATGCATTCCTGGAAATTTGCAAAGATGCACAGTTTTCTGTGGACAGCATTGAGAAAAAACCGGCAAAAAAATCACCTGCACCGCCATTTACCACATCTACATTACAACAAGAAGCTGCTCGTAAGCTTGGTTTCTCCGTTTCACAAACGATGATGGTTGCACAGCGACTGTACGAATCGGGAAAAATCACCTATATGCGTACCGATTCGGTTAATCTTTCGAGCCTTGCCATCAATACTGCCAAAAGCGAAATCATCAGCATGGCAGGAGAAAAATACGTGAAAATCCGAAAATTCAGTACCAAATCCAAAGGTGCGCAGGAAGCTCACGAAGCTATTCGCCCTACGTATATGAATGCGCATTCCGTGGAAGGAACAGCGCAGGAAAAACGCCTTTACGAGTTGATTTGGAAACGAACCATCGCTTCGCAAATGGCCGATGCCGAATTGGAAAAAACCAATATTTACATCAATATTTCTGGCAGTAAACTTCAGTTTGTAGCTTCCGGAGAAGTAATTATTTTTGATGGATTTTTGAAAGTTTATTTGGAGTCAACAGATGATGAGCAAGACGCTGAAACAAGCGGATTGCTGCCAACGATGAAAAAAGGCGAAGCCTTGACTGCCAATGAAATTCTGGCTCAGGAGCGTTTCACACAGCGTCCGCCGCGCTATACGGAGGCAAGTTTGGTTCGCAAGTTAGAGGAACTTGGTATTGGTCGTCCGTCCACGTATGCACCAACTATTTCTACAATTCAAAACAGAAAATACGTTGAAAAAGGAGATCGTCCAGCATTGAAACGCAGTTTTAGCGTACTGAAACTGAAAGGCAATAAAATCACTGCTGCTCAGAAAAACGAAAATTACGGAGCCGAAAAAGCAAAATTATTCCCGGAAGATATAGGTTTGGTAGTAAATGACTTCTTGGTGGATCATTTTCCTAATATTATGGATTATAATTTCACCGCAAAAGTGGAAAAAGAATTCGATAATATTGCCGAAGGAAAAGTTAAATGGAATAAATCCATCGACGAATTTTACAAAAAATTCCATCCTGTGGTAGAGGATACGCTTAAAAATTCAGAGCGTCAGGTTGGTGAGCGCGTGCTGGGAATTGATCCAAAATCAGGCAGACAAATTTCGGTGAAAATCGGTCGTTTTGGTCCGATTGCGCAAATCGGAACTTCCGAAGAGGAAGAAAAACCGGTTTTTGCTTCGCTTCGCAAAACGCAATCCATCGAAAGTATTTCGCTGGAAGAAGCTTTGGAATTATTCAAACTTCCGAGAGATTTGGGTGCGTTTGAAGAAAAAGATATGACTGTGGCCGTGGGACGTTTTGGACCTTATATTCGTCACGATGGGAAATTCTACTCCATCCCGAAAACGGAAGATCCGCTGGAAATTTCTGCCGAAAGAGCGATCGAAATTATCGAAGAAAAACGCGAGGCCGATAAAAATAAAGTAATCAATATATTCGGTGAAAACGCCGAAATTCAGGTACTGAACGGACGATATGGACCTTATATTGCTTTTGAGAAAAATAACTATAAAATTCCGAAAAAAACCGATGCAGCTACGCTGACCGAAGAGCAATGTCGTGAACTTATTGCATCGCAGGCAGATACGGTTGGTAAGAAGAAAAAGACTTTTACAAGAGGTAAAAAGAAAGCATAAAAGTGATTTTTCTTATTGAAAAACTTTAGTTTTTAGTCAAGTTTTCACCCCTTAAAAACACAAAAAATGAAACGATTATTTTTAATTCTGACCATTATATTTCCTTTTTTGGCAACCGCACAAACGGTCACTGAAGGGCAATCGACACTTTTTTATTCACTTCCGAAAACAGAATTCGTAATCAACGTAACTGTGGAGCTTGTGACTGAAAAACCGGGAAGTTTTTATCAATATTCGGAGCGTTTTTTGGCAACTTCCGATGTAATCACTGCCGATAAGGAATTTTACCGACTGAAAGATATTTCTATCGAGCCGCGCACAGTTCGTGATCCGGAGCGCACTTATAAAATTATTCCAAACAAAAAATCCCTGGCAAACTACATCACAGTAAATGACGAAGGTATGCTTTGCGGCGTGAATGTACCTCCTGCAAAAGTGGTGAAGGAAATTCGCAGGGAGCGAATAGAGCGTACTGAGGAACTGGAAAGAGAAAAACTGCTTCCGCTTAACGAAGAATATATGCTGGCCGGATCGGTGGCAAAAATGGCCGAAGGAGCTGCTAAACAAATCTACCGCATTCGCGAAAATCGGGTGGATTTACTTTCTGGCGATGTGGAAAATATGCCGACTGATGGAGCTTCGCTTAAAGCCGTAATGGATGAAATGGAAGCGCAGGAAAAGGAATTGACCGAATTATTTACAGGAAAAACAATTGTGAAAACGCTGACACAAACCGTAATTTACTCTCCTACTTCAGCGGTTAATGATAAAGTTGTATTCCGTTTTTCGTCATTGCAAGGCGTAGTGGACGCTGATGATTTGAGCGGAGTGCCTTATTATCTGAATATAAAATACGCCCCAATAAAAACAGAAACTCCCGAAAAACCAGCCAAAAAGAAAGATGTTGAGGTTTTCACCGTAATTCCGGTGACTGCAGATGTGAAATTTGACGATGGAAATAAAACATTGTACGAAGAAAAACTGACTTTGCCGCAGTTAGGTGTTTTGGTTCCAATTCCATTCGAAACGATGGATAAATACAGCAAAGCGTATGTAAGTCCTGAAAACGGAAGGCTATTGTCTGTGGAGCAACTACCGAAAAAATAATCCGGTAATTTCGGCTTAAAATCTCTTTTTCACCATCACTTTCAGTCCATCACGTATCATTTTGATATGGATTTTTTCGCCAAGTTCGTACGGATCGCCGTCTAAGTGAAAAAGTCCGGGCTTATCTCTGTATAGCGTTATCTCGCTGGTTCTTAACGTAGTAACTAAAAGCCTGTCTTTCTGAATTGTTTTGGTAAAAAGCTGAAATGCAATGGTTGGAATGGCGATAATCGGCATATTTGTAATCACAGAAATATCAATCATTCCGTCCTGAATACTGGCATTTGGCGCAATATAAGCGTTGTAGCCCCATTGCGAAGCATTGGCAAACGTAATTACAAAAGCATTTCCTTTCAAATCAATATCTTCGCCCACTAATCGGTACGGCTGCGGTTCGTAATTAAAATATCCGGTAACCATTTTTTCGATGTAACCCATCCAGCCACGTTTCGTTCCTTTTGAGAAAAGCTCGCTCACATACGCATCAAAACCAAATCCGCAGGTACAGAAAAACGTTTTCTCGTCGTTCACCAAACCATAATCCATTTTTATTGCTTCCGCAAAGTTCAGATGCTCAATGGCTTGCTTAAAATTCAGCGGAATTTTCAAATGCCTCGCCAAGCCATTTCCCGAACCGGTAGAAATAACTCCCAGTACCGTGTCGGTATTGATCAATGCGCCTGCCACTTCATTCACCGTTCCATCACCACCAACCGCCACAACAATGTCAAAACCTTCATCCACAAACTGTTTGGTCAGCTCTCTGCCATGTCCTTTGCGCTCGGTATTCACTATGCGGCAATCGTCGAAATGAGAAAAATCCAGATTTTCCTGAATAAGTTCTGTTACGTTCCACTTGGCAGTTGTGCCGGAAACCGGATTTACAATAAATGCAATGTTTTTCTTCATTTCGTTATTTTATAGATTTGCGAAAATACATATTTTTTCACTGAAAATAAAATCAAAAATTAATTTTAGGAAACATAGATTGTAATTTCAATGTTGTATATTTGTGGATAGCTAAGCAAAGTCGTTTTCGTGAATATAAGTTTAATGGAAAAACAGTGATTTTGTATAGATAAAACAGTTAAAGAAATTTAGAAAAACCATCTATATGAGAAAAAGAAGAAGAGATAATAATGGAAGCACACGCCTCCGCAAAGATGATTTATTGAGAAATATCACCGATATTTTCAGTAAAAACTCCGAAAAAACCTACAATTACAAGCAGATTTCCAACCAATTAGAGATTCACTCCGAATCACAACGCGTATTTATCAACGAACTGCTTTATCAGCTCAAAGACGACGAATTTCTGACAGAAATTTCGCGAGGAAAATTCAAACTCAATTCGCGAGGTGGCTATATCACCGGAAAATTTGAACGTCAGGGCGTGAAATCCTACGTTATTCCGGACGATGAAGGCGAGCAAATTTTTATTCCTGAAAGAAAAATTGGCACCGCTATGCTCAACGACAAGGTAAAAGTATTCCTTTATGCTCGTCGGAAAGGGCGCGAACCGGAAGGCGAAGTGGTGGAAATTCTCCAACGAGCGCAAGATACTTTCGTTGGCGTGCTGGAAGTTTCTGAGAATTTTGCATTCTTAAATGTGAACAGCAAGGTGCTGAATAGCGATATTCTTATTCCGAAAGGAAAACTGAAAGGCGGAAAAACAGGTCAGAAAGCTTTGGTGAAAATCACCGAATGGAAGCACACAATGAAAAGTCCGGTGGGCGAAGTTGTGGATATTTTCGGCGACAAAGGCGATAATAACGCTGAAATGCACGCAATCTTGGCAGAATATGGATTGCCTTATAAATATCCGGAAAATGTGGAAGCTGAAGCAGCCAAAATCGATGCGGGAATTACACCGCAGGAAGTTGCAAAACGCCGTGATATGCGAGATATTACCACATTTACCATTGACCCGCACGATGCGAAAGACTTTGATGATGCGCTCTCCATTCGAAAGTTGGATGACGAGCTTTGGGAAGTGGGCGTGCACATCGCAGACGTTACGCATTATGTGCGCCCAGGAACGATTATCGACAAAGAAGGCGAATCGCGCGCCACATCGGTTTATTTGGTTGACAGAACCATCCCGATGCTGCCTGAACATCTTTCCAACGGCATTTGCTCGCTTCGACCAAATGAGGATAAACTGACGTACTCGGTTGTTTTTCAGTTGAATGAATTTGCTGAAGTAAAACATTACGACATTGTAAAAACGGTAACAAACAGCGATCGCCGGTTTACGTACGAGGAAGCTCAGACAATCATTGAAACGGGTGAAGGTGATTTCAAAGACGAAGTTTTGATGCTGGATAAACTGGCTAAAAAACTGCGTGAAAAACGCTTCAGAAGTGGTGCTATTGCTTTTGATCGGGAGGAAGTTCGATTTGAAATTGATGAGAAAGGCAAACCGCTAAGTGTCTATTTCAAAATTCAGAAAGACTCAAATAAATTGATTGAAGAATTTATGCTTCTGGCCAACAAAACGGTTGCTACACATATCGGCAAACCGGGTCGTGGACAGAAAGCGAAGACATTTGTTTACCGAATTCACGACACGCCGGATCCGGAAAAACTGGAAAACTTCTCCGCTTTTATCCGGAAATTTGGTTACAATCTGAAATCATCCGGCAAGAAAACCCAAATTTCATCAGCCATCAATAAGTTACTTGATGAAGTAGAAGGCAAAAAAGAGCAGAATTTAATTGAAACACTGGCTGTTCGCTCCATGGCAAAAGCCATTTATTCTACTCAAAATATCGGACACTACGGACTGGCTTTTGATTATTATTCTCACTTCACATCGCCTATTCGCCGCTATCCGGATATGATGGTTCACCGATTGCTGGATAGATACCTGAGCGGTGGAAAAAGTGTGAATGAAAAGGATACAGAGGAACTTTGCGAGCATTGTTCCGGAAGAGAGCAGGTTGCTGCTAACGCCGAACGAGCTTCCATCAAATACAAACAAGTGGAATTTATGGCCGATCGGGTTGGTCAGACTTTCGATGGAGTAATCTCCGGAATTACCGAATGGGGAATTTACGTAGAACTAACTGAAAATAAGTGCGAAGGAATGATTCCTATTCGTGATTTGGACGATGATTACTACGTGATGGACGAAAAAAATTACTGCTTAATCGGTCGTCACTACAATAAGAAATATCAACTCGGTGATGAGCTAACCATCAAAGTTGCCAAAGCAAATCTGGATAAAAAGCAGCTGGATTTTGTGTTGGCGTAAAAGGGGAAGCTTAAGTGAGAAATATGAAAAAAACTTGGCATTATTCTTATCCAAATAAATATTTTAGAATAAAAAACTGATATTTTTTTGTGAAATAAGAATTTTACCGTATCTTTGCAGTCCAAAAGACAAAAAACGGCTCCGTAGCTTAACTGTATAGAGCATCTGACTACGGATCAGAAGGTTACAGGTTAGAATCCTGTCGGGGTCACTTTAAGGAACAAGCTAAATCGCATTATGCAATTTAGCTTGTTCTTGTTTAAATTTATAGTTTCCATCTATTTGTGAGAACTATTTACCGTATTTCATAATTCTTCTATTCTCCCTCATCTTTTATTTCCCTCTTTCACATAGTAAATATAAAACTTATTGGTAACTTTGTAAGAAATCATAAAAATACAAATAATATGAGACCTTACAAATTCGAGACAAGTGGCAAGACTCGTTTGGAACACGACCTTTTGGGTGATAAAGAAGTTCCGGTAGAAGCACTTTTCGGCATTCAGACGCTGCGTTGCATTGAAAATTTTGACATTAGCCGTCAGTTTCTTTCCGATTATCCTTCGCTGATTAAGGCACTTGGAATTGTGAAAATGGGTGCTATTCTCGCTAACCATGAACTGGGACTTATATCAGACGAGGTAAAAGACGCGGTAGTCAAAGCTTGTCGCGAGCTGATGGACGGCAAACATCACGAACATTTCCCTATCGACCTGGTACAAGGCGGTGCAGGCACAAGTGTAAATATGAATGCCAATGAAGTCATTGCGAACCGGGCACTGGAAATTATGGGAAAAGAGCGTGGCGACTATAAGTTTTGCCACCCGAATGACCACATTAATATGGCTCAATCTACCAACGATGCCTACCCGACAGCTATGCATCTTGGACTGTATATGCTTCACGAAATGGTGAAAACGTCCATTGAAAAGTTGATTGTTTCTTTTGAAAAGAAGGAAAAAGAATTCAATAAAATCATCAAAATGGGTCGCACACAGTTGCAGGACGCAGTGCCTATGACACTTGGTCAGTCATTTGGAGCTTTTGCGGATGCAATGCAAAGTGAATTAAAGCGTCTTAACCGCGTTGCCAAAGAATACCTGGTGATTAATATGGGCGCAACTGCCATTGGAACCGGAATTACTGCAGAGCCGGGCTACGCCGAAATTTGTACTCGTCATATCAAAGAAATTACCGGTTGGGATATTACGCTGGCAAGTAATTTGATTGCTGCTACTCACGATACATCGGCTATGGTGGCTTATTCATCTTCGTTGAAAATGCTTGCCGTTCGCCTTTCCAAAACCTGCAACGACCTACGCCTGATGGCTTCCGGTCCGCGCGCAGGATTATCAGAAATCAACTTACCACCGAAGCAACCGGGATCTTCCATTATGCCAGGAAAAGTCAATCCGGTAATTCCGGAAGTGGTAAATCAGGTTTGTTTCAAAATCATCGGAAACGACCTGACTGTAACTTTGGCTTCAGAAGCAGCACAGCTTGAGCTGAACGTGATGGAACCTGTTCTTGTACAAAGTATCATCGAATCTTGCTGGTGGCTTGTGCGCGCTTGCAATACGCTTCGTGAAGAGTGCGTGGAAGGCATTACTGCCAATGCTGAGCATTGCCGCCACACGGTGGAACATTCCATCGGCATTGTTACGGCATTAAAACCGTTTATAGGCTACGCCAACTGCACCGAAGTAGCTCAGGAGGCTTTGAAAACGGGAGGAAGTGTATATCAGCTTGTGTTGGATAAAAAATTGCTTACCAAAGAAGAACTGGACAAAATCCTTGATCCTAAGCACATGGTAAAACCATCTAAAATTTCATTGAAATAACACAAAGATAAGTGTAATAAAAAAGGACAAATCCACGCGGATTTGTCCTTTTTCTATTTATTCATTTATTCGAATTAATTCGGAACATCATAGATTGTTTTGCGAGTTCCGTCCCAACCAATTGCATCGATACGAGCCGATCCGGCAGGATAAAGCACCTGAGTACTTGTATTGCTTGGATTGCGGAAACCTTTCATCGTAATTCTTACAAGTTTTCCATCAGCATCGAAAGTTTCAAAAGCAACGGCGTTTTTAACTGTTGCGTTTAACACATTAACTCTTTTATCTGCTGCAAGGTAAGTTGTTAGTCTTGCACGTGTAGTGCTATTAGCATTATAAATCACTTCCAAATCAGCTTTATCTCTGTAAGTTTCCCAGTTCATTGCACTGATATAGTAAATCACAGGAGATTCTGGATTTGGATATTTTGTAGCATAAGCTTTCAATTCATCCACTTGTGCTTTCGTAATTGTCATTTGACCCGGAGAATAATCTTCCAGATAAACATTGTAATCACGAAGCATTCCGGATTTCTCGAAGAAATGCGTTAAGTTCAATTTTGATGCATCCATAGCTGATTTCATAAAGTTAATCTGAAGTTCACCATTTGACATTTCTCTATCATCTAATTTGCGTGCAGCTTCGAAAATATCAGCCCAGAAATCAGGATAAACTCCGGCTTCCATAAAGTAAAGCGTCAGGTTCCAAAGTGGAGCCAATTTCACGAAGTGGTCGTAATTTCTTCTTTTTGGTTCATCAAAAAGTTCTTGACCGAAGTAGTCAGGACCTTCTTGCATCAGCCATCTGTTGCCATCTTTGATTCCGTAGTTCAGGTAAGCATTGAAACGACCTCCGGCACCATTTCTGATGTCGTCACCACCGTGCGATTCGTGCTCCAGACGATAGAATACTTTTCCGCCCAAAGACTGAACCCAAGGACTGTTTCCAACTTTGTGCTGCACATAAGCAGAATAAATATTATTGGTAACTTCCGTTGTAGAAACCCATTTCAAAGCCGGACGCACTTGGTTTACGTGTCCAAGTTCGTGACCTACGCCCCACCAATCCAAGTTAGCAACATTGATGTAACCGAATGAAGTCCAGTTTGGAATACCTGCTCCATAACCATCAGCAAACATACCGCTCGCAACCGAACGAGTGTATTGACGGTTTTTAGGTTCATTTTTGTATTTAATCAGACCCATGATTTCATGAGAACGATATACGATAGAGTCATGCGCCAAAGCGAAATTAGCTCCATCTCTTGGGTGATGTCTGCGGAAACCAGCCGTTGGGTAGCATGTGTGGTGTCTTTTACTTACTACGTCAAACATAGGAGAAATAGCACCTTTCAGAATGCGTTCCCACTCAGAATTTGCAGTAGCTAAGTCATAACCATCTGCAGTTTTATATTTTTCAAGGTCATAATAACCTGTAACGGTAGCAAATGCAAAGTGAACTTTCACGTTTGGAGCAGAAGCCCAATTTGTGGTGAAATAATTCAAATAACCTTGTCCGCGGTTAGAAGCTTTGATTTTATTCATTCCATTTTTCAGGAAATAAGTAGAACTTCCGCTTTCTTCCGGGTTTTGGTTACGAATAAGCAATGCAACCGATTCTGTTCCCGGATTGTCCACAAAAATGACAATTTCATCACCCGATTCAAAGAAAATCCCGGTTGGATTTTCAAATTGATTATATCCGGAAGTTTTCATCCAGCTGGAAGTTTCGCCAATAGTTGGGAATGCTTCAAATTCATTT
This sequence comes from uncultured Paludibacter sp., assembly GCA_964498765.1. Taxonomy (GTDB): domain Bacteria; phylum Bacteroidota; class Bacteroidia; order Bacteroidales; family Paludibacteraceae; genus UPXZ01. The sequence continues at coordinate 52,553 of CAZCIU010000001.1, read as the reverse complement.
ACTCTAAATTCTGTATTGTAAGTGCCAGATTTCAAGGCACGAGCCAAACGTTTGGTAAAAGGATTTATTAGATTATCGATTTGCTCATCGGTAACGCCTGGTTTCAGACGAGTACAGATTTTATCTTCAAATAAATCAAAAACAGATGAATTACTTGCATTAAATGCAAAGAAGTCCATTTCTGCGCAACTTGCATAACCGGCAGAACCTGATTTTACTACAAAACGTACGCTTGTAGGATTAATCAGACCACCATCAGGGAATTCAATTCTGAATGGAGTAGAAGAACCGTTAAGTTTATAGGTGCCAAACAAAGTGAAATCAGCATCACCTTCTTTCTTTGTGTAAACTTCAATGTCATTAAAATTACCATTCCCACCAGATCTACGTGGATTGTAAACCAAGTAATCAATTTTTGGAACATTGGTGAAATTATAAGTCAGAGTTACAGGCATTTTAGTTCCATCTCCCCAAGGTGAGTGGTAAATTGTATTGTAATCTCCGTCAAATGATTTTTCTATTCCTTCTCCCGGCTGCTCTTGTGAAGCACTTCCGCTTGAAACTTTAATTTTTATGTCGCCTTTGATAAAGCTCGCAGCGTTGTTTTTAGACTGAGTTATTTGTACCGTTTTTTTAGTTGTACCGCCTACTTCTGCTACTTCAATGCTTCCAACGCGCTCAACGTCGGCTTCGTTTTGTGTCGTTTTTAGGTATAAAAAATTGTCTTTGAACTGTACAACTTTCAGCCAGTCTGACTTTGGTGTAATGGTAAAATCTACATTGGAAACTACCTCAACTGTAATCAAACTGTCTAAATACCCGGCAATCAAATTATCAAATGAAACCAAAATAGCCGGCGCTTTTCCGTTTTGTGGAAAAGTAGCTTTGTAGGTTTCTTGTGCTGTCAGACTACTCGAAGTTACCAGCAGAAAGACAAATAAGGATGTAATATATTTTGTTATCGTATTCATTTTTTTGTGAAAATTTTGTGATTAGATTAAAGGATTATTTTTGTGCGATTTACAATGTATGTTCCGCGTGGCAATTCAAGTTCTACCTGACCGGAAATTCTGTCAAATGAACGAACCAAGGCTCCTGTCATACTAAAGATTTGAAGCGGTTGCTCTACGTGTGAGTGGATAAGTAATTTTCCATCTCTTACCGAAATTGAAAGTGAATTGTCTGCTTTCGTGTCATTTACACTTGTTCCGGCAAGTACTACCGCCATTGTTGTATGGATTGTTGGCAAATTTGGAAACAAACTTGAGCTGATTTCTCCGTGAAGTTCAGCATGTTTTGCATTGAATTTAAATTTACCGGCCTCTTCTGTATAATCGGTATTAGCAAGCAATAATTTTTCTCCATCGTACCATTTGAAACTTGCATTAGTCTCTACGCTGTCAGCCGTATAAAGCTGTGCCGAAAGATCTAAAACTGTTTCTGTGTCAAATGAAGCAGGAATTCTCAAGCTATCTTGTGGATTGTAAACATAGTTAGCCACATTTTCTGTAGAAACCAAACCTGCATAACCTAATCTGTTGTTATTCAGATAAAGAGCGGTTAATTGAGATACATCACCGAATATTAGGTTTTCAAGTTTCCCGTTATCAGCAGAAACATAAGAAAGTACGCTGCTTGTACTCAAATCCAGGTCAGTCATCAAGTTTCCATCACACCAAATATCTGTCAAAGCAGTTAATCCGGTTACGTTAAGCGTAGTAAGTTTGTTGTTTTGGCACATCAATGTTTCAAGCGCTGTGCTGCGTGAAACGTTAAGCGTAGTAAGTTCGTTATTTTGGCACCAAAGAGTTTTGATGTTTACCAAAGTTCCTAAACTCAAATTTGTAAGTTTGTTGTCATTACAAATCAAAGACTGCAAATAACGATTAAATGAAATACTTAGCGAAGTCAATTGATTGTTGTTTACAACTACCTCTTGTAATGTATTTACTGTTCCAATAGCTATGCTGGTCAGCTGATTATTAGCTGCATTGAGTTTTCTGAGTTTTTTGGTAGGAATAATGGTGAGTGAAGTCAGCTCATTGTTTGGACAAATCAGAGTGCCAAGATTTGGCAAGTCGGTAAGATCGATTTGTGTAAGTGATTGACCTGCACATTCAAGCAAAGTAATGTCGAAACCTTTCACAGTTACCACTTGGCCTGCCAAAGTTCCTGTAATCGGATCACCGTACGAAGTGTGTTTGGTCCACTGGCCATTTCCCCAGTCAACGTCCACCTCGACACCATAATTTACTGTAAATGAGAACTCTTGCCCAGAATTGAGCTTGGTTGTCATGCTGAATTGTTCTTGCGCTTGCAAAGTAGTGAAGCCTACAAGGCACAGCACAAGGAGAAAAGTATACTTGATTTTTTTCATGTTGATAATTTAAGATTAATAAAAGAGAATGGATTTTTCTCAAAATCAGGCGCAAATATACTAACAAAGCAATTAAATACAAAGCAATTAACTATGTTTCAAGTATTTTAAAACAATATTTAAACCTTAAACTACGAGAGTGAATTTGCATTTTACCGAAATTTTATTATTTTTGTAATACAATTTAAAACCTGAACATCTATGAAAACCGTAATCTTAACATCCTGCAACAACGCCGTAGAAGCCAAACTAATTCAAGGCAACCTTGCCAACGAAGGAATTGAAAGCTTCATTTCCAATGAAAATTATACTTCGCTTTATCCAAATATGAACGGTGCGATGGGAAGTGGAATTCAAATAATGGTAAATGAAGACGATGCGGAAAAAGCACTTTTGCTTATCAATGGGAATGACCGAAGCGTGCATTGTACTTCCTGCGATTCTGCCGATGTAGCTCAAATAACAAAAAAGAATATGCTTAAAGTGGTGGGTATAATGATTTTAAGTCTGTTTTCATCCTCTGCCTTCGGCAATGTAAAACAGAAATATCACTGCAATGCCTGTGGGAAGGATTTTGAGATGTAAGAACCAGTCTGAACTGTGATTTCAATGTGATTTGAATGAGTAGCTATGATATTTTATAAAATCATGTCAGCCCAATCCCAACATTAAATCAGGTGAAATACCCAAAATTTGACAAATTTTTCCGGCCATTTTCAATGTTGGCATACTACGTCCGTTTATATAATCGCTAACTCGTGAAGTAGAGATATTTAGTTCTTCGGCAAGTTGCTTTTGGGTCATATTTTTCTCTTCGATAGCTTGTTTTATCAATTCAGAAGGCTCAATCGGTTCAATAGGAAAATACTTCTCTTCATAATCTGCCACCAAATCAGAAATCATATCTAATTCCAGATACTGTTTGTCGTCAGTAGGCGTGTCGTTATTTACAACCTTCAACAGTTCTTCAATCCTGCTGCAAGCCGCCATATATTGTATTTCGTTTTTTATTGCCATATTTTCAAATGCTTTGAATGTCAACTATTTTATCGTATTCCGCGTGAGAGCCGATAAATCGGATATAAACTTTTTTGGATGCAAATACCACAATAGCCACTAATCGATATTTGTTACCTTTGATGTCGAAAACAAACCTATCTTTACCAACGTAATCAGTACTGTTGAATGTCTTCTTTATATCGCCGAAACTTGTCCATTCGGCGTTTTTAGTTTTCGCATACCAACCTCGCAAGGACATTTCAGCATCCGAATGTTTTAGGTAAAAATTCCTTATCGCGGCAAATGTAACAATTCTCATGCTTGATTTCTTTCTACAAAAATACAAAAATTATTCCGTTTTTCAAAACAATTGCTTTGAAATATTTTGATTTTTACGATATATTAAAAAATAATGTGCTAAAAAACAGCTGTTAAATTCTCATTAACAGCTGTTTTATTTCAATCGTAAATTATTAAATTGTAAATCGTAAATCGACTTACATTCTATACGTATCCAAATTTTCTGGATTAAATTGTTTGATGAACGTAGCATTTTTGCGAACTTCCACTTCGGCGTAGTTCAGATACACTTCGGCTGATCTGCGGAAAAGGTCGCTGTCGTCACGGCTTGCATCCAAAATCAGCAAGTAGCACATAATGATATGTCCAGCCATTTCCACCAAGCGACGTGCCTGGAAGTCCAGGTAATCCTGATTTTTCAGTTCATCCACTCGAGCCACAGCCGTTTCGAGCAATGTAGCCATACTCAACAGGCGTTTGCGCAGGTTTTGGAATTCTGGTTTAATCGGCATTTGTTCGTATTCACGGATTTTTTTCAGATAAGCGCCGGTAGTCACGTAGCGGATAGCCGCCACCACCTGCAACTGCGTAGTTCCTTCGTAAATAGTCAGGATACGAGCATCGCGGTAGATGCGTTCGCAAGCGTAATCTTTCATAAATCCGGAACCGCCGTGCACCTGAATGCTGTCGTAAGCATTTTGGTTGGCGTATTCGCTGGCAAACATTTTCACAAGCGGTGTAAATGCATCGGCCAAACGGCTGTATTCTTTGTATTCGGCACGTTCTTCGGGCGTAAGTTTGCGTTCTTGCTCAATGCCTTCGTAAGCTTTGTACAAATCCACGTAACGGCAAGTTTCATAAAGCAATGCACGTGAAGCATCCAGTTTTGCTTTCATCAACGACAGCATTTCATATACTGCCGGAAATTCGATGATGGCTTTTCCGAATTGCTTTCTATCATTTGCGTAATTAATTGCTTCTTGGTAAGCAGCTTCCGAAACACCAACCGACTG
>CAZCIU010000001.1:0-47764 GCA_964498765.1 uncultured Paludibacter sp. | reverse complement strand
CATTTGCGTAATTAATTGCTTCTTGGTAAGCAGCTTCCGAAACACCAACCGACTGAGCACCAACACCCAAACGAGCACCGTTCATCAGTGACATCACGTACTTAATCAATCCCATACGGCGTGAACCAACCAATTTAGCAGGAGTATTTGTAAATACAAGCTCGCAGGTTGGTGAGCCTTTGATACCGAGTTTATTTTCGATTCGACGCACTTTGATGGTGTGGTCAAATTGATTGTCTGCTACGAAATAGGAAAGTCCGCGAGCGTCATTCGTGCCTTCTTCTGAGCGGGCAAGCACCAGTTTAATCTGTGCATCGCCGTTGGTAATAAAGCGTTTTACGCCATTCAGATACCACTTCCCGTCTTTTTCGGTCGCTTTGAGCTGCACAGCCTGTAGGTCAGAACCGGCATCGGGTTCAGTCAGGTCCATCGAGCAGGTTTCACCCATCGTTACGCGTGGAAGAAATTCTGCTTTTACCTCATCGTCTCCAAATTCAGCGATTGTTTCGGCACAGTCCTGCAAGCCCCAGATATTAGCGAAGCCTGCATCGCCGCGGGAAACAATTTCACCGCTCATCACGTATGGCGTCATGGCGAAATTCAGTCCGCCAAATTCACGTGGTAGCGACATGCCGTACACCCCGGCCTGCACAAGCGCTTCGTGGTTTTCCTGCGTACCTTTAGCGTATTTCACACGGCTGCTGATAACCTGCGGACCTTCTTTGTCCACGCTTTCGGCATTAGCCGCAATGGTTTCGCCACTGATTTCGCCAATAATTTCAAGCACTTTATCGTAGTTGTCTATCGCATCTTCAAAATCCTGAGGTGCGTATTCATACTTATCTTTTTCCGAAAAATTTCTTTCACGAAGTGAAACAATTTTCTGCATCAACGGATGCGAAAGCTGAAATTTCAGCGCCGGATTGTTTGTGTAAAAGTTCATGTTTTTTATTGTAGTTGGTAGATGGTAGTTGGTAGATGGTAGTCAAGCATCATTTACAACTCAAATCTGCCTTGTTTTTATTAAAAATTGATAAATTCAAATAAGATTACTGTTTCTTTCAATAGCGTTTGAATATGCAGATAACTGTTTGGATACAGATGTTAACAAGCTGTTATATTTCTCAAAATCACCCAGTGAAATATATCCCAGATCTTTTGATAAAATAAGATAATATCTGCATTCTTCACCAGAGCCTTCGGAAATATTGTAAAATCGTAATTTGTCTTTTATCCCACGTTTCTTGTATCCTTCGGCAATATTTGCCGGAATAGAAATGGCTGCTCTACGAAATTGCGAAGTCAAGCCAAACAGTTCTTCCTTTGGAAATTGATTGGTAAGCTTGTAAACCGTGAGTACGAATTGGTGTGCATTTTTCCAAACATCTAAATCTTCAAAATTATTTGTTTTTGTTCTCATAATTCTAAATTTTTTATTTGAAAACGCTTCTCATTCCATCTCCTATCTACCAACTACCATCTCCTTACTTACTATTCTTCTTATAATATTTAATCATTTTCGGCACCACTTCTTCCACGTTGCCGGTGATAACGTAGTCGGCAATGGCGTTAATTGGTGCGTTCGGATCGTTGTTGATGGCGATGATCATGGAGCTTTCCTGCATTCCCGCAATGTGCTGGATTTGACCGGAAATTCCGCAAGCGATGTAGAGTTTTGGACGAACGGTTACGCCTGTCTGACCGATTTGACGCTCATGCTCTGCAAAACCTGCATCCACCGCAGCGCGTGAAGCACCTACTTCGCCGCCCAGCGTATCCGCAAGATCGTAAAGAAGTTTGAAATTTTCGGCACTTCCCATTCCGTAGCCGCCTGCCACGATGATGGGAGAGCCTTTGATGTTCAGCTTCGATTTTTCCATGTGGCGTTCAATCACCTCAATCACGAAATCTTCGTCGGAAACGTATTTTGATACGTCCAGTTTTTTCACTGTTCCTTTGTACTTCGGATCACGGATTTCTTTTTTCATCACACCTTCGCGAACAGTTGCCATCTGCGGACGGCAATCCGGATTTACGATAGTTGCCACGATGTTTCCACCGAATGCCGGACGAATTTGATACAGCAGATTTTCGTATTTTTTTCCGGCTTTTTTATCTTCATATGTTCCAATTTCCAGCGAAGTACAGTCTGCAGTAAGTCCGCTATATAATGCAGACGAAACTCTCGGCCCTAAATCACGACCTACCGATGTAGCGCCCATAAAGGCTATTTGCGGTTTTTCTTCTTTGAAAAGATTGACCAAAACCGATGTGTGAGGCAGCGTGGTGTATGGCGACAAACGTTTGTCGTCCGCCAGGTAAAGGACATCCACGCCGTATGGGAACACTTGTTCGCCAATTTTATCCAATTGATAACCAATGGCTACCGCTTCCAGCTTGCATTTCAGCTCATCAGCGAGCGAGCGCCCTTTGGTAAGCAGTTCCAGACTAACATCACCTACGATGCCGTCTTCTATTTCAAGATATACTATTAAGTTGTTCATATTCTTATAAGTAAACGAGTTAACAGGTAAACAAGTCAACGAGGCTAAAAATTTGCCGCTTACTGCTTACCGCTCACCTCTGTTTTATCCAATGGTATGGTTAGCAATTAGTTCTTTCATCATTTCTTCAATCTGCTCATCGTCAGCGGTGAGTTTTTTGCTTTCTTTGGCAGTAAATACCACGCTTTCAATTCCTTTCACTTTGGTAGGCGAGCCACCCAGACCAAGCCATTGCGGATCGTGCTCGATGTCATTTACACCCCACTCGTTCAAAATCAGATATGCATGAGCATCGTCAATGTAGTCTGTTCCACTTGCCTGACGTTCGGTAGCAGTTTTTGCATATTTGTATTTCATAAGGCGTTTTGCATTGCGCGGACGGCAGGATGCAGCGGTTCCATTTACGGTAACCACCATCGGCAGAGTACCTTTCAGCACTTCCACACCACGTTCTACACGGCGTTTTACGGTAATGCTGTCTTTGGTTACATCCAGAATTTCTTCGGCGTATGTAATCTGTGGAAAACCTAATTTTTCTGCCACTTGCGGGCCTGTCTGTGCCGTATCACCATCAATTGCCTGGCGACCGCAGATGATCATATCCACTTTTCCCATCCGGCGGATGGCACACGAAAGTGCGTAAGAAGTTGCCAAACTATCCGACCCGGCAAATTCACGACCACTCAACAAATACCCTTTGTCGGCACCGCGGTAAAGGCCTTCACGCAGGATTTCAGCGGCACGCACCGGCCCCATGGAAAGCAGGCTCACGGTAGTTCCGGGATGTTTATCTTTGATGCGAAGCGCCTGTTCCAATGCATTCAAATCTTCAGGATTGAAGATGGCTGGAAGTGCAGCACGGTTTACCGTACCATCGGCTTTCATCGCATCTTTGCCAACATTATGCGTATCAGGCACTTGCTTGGCAAGAACAACGATATTAAAACTCATATTGCTTTTATGTTTTAAATGATTATTTACAAACTGAGAAATGTGATATTTTTAATAAAAAATGACTACAAAAATACTGATTTATATCAAAGAGTGAAAAAAAAGCTCTTATTTAAAACTATTTTAAATAAGATTAAAATATTATGGGATTTAAAAACTAAAAAGGGACTTTTCACAAAGCCCCTCTCTATTAGGTATTAGTTATCTCTTAAGGTATAAAAAAAGATTGTGTTGTTTTCTAATGCTTGCAAAGTAACGACAAATAAAACTAATTAACAAATAAAAAAATATGTTTTACAACCTATTTTTGAGCCTTTTCTGACAAAAAAGTATTAAAATCCCATTTTAAAAATAAGTCAAAACCACTAAATCCTCCACAAACATCTGAATATCTGATTATTTCTCAGAAGTCAAAATTTTAACATTTTGTCATTTTATCACAAAAACTTATTCAATCGAAATTCAAAAAACAAGCTCAAAACTATGGCAGTAAAAGTTTTTTAAAATATCTTTGCAAAAAAATAACCAACAAAATTAAAAAAATGAGAAAAAGTCTATCGCTGCTATTTTTGGTGCTTTGCGTATCTGTATCGGCGCAAAACCTGCAAGTTCATTATGATTTGGGGAAAAATCGAAATTATGTAACAACTACTTTCGAAATGTTCAAACTCGACAATTGGGGCAATACATTTATGTTTGTGGATTTTGACTACAACATGGGCAAAGAAAAACATCCATCGCTGGCGTATATGGAAATTGCACGTTGTTTTACTTTGGGGAAAAGCCCGTTAAGCGCACAAATTGAGTATAACGGTGGATTACTAGTCGCTGGTAATGAGGCATATCCAATTAACAATGCTTACTTGGCCGGATTGGATTATGGATGGCACAGCGAAGATTTTACAAAATTTCTGAATTTCAAAGTCCTATACAAATACATTGCTGGTAAAAATCCGGCTTCATTCCAACTTACAGGTGTGTGGACGCTGAATTTCTTTGAAAATAAGTTGACTTTCGCAGGATTTGCTGATTTTTGGAGAGAAGATAATACCAATTACACCAAAGGAAATGGAGAAGACTTAGCCACACCAAAGGACACAAAATTCGTTTTTCTTACCGAACCGCAACTTTGGTATAATGTAACTAAAAATCTTTCGCTGGGTTCAGAAGTAGAAATAGCTAATAATTTCGGAACTGTGGCCGGAGTGAAAGTTAGCCCTACTATTGGCGCAAAATGGACATTCTAACATAAAAATTCTATATTCAAAAATACCCGGATAGCAATATTCGGGTATTTTTTGTTGAAAAGTAGTATCTTTGCTTTTCAAATCAAGACATTATAAGATTATGTTACGTCAATTTATCATAGCCACTTCGCTGCTTGCTGTTTTTGCTACATCATGTACCAAAACGACCCAATCAGCTAACAACGATGAAAGCGAAAAAACAACTCAAACCACATCCGTGCAACATCCGACTTTCTCTGCAGATAGTGCATACCTCTACATCCAAAAGCAAGTAGATTTTGGTCCGAGAGTTCCCAACACGCCGCAACACGCTGCTTGTGCCAATTATTTGGAACAAAAATTAAAAGACTTCGGAGCGGAAGTTACCGTGCAGAAAACGGATTTAACTGCATTTGACGGAACCATTTTAAAAGCAAAAAATATCATCGGATCGTATAATCCCGAAGCCGAAACACGCATTTTGCTTTTTGCGCATTGGGATACACGTCCTTGGGCCGATAACGATAGCAATCCGGACAATCACAAAAAAGCAGTACTTGGAGCTAATGACGGCGGAAGCGGCGTGGGAGTTTTACTGGAAATGGCGCGAATTTTTAATATCCAAAAACCTTCTGTCGGCGTAGATATTATCTTTTTTGACGCGGAAGATTACGGTGCACCGGAAGATTTGAGCAGCCAGGAAACTGCAAATTCGTGGTGCCTCGGTAGTCAGTACTGGGCAGCCAACAAACACAAACCGGGCTACAGAGCGAAATACGGAATTTTATTGGATATGGTCGGTGCCAGAAATGCAAAATTCTATCGCGAGCAAATCTCAGATTATTATGCGAAATACGTGGTTGATAAAGTTTGGCAAAAAGCTGCTGATCTTGGTTTTAGTAACTTTTTTATCAATCAAAAAGGCGGTGGAATTACTGATGATCACGTCTATATCAACCAAATAGCCGGAATTCCTTCCATTGACATTATTCAATACGATCAAAATACCGTATCCGGATTTGGGCATTATTGGCACACGGTAAATGACACAATGGAAAACATTGATAAAAGCACTCTGAATGCCGTTGGAGCAACAGTAGCGAATATAGTTTACAACGAATTGCCATAAAAATGGAACTCAAACATCGCCGAATTGCCGTAAAAATCGGGAGTAATGTACTCACTCGACCCGATGGCACGCTGGATGTTACGCGAATGTCGGCTTTGGCAGACCAAATTACGCAACTTCACAAAGCGGGCGTAGAAATTATTTTGATTTCTTCGGGAGCTGTGGCGTCCGGAAGAAGTGTGCTGAAATCCTCCAAAAAACTCGATGTAGTAGAGCAACGACAGCTTTTTTCTACCGTAGGACAAGCCAAGCTAATCAATCATTACTGGGAACTTTTCCGGGAACACGGAATTTTCGTTGGGCAGGTTTTGACTACCAAAACAAACTTTGACGGACGAAATCAGTACCTGAACCAGCGAAACTGTATGCGCGTAATGCTCGAAAACGGCGTAATCCCGATTGTCAATGAAAATGATGCCGTATCTGTTTCTGAGCTGATGTTTACGGACAACGACGAACTTTCGGGAATGATTGCTTCGATGATGGGAATGGAAGCGCTGGTGATTTTAAGCAATGTAGATGGGATTTTTAATGGAAATCCGGCAGATAAATCATCGGAAGTAATCCGAGAAATACGTAAATCAGACGATTTATCAGTATTTATCCAACAAACAAAATCGAAATTCGGACGAGGCGGCATGCAAACAAAAACTTCGATTGCTCGAAAAATCGCCGATGAAGGCATAGAGGTTTACATCGCCAACGGCAAAAAAGACAATATCCTAACCGACCTTTTCAACAGTAAAAAAGATGCTATTTTCACCCATTTCATCGCAGAAAAAGCGGAAGTTTCGAGTGTGAAAAAATGGATTGCTCACAGCGATGGCTTTGCTAAAGGCGAACTTATCATCAACGAAAATGCTGTAAAAGCACTTTATGGAGAGAAAGCTGTAAGCCTGTTGCCGATTGGTGTGGTAGAAATCAATGGAAAATGGGAAAAGGACGACATAGTGAAAATCATCGATGAAAAGGGAGATTTTTTGGGCGTTGGCAAGGCTCAATATAGCAGCGAAAAAGCGGCTCAATTAATCGGAAAGAAAAATCAAAAGCCGCTTATTCACTATGATTATTTGTATCTGGAATAAAAACTACAAACCCAAACCCTGAAGTATTTCATTTAGATTTACACCCGGAATTTTGATGCTTTCGATTTTTTCTTTGACGTATTTTTTTATCTCGCGCTCGATAATTTCATCCACTTTATTGGAAATAAAGACTTTATTAAACGCTCCTAGGCCAATAATCTGACTTTGATTATCCCATTCCACTTGCGTGGTGGAAAATAAAAAATAATTTTTCGATGTGACGTGCTTTTCCAGCAAATCTGCAACGAAAGGTTCGGTTATTTCCATTCCAAGACTGCCAAGCAAACCTTCTTGTAAACCATATTTTGCAAGCAAATTTTCTGATATTTTCTCAACTTTCACCTTTGCTGCTTGCTGATGCATTTCTTTTGTTGGATTGGTGAAATACGCAAATACCGCAACTGCAATCAATAATAAAAACAAAAAGCATCCGGATTTTCCTCTTTTAGCCATAATATTATTTCATTATTTGAATTAAACTTTCCATTTTCTTCTCCTGAATTCCGCCACAGTTATCGCTGCTGCAATTCCGACATTTAGGGATTCGGATGTGTCGCCTTTTTCAGCAAAGCTTGGAATTGAAATTTTATTTGTGATGACATTTTCTATTTCAGATGAAATGCCGTTTCCTTCATTTCCCATCACGATAATTCCATTTTTACTCAGTTTTTCAGTAAAAATATTTTCCCCTTCCATAAAAGTACCGTAAATCGGCATTTGGTTTTTCATTTTTTCCAAAAATTTCGGTAAATCCACATAATGTACGCGAACCCGCGCGATAGCCCCCATGGTCGATTGAATGGTTTTTGGGCTGAAAACATCAGCCGTATGTTTGGAGCAAAACACATCCAAAATACCAAACCAATCCGCTAATCGAATAATTGTGCCTAAATTTCCCGGATCTTGAATATCATCCAATGCCAATACTAAATTATCAGCTTTTATTTCTAAATCAATTTCGTATTTCGGTTTTTCAAATACAGCCAAAATTCCTTGCGGAGATTTCTGAAAGCTGATTTTCTTATATTCATCAGACGAAATTTCATCGATTTCATCGGCATATTCTGCTATTTTTTCCAGAATATCTTTATCTGAAACGGCAATGTATCTACATTTCAAGTGCGGCAACAAATCAGAAACGATTTTTACGCCTTCTGCTACAAAAACACTTTCTTCATCTCTGTTTTTTTTGCGTTCCAGGGAATTAATCCATTTTATTTTCGTTTTAGATAACATAGAGTCGTTTCTTTATTCATTTTTAGGAATTTGAACATTTTTTGCACTACAAAACTAACAAAGAAAACGAGAATAAAGCGTATATTTGCAAAGATTTTTAGATTATCCTGTTATTTTCAGCATGCGAATTAGTAAATATTTATCCATAGTACTGATTTTATTACTGGCTGCGGCCTGCAATACTACCAAATATGTCCCTGAAAATGATTATTTATTGAACAAAGTAAACGTAAATGCCGACACCAAAGCCATTCCTAAAGACGAGATTAAATCATACGTACGTCAATTGCCAAACTCAGAAGTTTTGGGGCAAACCTGGCTGAAAACTCAACTCGGAATTTACAATTTATCAGGCACTGACACCACTAAATGGCTTAATCGCTGGCTGAAAAAAATTGGAGAAGAACCTGTAATTTACAATCCCGAACTAACAAAGATTACTGAATTACAAATTGGTAAACTTTTCTACAATCGCGGATATATGAACGCTGAGGTAAGTAGTAATCTGGAAATTCCAAAGGAAAAAATTGCTGAAGTTAGCTATATTATTAAAGCAAATACACCTTACAAAATCAGAGGTTACACGGTAAATATTGTGCATCCGGAATTGTTGCAAATTGCCGCTGACAGTACCAGAAGCCTTATTAAACCCGGAAATTTGTTTGATAGCGATGTGCTTAACGAAGAAAGAGACCGCATTACAACTCGTTTTAGAAATCTTGGATATTTCAATTTCACAAAAGATTATTTGGAATATTTTGCCGATAGTACATTGAATTCGCATCAGGCTGATTTGGTATTGGAAGTCAGAAATGAGCCAAAAGCCGGCGACACCATCAGCATCGAAAAAGCATTTCAAAAATACAAAATCCGCAAAGTTCATTTTTACAGCCAAACGGATAAAACACTGGAAAATTTATCGGAAAAAATTTACCTGGACACGCTGGAAATTGAAAACTACAAATTTGCCTACGAAAATGAGCGAAATATTCGTCCGGCAGTTTTAATGCAAAGCGCGCACATCATTCCCGGCGAGCTTTACAGCGATCGTGCCGTGGAGCGGTCGTACAGTTCCATCAACTCGCTGAGTGCTATTCGCTACATGGATATTAGTTTCAGAGAAATTGGAAACGATGAGTTGGATGCATTTATCACGCTGACACCGAACAAGTTGCAGTCCATGTCAACCGACGTAGAAGGCACATATTCAGCCGGATATTGGGGTTTGGGAGGAAACATAAATTACGGTCACTGCAATATTTTCAAAGGCTCTGAAACGCTTTCGCTAAGAGGGCGAGCGTCATACGAATACCAAGGCCGCGACCAGCACGCGTATGAATTAGGAGGCGATGTCGCGCTAAAATTCCCGACATTTTTGTTGCCTTTTGCTTCGCGAGAATTGAAACGCCGCGTTCGAGCTACAACCGAAATTAATGGAACGTACAGTTTCAGACGTCGCCCGAAGGAATACACAGGAATTATTACCGGCGTTGGTTTTAAGTATAATTGGAGCGAACGATTGCAGGTAAAACACAATTTTGATGTGCTGAATATCAGCTACGTTTATTATCCGTACATTTCGCCCGAATACCGCGAATACTTGAGTACAAGCCCTTATTTTGTGTACAATTTTCAAAATCACTTGATCATGCGTACGGGCTATAAAGGCTCTTACAGCGGTTTTAGACCTTGGCAACCATTGCGGAATTACAGTTCGCTGAGCTACGGTGTAGAAACTGCCGGAAATTTACTTTATGGATTAAATAACCTTTTCAATTCTAAAAAAGACGACGAAGGTTCTTATAAAATTTTTGGAATTCGATATGCTCAATACGTAAAAGCAGATTTCAGTCTATCACATCATCAGATTTTTGATAATAATAATCGGATAGTGTATCACGCAGGTTTAGGCGTGGCGGTTCCTTATGGAAACAACAATTTAATTCCATTTGAAAAACGCTATTTTTCGGGCGGAGCCAATAGCGTTCGTGGCTGGACAGCCTATCAACTTGGTCCCGGAACGTACAAAAGTAACGGCGGATACATAAATTACAATACGCAAATGGGTGATATAAAAGTGGATTTGAATATGGAATATCGCTCAAAACTTTTTTGGAAATTGGAAGGAGCTTTGTTTTTGGATGCGGGAAATGTGTGGACAATCCGAAATTACGATACACAGCCGGGCGGAGTTTTCAAGTTATCCGATTTTGTGGGACAAATGGGAGTTGCGTATGGAGCAGGATTGCGGGCGGATTTTTCATTTTTCGTACTGCGCGTGGATTTAGGAATAAAACTGCATAATCCAGCATTATCACGCACCGAACGCTGGCGTACGAAGTTGACAAAAGATGATTACGCGTTTAACTTAGCGATAGGATATCCGTTTTAGAATGATCATTAATAATCATACAAATCAATCTAAAATCACAACTTGTCCCGATAATTTCGGGAGTTCAGACATTTTTTTATGAGAATTTTAATCCAACGTGTTACAAATGCATCAGTTTCTATTTCGGGAAAAATAATTTCGGAAATAGGGCAGGGACTTTTAGTGCTTTTAGGCGTTGAAAATGCGGATGACGAGAAAGATATTGAGTATTTAACGCAAAAATTGGTAAATTTGCGGATATTCAACGATGAGAATGGAGTGATGAACTTGTCGGTGCTCGATGTGAAAGGCGAAATAATGGTAGTAAGTCAGTTTACGCTTCACGCCCGTACACGTAAAGGCAATCGTCCGTCATACATCGATGCGGCGAAGCCGGATATTTCTGTTCCGCTCTACGAGAAATTTTGTGAAGCGGTGGAAAAACTGCTAAATAAGCCGGTGAAAACGGGTGAATTTGGAGCGGATATGCAAGTGGCATTGGTTAATGATGGACCGGTTACGATTTGGATGGATAGTAAAGATTAGAACGCTGATTAAACTAATTTGACTGATTTTCGCAGATTTAAAAAACTGAAAATAAATCAACTATATATGGAGAATAACAACGATTTACAGCCGACCAATCAGTTTTGGGGAATAAAACATCTGCCAAACGCGATTACCTGCCTGAATTTATTTTCGGGATGTTGTGGTGTGTGGCTGGCTTTTCAGGGAAATTTTGTAGGTGCTACGGTCGCCATTATGCTTTCGGCATTCTTCGACTTTATGGACGGAATGGTGGCTCGGCTCGTGAATGCTTACTCGGAAATGGGTAAGGAATTGGACAGTTTGGCCGATGTTGTGAGTTTCGGTTTGGTACCCGGAGCAATGATTTTCTCAATGCTTTCGACAAACGGAGTTGTGCAGAACTACACATTTCTGGCGTTTTTAGTTCCTGTTTTTTCGGCACTTCGCTTGGCAAAATTCAATATTGACACACGCCAAACTACATCGTTTATCGGACTTCCCACACCTGCCAATGCCATTTTCTGGGGCGGAATTGCCGTATCGTTTGCAGGATGGTTTTCTGAAAATTACATTGTGCTGATAATTGTAACATTAATTTTTTCGTACCTTTTGGTATCGGAAATACCCATGTTTTCGTTGAAATTCAAGAACTTCGGATGGAAAGATAATAAGTTGCAGTTTATATTTTTGGGTGTTTGTCTTTTGCTGATCATTTTCTTGCAAGTGGACGCCATTGCACCGATAATTTTGTGGTATATTTTGTTGTCTGTTTTGCAGAAATTTGTCCCTCAACTTACTTAGAGGTGTACTAATTTTTCCTTTGAAATAGGAGGTTTCAATGTCAATCACTCTTTCTCACATATCCAAATCTTACGGCACCCAACAAGTGCTGAAAGACATCAGTTTCTCGATTGTTGAAGGGGAAATTGTGGGCTTTTTGGGTCCAAACGGTGCCGGAAAAACGACCACGATGCGGATTTTAGCTGGTTCGCTTGATTATGAGAAGGGCTCTGCTAAAATTTGTGGCGTAGAAGTGAAAGATGTGCCGATGGAAACGAAAAGAAACGTCGGTTATCTGCCGGAGCAAAATCCGCTTTACACGGATATGTACGTGAAGGAATATTTGCTTTTTGTGGCAGAAATGTACAAACTTGGCAAGGAAAAGCAGAAGCGTGTGGATGAATTGATTGATTTGGTGGGATTGCGAGGGGAATTTCAGAAAAAAATCGGACAACTTTCAAAAGGTTTCCGACAGCGTGTAGGGCTTGCTCAAGCACTGATTCACGATCCGAAAGTGCTTATTCTCGACGAACCCACTACCGGACTGGATCCGAACCAGCTGGTGGAAATACGTAATCTGATAAAGGAAATTGGCAAGGACCGCACAGTGCTTTTCAGTACGCACATCATGCAGGAAATTGAAGCCGTCTGCAACCGGGTGATTATCATCAACAAGGGTGAAATCGTCGCTGATTATCCGGATGTGATGCGCCTGACTGATAATACGGCGAATGAATATCACATTGAAGTAGAGTTTGCCGATGAAGTGGAGAATATACCGTTAAAATCGATAAAATCGGCTGAAACTTTGGACAAGAAGCTGTACCGGATTTCAGCAGAAAAAAATATTCGACAAGAGATTTTTGATTTCGCGGTATCGACAGGAAATAAAATACTGATGATGCGAGCAGTGGAACGAAAAATGGAGGAAGTTTTTAGGGAGTTGACGGCCCCCTAAATCCCCCGAAGGGGGACTTTGGTGAGTGCAAAAACAATTATTTGTGATAAATTCATCTTTTTTTTAAAATTCAATTTTGAACTTTTATATATAACTTAATACTCAGGATGTCCCCCTTCGGGGGGGGGGAATAACATTCGGCGTAAGCCAATTAGGGGGCTTTTTACATGGAAGAACCATTCGACATACGAAACAATCAAAACACCGAGCGGGAGTTTGAAAATGCGCTTCGGCCGCTATCATTTCATGATTTCAAAGGGCAGGAGAAAATCGTTGAAAACCTGAAAATATTTGTCGCTGCAGCCCGTATGCGCACCGAAAGTCTGGACCATGTACTGCTGCATGGCCCTCCCGGATTGGGTAAGACGACTCTCTCCAACATCATTGCCAATGAACTAAACGTTGGTTTCAAAGTCACATCAGGTCCTGTGCTGGACAAACCGGGCGATTTGGCAGGTTTGCTTACAAGTTTGGAACCAAATGACGTCCTTTTCATCGATGAAATTCACCGATTAAGCCCCATTGTAGAAGAGTATCTTTACTCTGCCATGGAAGATTACCGGATTGACATCATGATTGACAAAGGACCGAGTGCACGATCTATTCAGCTGGAATTGAACCCGTTTACGCTGATTGGTGCTACTACGAGAAGTGGTTTGCTTACTTCACCGTTGCGAGCACGATTTGGTATTAATTGCCATTTTGAGTATTATGATACCGCCGTTCTCACCGGAATTATTGAGCGTTCGGCTTATCTGCTGAATGTACCCATAGAGCGAAAGGCGTCATCGGAAATTGCGGGGAGAAGTCGCGGCACGCCCCGAATTGCCAATGCTTTGCTACGCCGTGTGCGGGATTTTGCGCAGGTGAAAGGAACGGGAAAAATCGACCTTGAAATAGCCGAATACGCACTCGAAGCGTTGAATATCGACAAACACGGTTTGGATGAAGTGGATAATAAAATTTTGAACACGATTATCGACAAATTCCAAGGCGGTCCGGTGGGCTTGACAACCATTGCCACGGCGCTCAGCGAAGATCCGGGAACATTGGAAGAAGTGTATGAACCATTTTTGATCAAAGAAGGTTTCCTGAAACGGACACCACGCGGACGCGAAGTTACCGAACTAGCATACAAGCATTTAGGGAAAGTGAAATTTAACGGTGAAATGGGAAGTTTGTTTTGAAAGCCCCTCTAAATCTCCCCAAAGGGGAGACTTTTCGTACACTTTCAGGAAGACAGACATTCTTGTCTGTCGAATTGGAAAATTCAAAACATAGCACGCGAAATGGCACATTGACACATTAACAAATTGGCATACTATTCTTTATGGCAAAAGAAATGAAATCATTGGCGAAAGACACCGCCATTTACGGAGTGAGCAGTATCGTCGGGAAGTTCCTGAACTGGCTTCTGGTGCCTCTATATACATATAAACTTGCTGAAATATCGGATTACGGCATCGTGACCAATCTTTTCGCATGGACGGCACTTCTGCTCGTCATTCTTACCTACGGAATGGAAACAGGATTTTTCCGTTTTGCCAACAAAGACCCGCAGAACTACCGAAAAATCTACGGGAATACAATGATTTCTATCGGTGGGTCATCGCTGATTTTCGTTGCTCTCATCGTACTATTTCACCAACAGATTGCCAATTTTCTGGGTTACCAAAATCAATCGGAATTTATTTGGATGCTTGGCGTAATCGTGGCGATGGACGCGTTTGCATCTATTCCGTTTGCATACTTGCGTTTTCAGAAACGCCCGATTGCATTTGCCGGGTTAAAACTGCTCTACATCGGCTTGAACATCGCTTTCAATCTGTTTTTCCTTATTGCTTGTCCTTGGCTGATGGAAGTGGCACCCGACACCATTTCGTGGTTTTACAATCCCGATTACGGCGTGGGTTATATTTTTATATCCAATTTTATTGCCACAGCCATTCAGACGCTGTTTTTATTACCGTTTATCATTCAGGCGAAATTTGAATTTGACGGCAAACTGCTCAAACAAATCCTCAAATATTCGCTTCCCTTGCTTTTCTTGGGAATTGCCGGAATTGCCAATCAAAATTTAGATAAAATCCTGTTCAAATTCTTGCGAACCGACGCATTGCAACAGTTAGGAATTTACGGTGCCGTGGGAAAAATCGCAATGGTGATAATGATGTTCACACAGGCATTTCGCTATGCTTACGAGCCGTTTGTATTTGCCAAAAATAAAGACGCCGACAGCAAAACAGCCTACTCGATGGCGATGAAATATTACGTGATTTTTGCGCTTTTGATTTTCCTTTCCGTGGTAATGTACATGGATATTATCAAGCATTTTATCGCGCCGAAATACTGGATTGGACTGGGGATACTGCCGATTATTCTCTTTTCGTATATTTTTCAAGGGATATTTTTTAACCTTTCAATTTGGTATAAACTCACCGACAAAAATCACTACGGCGCTTGGTTTTCATTTATCGGGACGGTCGTTATTTTGCTAGGAAATATTCTTTTCGTGCCGAAATACAGCTATTGGGCATCGGTTTGGTCGTCGTTTGCCGGATTTTTCGTGATTATGATTTTGTCCTACTTCTTTGGGCAAAAATTTATGCCTATCAATTATAATCTAAAAAAAATCGGATTTTACATTCTGCTGGCATTGGCACTTTTCGGCATCAGCCTGCTGATAAATACGCCTTACGTGGTACTGAATATAGCGTTGAAAACGGTACTTTTGGGAATTTATATGGTGGTAGTGGTGAAAAAAGACTTACCATTAAGCGAATTGCCGTTTATAAAGAAAAAGTCTAAGTAAGCGATACTCAGACTTTACTTCCTTCCAAAATCCGCCGGAATTTCACCCCATTTTTCGGTGTCCCATTTCAGGATTGGATTGGTAAATGAGTTGTTGTGCAACCATCGTTCGGCTCGTTGAATAAGGTCGAAAATGGCGGTATTTTTTTCGTTTGGCTCTAATTTGGTTTTTGCTTTTTTGTTTTTCACCCAGGAAATGGCCGTTTTACTATCCGAATAAATCGGCAGAGTTGGATTTGTTTTGTAAAAAGAAGCCACCGCGTGAACAATTGCCAAAAATTCTCCGATATTGTTCGTGCCTTGTTCCAACGGCCCAATATGAAAAATCTGAAATCCGGTTTTCACATCCACACCTTGATATTCCATCAAGCCCGGATTTCCACTGCACGCCGCATCCACAGCAATACTTGTTAAAATCGGTTGTTCTGATTTAGGAAGCTGTCTGTAATCTTTCGGTGCTTTGGCTTTTTCAGCATTTTTACCAATATACGAATACCACGGTGATTGGTAAGCTTTGTTCGCTTCTTCCAGCGAATCAAACGACTTATACTTCGCCCCTTCAAAGCCCTTAATCTGTCGTTCGCAGGTTTTCCAGTCATCGTACACTCCCGGCTCCACACCATCCCAAACAACGTAAAACTTCTTTTTCTTGCTCATAAATTCTCTTTTGTCCTTTTAGCTTTCATTTTTCGGATAAAAAATGTAATTTTGCACTTTCACATTGCCCCTGTAGTTCAATGGATAGAATCGCAGTTTCCTAAACTGTTGATCCGGGTTCGATTCCCGGCGGGGGTACAAAAATACAAAAAATAGAGACGCTCCAACAACGTCTCTATTTCTTTTATAGCTAAAATTTTTATTAATAATTTCTCTTCAACGCTCGTCTGCCGTACCAAAATATTACTGCAAAACAGATAAACGGTAAAATAAACGATGCATTTACTGCAGGCAACCAAGCTACTTGTCCCATATCGATAATTGCTCCTTGAATAGGTGGCATCAATGCTCCACCCACAATAGCCATTACCAATCCGGCAGCTCCCAAAGTAGCATCACTACCTAATCCGTGAAGTGCAATTCCGTAAATAGTAGGGAACATCAGCGACATAAATGCGGATGTGGCAACCAAGCAATAAAGTCCCGGCATTCCTCCAATAAAGATTACTCCGGCAGTGGTAATCATAGCTCCAACAGCAAAAACGGTAAGCATAAGGCTCGATTTGAAGTATTTCATCAAATATGTACTGATAAACCGGCTGGAAAGGAAAATGGACATTGCCAGAATATTATAACGCTGCCCAACAGCTTTCGGAATTCCGATATTTTCGGCATATTGGATGATAAAAGTCCAGCACATGATCTGTGCTGCTACGTAGAATAGCTGAGCCACAACACCTTCCCGGTATTTTGGAATGCGGATAAGGCGTCTGGCTGAATCACGTGCATTGTCATTGTATTTGTCTTCAAGCTGAGTTCTAGGCATTTTTGCAACAGCAATAATCACAAACATCAGCAGCACCACTAAGCCGAGAGTTACGTAAGGATTTCGGATAGTAGCCAAATCGTGTGTACGGATAACTGCCTTTTCAGCCACACTCAATGTGTTGAATATCAGATTTCCGGCACCGTCGCGTGCTTCTGAATGGAGCGAAGTGAGCACATAGTTGGATGCTACAAACATGCCCAGAAGCGACCCCATCGGATTGAATGATTGTGCCAGATTCAGGCGTCGGGTAGCTGTTTCAGGATCGCCCATCGAGAGGATATATGGATTAGCGGTAGTTTCAAGAAACGCCAAACCAAAGGTCAGAATGTACAATGAAATAAGGAAAAATGAGAACATTTCGAAGTTTGCAGCAGGCCAAAATAGCAATGCTCCAACAGCATAAAGCAACAAACCAAGCAAAATTCCTTTTTTATAACTGTATTTTCTGATAAATAATGCAGCCGGAATGGCCATTGTACTATAACCGCCGTAGAATGCAAACTGCACCAAAGCCGCTTCGGCTACGGGAATTTCCATAATAGTCTGAAATGCCGCAACCATCGGATTTGTGATGTCATTGGCAAATCCCCAGAGCGCAAATAAACTGGTGATTAAAATAAAGGGAAACAGGTACTTTCTTTCAACTACTTTCGCCTTCGTTGAAGCAATAGTTTTTTCCATTTTAGTGTGTGTTTGAGGTATGAATTTGGTATTCTGAATTTCAGCATCAACTTAATTTCCCGAAAAATCTTCCGGGATTTATTTATGAAATCAAATAAAAATCTGACTTTATTTTACAACTCCTTTTTTGAGAATAATATTAGCATACAAGGCTTCTTCTCCGGTAGCAATTACTGCGAAAGATTCCTTTGCTCTGTCGTAGAATGCAAATCGTTCGATAAAACGAATGTTGTGTTGCTCGCCGGAATTTTTCAAAATAGCTTTGTATTTATCCCAAATTTCAGGTTTGTAATGATCGCCCGGAACTACTTCCATCAAGAAAACTTGATTTTCCACGTAAGTGTCCAACGGGAAAAGTTGCAGGATCGCTTCCAGAAGTTCGGTTCCGGAAAGTCCATCGGCTCGCACTACATTATTGGAAATGGTGCAGCTCGGGAAATTAGCATCTGCTATTACAATCTCATCTCCATGTCCCATCTCCATCAGCGTTTTCACTAATTGTGGAGAAAGAATTTTAGGAATATTCTTTAGCATAATTATTGGAATTTTGAATTAAAGAAATTGATTAAGTAGATATAAAAAACGAAAAGACAAAAAACGGAATTGCTCCGCTTTTTGTCTTTCGAGATCATTATTTGTAAATAGGACCAAAGTTTTTGCATGCACGATAGTCAGCACCTTCTTTGTCCATTCCAAATGCGTTCCAAGCTGCCGGACGGAAGATTTTATCTTCTTCCACATTGTGCATAGAAACCGGAATACGCAGAATAGAAGCCAACGTTATCAAATCCTGACCAATGTGTCCGTAGCTGATTGCTCCGTGATTGGCACCCCAGTAATTCATTACAGAATATACGTCTTTGAATGGGATTTTGGTTTCATCCAAACGTGGCGTAAACCAAGTTGTAGGCCAAGTTTTATCGGTACGCTCGTTTAATGTTTCGTGGATTTCCGGATCAATATCGCAAGTCCAACCTTCAGCAATCTGAAGAACCGGACCAAGACCGTCCACCAAGTTCAAACGTGTCATTGTTACAGGCATTCCACCTTTTGAAAGGAAATTGGAAGAATAACCGCCGCCGCGGAAATAATCGCGGTTTGCAGGTGCCCAGGTAGTTGCTGCCAAGCAGTCTTCCACTTCTTTTTCGTTAATTTCCCAGAATGGTTTCATGGCCGGTTTTCCGTCTTTTTCCTGACGTCCGGTTCCATCCAATGTTGTTGCACCAGAGTTAATCAAGTGAATAATTCCGTTTTTGGCAAGTCCGGTAAGTTCTTTTCCGGTTACGCGTTTTACGGCTGCAGGGCTCCAGAATGTACGTACATCTGAGAAAATTTGAGAAGTATTGGTTAATAAGTGACCGAAAAGCATTGAAGCGCCATTCAAAGTATCATTTTCTGTAGCGAAAACGAATGCTTCTCTGATGCCGTTCCAGTCGAAAGATGAGTTCAAAATTGTTTCGCTGAAGTCGCCGTTTGGTTTGAAGTCTGTCCACTGACGCTGACCTTGGAAACCACCAAGTAAAGCATTGTGACCAATTGCTTCTTCTTTGAAACCAAGTTCTTTCAGTTTCTGATTTCCGGTCATCAAGTCGCGGATAATCAAAGTCATTTTTACTACAAATTCCCAATCAGCATCTTTTCCTGCACGGTCTTTTTGTTTTTCTTCGCGGTTGAAGTCGGTGCCTTCGTTAACTTTGCAATATTTTTCTGTCCAAGCCATTGCTTTAGCAAATTCATCTCGGTCATAAATTCCTTCTTCCATACGGCGAAGAATTTCAACGGATTCTACTTGCTCGTTGCGAATGCCCAGGTATTTTTGGAAGAAACTGTGATCGGCATACGAGCCGGCAATTCCCATAGAAACATTACCGATTGAAAGGTAAGATTTGCCACGCATAGTAGCTACAGCTTGAGCTGCACGTGCAAAACGCAGGATTTTTTCAGCCACATCTTCCGGAATGGAATTATCGCTCAAATCCTGTACATCACGACCGTAAATGCCGAATGCAGGAAGACCTTTTTGTGCGTGTGCTGCCAAAACAGCTGCCAAATAAACTGCTCCCGGACGCTCAGTTCCGTTGAAACCCCAAACGGCTTTTGGGTAATGCGGGTTCATATCCATTGTTTCTGAACCGTAGCACCAGCAAGAGGTTACGGTAATTGTAGAGCCAACTCCTTCACGCTCAAATTTTTCTGCACAAGCAGCAGTTTCGCCCACACGACCGATGGTAGTATCTGAAATCACACACTCAACCGGACTTCCATCGCCATTTTTCAGATTTTTGCTGATAAGATCGGCAACCGCTTTTGCCAAATTCATTGTTTTTTCCTCAAGGCTTTCTCTTACGCCGCCTTGACGTCCGTCGATTACGGGACGAATTCCAATTTTTGGGTACTTTTTCATAGATTTTTTAAAGTAAAAAGATTTATAGAATAATTTTGTTTTAGTCAAAGTAAGATGTTCCCATCCTTCATTTCTATCGTTCGGTCGCAAAGTTTGGCAAGCTCCACATCGTGCGTAACAATGACTTCCGTAAGACCGAATTTCTCACGCAGGTCAAACAGTAATTTGTGAAGTTCTATTTTATTTTGGCTGTCCAAACTTCCCGAAGGTTCATCGGCAAGAATGAGTGAAGGATTGTTTATAAGTGCTCTTGCCACCGCCACACGCTGTTTTTCGCCACCGGAAAGTTCGGATGGCTTGTGTGTAAGTCGGTCAGAAAGTTGCAGATAATCGAGCAGTTCTTTTGCTCGGTCGGTCGCTTTTTTGGTATCTGTTTTGGCAATTAAAGCGGGGATAATAACGTTTTCAAGTGCAGTAAATTCGGGTAAAAGCTGGTGAAACTGGAAAATAAAACCGATGTGTTTATTTCTGAAAATCGAAAGTTTGTCGGCACTCAGCTTACTCACATCCACTCCATCCACAACGATAGTTCCGGCGTTTGGCTTATCCAGCGTGCCGATTATCTGAAGTAGCGTAGTTTTCCCGGCGCCGCTTGGCCCTACGATGGAAACAATTTCTCCCTTTTCAACGGTCAAATCAACGCCTTTGAGCACTTCAAGCTCACCAAACGACTTATGAATATTTTGTGCTTTTATCATATAAATTTACGGCTAAGTCATTTTTGAAATAAATTTTAAAATGACTGTGTAAAGTTAAATAAATAAATTTAATTACCGCCTTTTTTTACATTTCTTAAATCTCTTATGACAATGGATGCCAGCAAAAGTCCGAAAAGTCCCGGCATATAAGATATAGTGCCTGTGGTAGATTTTTTATATTTTTCATCGGTTTCAATCACGCTGCTTTTTTCTGCTTCTTCTGTGGAATAAACCACCTGAATGCCATTTTTCACGCCTAATTTTGCTAATCTTTGTCGCACGGCACGTGCCAATGCACAGTAATTCGTTTTGGAAATATCGTCAATTTTCACTTTCGTAGGATCCATTTTGGCACCGGCTCCCATTGCCGAAACTACGTGTATTCCCATTTCAACGCAGGTTTTGAGCAAATGCACTTTAGGCGAAAGCGTATCGATACAGTCCACTACGTAATCAAATTTATCCGGCGAAACGATTTGCTGCATATTATTTTCATCCAGCCAATCAAAAATCACTTTCAATTTTACTTCGGTATTTATATCACGTAAGCGAGCTGCAAGAACCTCTGCTTTGGCTTGCCCGACAGTAGAAGTGAGCGCAATTAGCTGACGATTGATGTTGCTCTCAGAAACGGTATCACGGTCAATCAGCGTCAAGCTTCCCACTCCGGCTCTGCAAATCATCTCCGCCGCCATACCGCCTACACCGCCCAAACCCACGATGAGAACGGATGAATTCTTCAATTTTTCCACTCCATCTTTGCCGATAAGTAATTCTGTACGTTGTGTCCAGTCTTGCATTTTTGTAAAATTTTTTGGTCTATAAAAAACAAAAAGCTGTCAACCAACGGTTAACGGCCAATTCGCTTCAGCTATGCAAAGTTAATTCTTTCAGCAATATTTTGACATCTTAGAATTAAATATTTAGTAATTTTGCAGAAAATTATGAATGAGCCAATTTCAAAAATTAATGATAGCCAATTGGGCGAAATTGTTTTCAAACGAAGCCTGCGAGCAAGACGTTTGAGCATAAAAATTTTGTCCGGAAGATTGGAAGTCATTTTGCCGCGTGGATATTCAGTGAAACACGGCTTGGAATTTCTGAATTCGGTTCGGGAAAAGCTTATTCGTAAACAAAAACTGGCAGCCAGAAATTCTATCGCCATTCGGGAAAACAATCCGCTGCAAACGCTGACTTTCCGTGTAGAAGTAGCAAAAGCAGATAGAAAAAACCTGTTTTCATCGTTGAAATCGGGTGTTTTACGTATTGAGTATCCGAATTTTCTGGATGTAAATGATGCAAATACGCAAGCTTATTTTTGGAAAAGTATCAGCTATTTTCTCAGAAAAGAAGCCAAAAGAGTACTTCCCGACAGAGTGCAATTTCTTGCAGAAAAGTATAATTTCACCTTTTCGGAAGTGAAAATCCAAGCATCAAAAACGCGTTGGGGATGTTGCAATCACAAAAAGACGATTAATCTTTCGCTTTTCCTGCTGATTTTGCCGCAACATTTAATTGACTACGTAATTTTGCACGAACTCTGCCACACCAAAGAGATGAACCACGGCCCGCAGTTTTGGGCGTGGATGGACAAAGTGACCGATGGAAACGCGAAAAAACTCAGAAGCGAATTGAAAAAGTATTCGATACCAAAGTAGTTTGATTGGTTATTTGTTGATTAGTAGATTAAGTTAAATAGTTAATTAGTTAATTAGTTGTTTGATCGGGAATAAAAAATCCCGCTAAAAATATGGTACTAAAAGTATTAAAACCGTATATGATGCCGCTTGCGATGACAATTGGGATTTTATTTTATCCTTGGTTGAGCAAGTTGGCATTTTTGACGCCTTACCTGATTTTTATCATGCTGTTTTTTACGTACAGCAAAATGAAATTCAGCGAAATAAGGCTTAGTAAAATGCACTATATTCTCATTTCCATCCAGATAATCGGCAGTGTAGCGGTTTATTTAGCACTGCGTCCATTCAACGAAATTCTGGCGCAAGGTGCTATGATTTGCGTGCTGGCTCCAACGGCAACTTCGGCTCCGGTAATCACCGGAATGCTGGGCGGAAGCGTAGAAAGCCTGATGACATACAGTTTGTTAAGCAATATGACCATCATCCTCGGTGCACCGATTTTCTTTTCATATATTGGCGAATATCAGCAAGTTCCGTTTTTTGTGTCATTTTTAAGCATTGCCAAGCAAATTGTCCTTTTACTTTTTGTACCTTTGGTAATTGCCTATTTTTTACGAAAAATAAAACCAACAACGCTTGATAAAGTTGCAAAACGTGCAGGACTTTCATTTTACATCTGGACGTTTGCGTTGATAATAGTTACGGCTCGTACGGTCAATTTTATTTCCCTGCAAGGCAGCGAAAGTTATCAAACAGAGTTTTTTCTGGCAATTGCTACATTTTTAATCTGCGGACTGCAATTTTATTTCGGAAGAAAAATTGGGCGAAAATACGATGACACCGTAGCAGGCGGACAAGGTTTGGGACAGAAAAATACGGTTTTAGCTATTTGGATGGCGCAAATTTACCTCAATCCGCTGGCATCTGTTGGACCGGGTGCTTATGTGCTTTGGCAAAACGCGGTAAACTCGCTGCAAGTTTGGCGAAAAAGAAAAAGTTTATAATCTTATAATCAGCAATATACCAATGAATTGGCAACAACTTCTTACCCCGATACGGCTTGGACAGGAAAATTTTCACGACCGCAAGCGTGATAACCGAAATCAGTTTCAACGTGATTATGACCGCTTGATTTTTTCGGCTCCCTTTCGCCGTTTACAAAACAAAACGCAGGTATTTCCGCTTCCGGGCAGCGTATTTGTTCACAATCGACTTACGCACAGTTTGGAAGTTGCGAGCGTAGGACGTTCGCTTGGGATGAATGTGGCTGAAGCTCATCGCTCTGAAAACATCAATTACCTCGATGAAATCGGGGCAATTGTGTCGGCGGCTTGCCTTGCACACGACTTGGGAAATCCGCCTTTCGGACACTCGGGCGAAGAAGCCATTGCCACCTATTTTTCCGAAGGCAAAGGAAAGGATCTGAGAAATGAATTGAGTGAAAATGAATGGGCTGATTTTACACATTTTGATGGAAATGCCAACGCCTTTCGTCTGCTCACGCACCAATTCAATGGCAGACGACCGGGTGGTTTCGTACTTACTTACAGCACATTGGCGTCGATTGTGAAATATCCCTACGCCTCCATTCACGCCGACGCACGGAAACAAAAGTTCGGATTTTTTCAATCAGAGCAGGATTTCTATACCAAAATAGCCGATGAAATGGGCATTTCTCGTCAAAAAAATAATCCGAACCGATACGTTCGCCATCCTTTGGTTTATCTGGTAGAAGCCGCAGATGATATTTGCTATCAGGTGATGGATATAGAAGATGCCCACAAGTTGAAAATTCTTACTACAGACGATACGATGGATCTTTATTTTCGGTTTTTTGACGAAAATCGCTTGAAGAAAGTGAAGGAAAATATTGACATTGTGAGCGATGTAAACGAGCAGATTGCCTATCTTCGCTCGTCAGTTATCGGACAGTTAGTAAGTGAATGCAGCAGAGCATTCTTAGAAAATGAAGCTAAAATAATGGAAGGCGATTTTGAAGGTTCACTTATCAAAAACATCTCTGAAAACTCCGCTGCAGCGTACAAATTTTGCTCTGACGTGGCATTTAAAAAGATTTACAAATCGCAGGAAGTGCTGGATATTGAGTTAGCTGGTTTTCATATTATCAATGAGCTGATGGGATTTTTTATGGAAGCTGTATTTAATCAGACGAAGAGTTACTCAACACGCTTGCTCGACCGCGTTCCTCAACAATACGACATTAAAAGTCCAAGCATTTACGGAAAAGCCCAAGCCATTTTGGATTACATTTCAGGAATGACGGATGTGTACGCTTTGGATTTGTATAAAAAAATCACGGGAATTAGCGTGGCGAATATGTAGAAAATCAGTTTCTACACTTGTTTGCGTGCCGCATCTAATCGCAGAAGAATAAACAGCATCAGCGTAAAACTCCATAAGGACGAACCGCCATAACTTAAAAACGGCAACGGAATTCCGATTACGGGCATCAAACCAATCACCATCCCGATATTAATCATCAGGTGGAAAAAGAAAATACTTGCCACGCTGTAACCATACACGCGATTAAAAACTTCGCGTTGCCGCTCTGCAATGCGGATTATTCTCAATAAAAGAAACAGATACACTAAAATTAGTGCAGTTGAACCCAAAAATCCCCACTCCTCGCCTACGGTGCAAAAGATAAAGTCTGTGTCTTGCTCCGGAACGTATTTAAGCTTGGTTTGCGTGCCGTTCAAGTAGCCTTTGCCAAACATTCCACCCGAACCGATGGCAATTTTCGATTGGTTGACATTATATCCGGCACCACGCAGGTCTTCTTCCATATTCAGAAGCACTTTGATGCGGATTTGCTGGTGCGGTTCCAACACTTTATCAAATAAATAATCGGCTGAAAATGAGAAGAGTATTGCTCCAAGCGACACCCAAACAATCAGCATGTATTTCTTAATACGCTTAAAGCGAGCAATTATGAACCAATAGACAGCAGATAAAAACACTACGCCGATTGCTACGTAGTCGTAATTAATTGGTAGCCAAATATTCAGCACAAAAGAAATCAATGCTACTCCCAAAACTCCAAGCAGTAAAAACAAGGCTTCTTTCCGATGAGAATTTATAAAAAACGCATAGACAAACTGAATTAAAAGTATCAATCCCATTGCTAAAACCATTCCTAAAGTACCGCTATCAGTCTGTATCGGGACTTCACTAAAACCAATTGCTAGTACAAACAAAGCGACTGCAAGCACACCCAAAAGCAAAACCAAACCGCTCATTCCTTCTCGATAAAACATCAGCAAAAACGCCATAAATACGAGTGCACTTCCGGTTTCTCTTTGTAAAATGATAAGTACAAACGGTATAAAAACAATGACAGCCAGCGGAATTAAATCTTTCCAGCCTTTGAGCTTGTAGTTATAAGCACTTATAAATTTGGCTAAAGCCAATGCTGTTGCGGTTTTGGCAAGTTCGGCAGGCTGAAAACTCACTGGGCCAAAAACCAGCCACGACCGCGAACCTTTCACATCTGTAGCCAGGAAAATGGTTGCAATGAGCAAGAGCAGTACGAATGCATAAAAAATGTATGCGAAATAATTGTACAACCTCGAATCGAGCAGCAGAATAACTCCAGCCAAACCAATGGCTGTAAGTACCCACACAAACTGCTTTCCGGCACGATTGCTGAAATCGAAAATGCTCGATTGGTCAAAATCATAGCTTGCGCCATAGATATTCAGCCAACCAAACACAACAAGAAACAGGTAGATAACAACTACTGTCCAGTCAAGCGAGTATTTTAAATTAGTATCTCTTCGCATTCGGATTAATTACTCTTCGTGAATATTCCTCTAACATTTCGGGGCGAGACATCTTTTTCGTCAGGTATTGTTCCATCATCAAACTGGAAATCGGTGCTGCCCATGTAGAACCAAAACCAGCATTTTCTACCATTACGGCAATCACAATCTGAGGATTTTCGCGCGGTGCATAACCGATAAAAAACGCGTGATCTTTACCTTTGTTATTTTGTACGGTTCCGGTTTTTCCGCAAACTACTACGCCCGGAACTTTATAATGCCGTGCCGTCCCAAATTCATTTACACGCCACATTCCTTCATCTACTACATCAAAATATTCTTTGTCGATATCCAATACGTGTTTGTGAATAAGCATACTGTCGGATTTATTTAGGTGCGGTGTGATGTAATATCCTTTGTTGGCAATTACGGCTGTGGCATTAGCCAATTGCAGTTGAGTAACATTAATTTCACCTTGCCCGATAGAAAGTGAACGAACTGTGAGTGCACGCCATCCTGTTTCTCCGTACGATCTATCAAAATACTTGGTAGAAGGAATATTTCCACTACTTTGCTGGTAAATATCCGATTCTTCAAACTTTGCTCCAAATCCAAAAGCCATCGTCAAATCGCGCCAGGCGTTGTAAGATTTTTTGAAATTTGAATTCTTATTTCCATAGCCACCCTTTTCTACCGTTTGGCGGAATGTGTGCCAAAAATAAGGATTACAACTCTGTTCAATGGCATTAAGCAAAGTAATAGATGAGCCGTGCGAGTGTGTACAACGAATAGGTGACGAACCACGTCCATTACATATAAAACGTGTCCCGGGTGTAATTCCGCCCAATTCCAGACCAACTAAAGCCTGGAAAGTTTTAAATGTAGAACCCGGCGAATAAGTTGCCTGCGTAGCCCGATTGTAAAGCGGTTTTAGTGGATCTTTCAGCAGCATATTGTAGTTTTTGGATCGCTGTCTTCCCACCAAAAGTGCCGGATTAAAGGTCGGATTGGAAACCATCGCCAGAATTTCGCCTGTTTTTGGTTCCAAAGCCACCACGCTGCCCACTTTTCCGGAAAGCAATTTTTCTCCCAGCATTTGCAGTTGAATATCAATCGTCGTTTTCAGGTTCGTTCCGGCTTTCGGTGGAATGTCTTTGGCACCGTCTTCGTATTTTCCTTTGATACGACCGCGCGCATCACGCAGTAAAATTTCCACTCCTTTTTCGCCTCGCAATGCTTTTTCGTAGGTATTTTCCAGCCCATCACGACCGGCATAGTCGCCCGGATCGTAGTAGTCATCATTCTCAATCATCTTTGGCGTAACTTCGCCAATGCTTCCCAAAACGTGTCCTCCGGCAGGATAACGGTATTCGCGCAACGTTCGGGTTTGGATATAAAATCCGGTGTATTTGTACATCGATTGTTGCACTGCAGCTACATCCTGAATTTCAAGCTGCGTCATAAAAATCTGTGGCGTAAGCGATGAATAAGAAGGATTTTTATCGCGGTTTTTCACCTCTTTCATTCTTTCCTCAAAAAACTCACATGTAATTTTCAGGTCACGGCAAAATGAAACAGTATCCAAATTTTGTATTTCACGATTGATAAATGCAATGTCGTAGGCCGGTTTATTATACACAAGCAGCGAGTCATTTCGATCGTAAATAAGACCGCGCGGCGGGAAAATCGTTTTGTTCAGAAAGGCATTGCTGGCAGCACCTTTTTTGTATTTATCCTCTAAAATCTGAAGCGAGAAAAGTCGCAAAATATAAATTACAACGATAGCTATCATGATAGCAGCTACCACAGAACTTCTTTTTTGAAACTTATCATTGATCATTTTATTTACCTAAAAAAAGACTTAACTCCTAAGATGAGCAGAATTGTAACAAGGGAACTGATGATAATTTTCGGGATTAATAAAGTCAAATTCATAAATGAGAATGACTCTACCAAAAACAGAACCGTATGATGCAAAAGTACAACAATAATTACATACTTGATGTATGCATTCACTCCGAATGAGCGGAATGATGGTGTAGGATTTCCCATTTCTTCGGTGGAAACGGAAAGATTGATGGCCGGACGGCGGAAAAATGCGGCAAATACGGTGGCAAAAGCATGAATTCCCATCGTATTGTTGAACATATCAATGATCAATCCGATGAAAAATGCGAGCAACAAAACTCCTCCGCGCGGAAAACGAACCGGAAGCGATAAAATAAACAAAATATATAGCATCGGGCTTACATAGCCCAAAAACTGGATATTGTCGAGTACAAAAACCTGCACAAGCACTACCAGAATAAAGCGTAATATATTTTGAAAAACTAATTGCATTTTATCTTTTATTGGTTCATTTTCTAATTTTCAGAGAAAAATTTATTTCTTTTTCTCTTCTTCATTTCCCGAATTTTCTAACGCAGTCTGCTCTTCGTAATTCTGATAATTTATCACTTTTACGTGCGTGAGCGTTCGGAAATCCACGGCCAATTTCACTTGAATATTGTAGTAAGGGTCACTTTCTTTGATGTCGTAATTGTTTATCGTACCTACCATTATTCCTTCGGGAAATGCCTTAAAACCGCCTGTTACAAGCGTATCGCCTAAGCTGAACTTCACGTGCCGGGCAATATCGTTCAATTTTGCATAGCGATAGTCTTTTCCATCCCAAACCAGTGGCCCATAATAGTTGTTTTTCTTAAACTTCGTTACGATGGTTGATTTCGGGTGAAGAATAGGAATGACTTTCGAGAAGTGCGGCGAAACCGATTCTACAATTCCCACTATTCCATTTTCACCAATCACACCCATATCGGGTTTGATGCTGTCGTTGGAACCTTTGTTGAGCGTTATGTAGTTTTGCAGTTGGTGCGTAGTGATGCGGATTACCTTAGCAGAAATGTAGTTATATTCGCGTTCGGGTGAAATCCGTGCGTTTTTCCAGCCTGAAAAACTGGACGAATCGGTGATGGAATAAAGTTGATTTTCCAGTTCGGTAATTCGATTAGAAAGTAGGGTGTTTTCTTCTGCCAGATTTTTATTTGCTTCGCTCAGTTTGAAAAATTCTACGATTTTATTGCTCGATTCGTACATTTTCCCGGCTACAGCATTGGTGGAAGAAAGCAAAATGCTCCTCTGATAACCCTTGTTTTGGGATATCAGCACCAGCGCGATGATTTCCAGCAATACAAACAGGAAAACAACACTATAGCGAACAAGAAAATTAATCAGATTTTTCAAAACGAAAGACTTTCTTTAGAATCGAGACATGAAGATTTTGAGCCGAAATGATTGAAATCAAGACTACAAAAATCGAAAATCAAAAAAAGTAAAGACGCACCGCTTTCAGTGCGTCTTCATAAAAAATTATCTCATTAAGAACGGATATTTATCTACATTTTTCAATGCAATTCCGGTACCACGAGCCACAGCATGAAGCGGATCTTCCGCAACGTGAAATTTGATATTCAGCTTGTCAGTCAAGCGTTTGTCCAGCCCGCGAAGCAATGCTCCACCACCGGCCAAGTAAATTCCTTGTTTCACAATATCGGCATATAGTTCAGGCGGCGTTTGTTCCAATGCACTCAGTACGGCAGCTTCGATTTTTGAAACTGATTTTTCCAAACAGTGTGCTATTTCCTGATAAGAAACCGGCACTTCCATTGGTAGCGCAGTCATACGGTTTGGTCCGTGAACTACGTAATCTTCCGGTGCATCTTCCAGGTCAGTCAATGCAGCTCCAACGTGAATTTTAATCATTTCGGCAGTACGCTCGCCCACTTTAACATTGTGCATACGTCCCATGTACTCCATAATGTCTGAAGTAAGGTCGTCGCCGGCAATACGGATAGATTTATTGGACACGATACCGCCCAGAGAAATCACGGCGATTTCGGTAGTTCCACCACCTATATCTACAATCATACAGCCCGATGGTGCTTCCACGTCAATTCCGATACCGATAGCAGCAGCCATTGGTTCATAAATCATGTAAATATCGCGTCCGCCGGCGTGCTCAGCCGAGTCACGAACTGCACGAATTTCTACCTCTGTACTTCCGGATGGAATACAAACCACGATTTTCAGCGTAGGCGAGAAAAGACGATTTTTGGAAGGGATCATCTTAATCAGTCCGCGCATCATCAGCTCGCAAGCGTAGAAATCAGCAATCACACCATCTCGTAGCGGACGAACGGTACGAATTCCTTCATTTTCTTTACCTTGCATTTGGCGCGCTTTTTCACCGATAGCAATCAGTTTGTCGGTTCGCTTGTCAAGTGCCACTACAGATGGCTCATCCACTACAATTTTATCATCCTGGATAATTATCGTGTTAGCCGTACCTAAGTCCATGGCTATCTCTTGTGTAAATGAAAAAAGTCCCATATTTAATTTTCGATTATTGATTTCAAATGGACGAAAAAATTCGCATCGAAATCATTATTATTTGTTTTGTTTTATTTTATAATTTGCCTTTAGGCTTAATGCTTAAAGTGTCTAATTCCGGTAGTTACCATGCTGATGCCTTTATCGTTGCACATGGCAATGCTTTCTTCGTCTTTGACCGAACCGCCCGGCTGAACAACCGCGGTAATTCCTGCATCGGCAGCTATTTCCACACAATCCGGGAATGGGAAAAACGCATCCGAAGCCATCACAGCTCCTTGCAATTCAAACTCGAAAGATTGCGCTTTTTCAATGGCGTGGTTCAATGCATCTACTCGCGAAGTTTGCCCTACTCCACTTGCAATCAACTGTTTATTTCTTGCCAAAACAATCGCGTTGGATTTGGAATGTTTCACAATTTTATTGGCAAAAAGCATATCTTCCACTTCTTGCTCCGAAGGTGATTTTTCAGTAACGCTTTTCAGCTCTTCTGCCGTTTCAATGTAAGTATCACGCTCTTGCACCAAAACTCCATTCAAAGCCGAACGGAATTGGCGAGCCGGAATTTTATTATTTTCAAGCACCAAAATGATGCGATTTTTCTTTTGTGTAAGTACTTCAAGTGCATCCAAATCATAATCCGGCGCAATGATTACTTCAAAAAATAGTTTGTTGATTTCGTCTGCCGTTTCTTTGTCCACCACAGCATTTGTAATCAACACTCCACCAAAAGCTGAAACCGGATCACCAGCCAAAGCCGCTTCCCAAGCATCTTTCAGCACCGGACGTGAAGCCAATCCACATGCATTGTTGTGTTTCAGGATGGCAAATGTGATGTCTTCAAAATCGTTGATAAGATTTACCGCTGCATCAATGTCAAGCAAGTTATTGTAAGAAATTTCTTTGCCGTGAAGCTGCTCAAACATTTCATTGAATTTTCCAAAGAAATAGCCTTTTTGATGCGGATTTTCTCCGTAACGGAGTGCTTTGGAAGTATCAGCAGTAGCGCGGAAGGCACTTGCATTCTCACCATCAAAGTAGTTGAAAATAGCTGAATCATAGTGCGATGAAACACCAAAAGCTTCTTTTGCAAACCAGCGGCGCTCTTCCAACGTGGTTTCAGCTCCGTTTTGCTGAATTAATTCCAAAAATGGCGCATATTGTGCTTTGGAAGCCAGGATAACCACATCTTTGTAGTTTTTGGCAGCTGCACGAATCAGCGAAATTCCGCCAATATCAATTTTTTCAATCACATTTGCTTCGTCAGCTCCGATTGCCACCGTTTCTTCAAATGGATACAAATCTACGATAACCAAATCAATTTCAGGAATTTCGTATTCGGCCAACTGATTTTTATCATCGTCTAATTCTCTGCGAGCCAAAATTCCACCGAAAACTTTTGGATGAAGCGTTTTTACTCTTCCGCCCAAAATGGAAGGATATGAGGTCAAATCTTCTACCGCATCACATGGAAAGCCAAGCGATTCGATAAACGACTTGGTGCCGCCGGTAGAGAGAAAACTTACTCCTTCTTCATGAAGTTTTTTTACAATCAAATCCAGTTTATCTTTGTGATAAACAGATATTAAAGCCCGTTTGATTTGTTTTTTTTTCATCTTTCTAAAAGTCTGTTTTTCGGAATGCAAAGCTACAAAAAATCATTGAGTTAAGCCCTATTTTCGGCAGCTTTTTTGTTTCTTTATAAATTTCGTGTTGAAAAGATATTTTGTGACATTTTTGAGCATCACTTACGGATGTAATTTTACAGAAAAAACCTAACAGATTTTTGAGGTCTGTTAGGTTTATTTATTTCAAATCAGCACTGAGAAAACTTGATTTCGGATTAGAATGACTTAAATCCGATAATTTCTCTCACCTCGCGGATCGTTTTTCCGGCACTGGCTTTTGCTTTTTCTTTTCCCATTTCGGCAACGCGGTTCAGATAAACTTCATCTGCCATTATTTCTTCAATTCGCTCGCGGAATGGATTCACAAATGTAATCATATCTTCCGCCAGTTGTTTTTTCAAATCACCGTAGCGAATGCTGCAATCGTTGTATTTTTCTCTGAAAAATTCGATTGTTTCCGGTTTGGACACCACATTCATCAATTGGAAAAGATTGGCAATTGGCTCCGGCATTACAGAGTTTGGTTCTGTTGGACCCGCATCGGTTACTGCACGTTTTACTTTTTTCTCAATTTGTTTTGGTGCATCAGTCAAGAAAATGGTACTGTCATCTCCTTCCGATTTTCCCATTTTTCCGGCACCGTTAAGCGATGGGATTTTCACCAATTCGCGCCCGAAATTAAAGGCTTGCGGCTCCGGGAAATAGTCGTGTTTGTACATCCGGTTAAATCTGTTTCCGAAGGTGCGAGTCATTTCGAGGTGTTGCTCCTGATCTTTCCCAACCGGCACAAAGTCGGCTCTGTGGATAAGAATATCGGCAGCCATCAGCGTAGGATAAGTCAAAAGTCCGGCATTTACGTTTTCTGGTTGCTGGCGGATTTTATCTTTGAAGGAAGTGCATCGCTCTAATTCGCCCAAATACGCGTTCATGTTCAGGTAAAGATACAGCTCAATTACTTCCGGCACATCGCTTTGGATGTAGATAGTTGCTTTTTCTGGATCCAATCCGGCTGCCAGGTATTGCGCCAAAACACTGCGAACATTTCCTTGAATATTTCCAGGGGTTGGATGCGTGGTAAGCGAGTGATAATCTGCTATAAAGAAGTAGCAATTATATTCGTGTTGCATTTCCACAAAGTTGCGTAATGCTCCAAAATAATTTCCAAGATGTAAATTTCCGGTTGGGCGAATGCCGCTTAATACTGTTTTCATAGGTTTTTATTTCATCAAATTTCAATTTGCAAAGTTAAGCATTTTAAAGCAAAAAAACTGCTTATCATTCAAGCAGTTTTTGAGTTTATGTAAATATATACAATGCGAATCCTTCGATAATTTGCTTACAGAATTTTTCCAAAGCCATTATTTCAGAGAAAAAAAATAAATTCTGAAAAATGACCTGAAAAACGAACCGCAACATTTCACGTCGCCGTTTTTTGAAATAATTTTTTACCAAAAAGAAAAAAATCAACCTATTCAATCGGTACTATCCGACGAATTTTTTGATCCAGCGAAGTAAGCGTTTCGGTAGTAGCTACACCGGGAATTTCCTGAATTTTACCGTTGAGAAGATCCATCAGATGCTCGTCGTTTTTGGCATACATTTTTATCAAAATAGTGTATGCTCCGAGCGTGTAGTGCGATTCTACCACTTCCGGAATTTGCTCAAGCGCGGCTACCACATCTTTGTACATTGAGGCACGCTCCAGCGTAATCCCGATGTACACACAAAGCTGAAAACCAAGCATTTTGGGGTTTACTGAATAACCCGATCCTGTGATTACTCCCATATCTATCAGTCGCTG
Organism: uncultured Paludibacter sp.; assembly: GCA_964498765.1. Lineage (GTDB taxonomy): Bacteria > Bacteroidota > Bacteroidia > Bacteroidales > Paludibacteraceae > UPXZ01. Next base: position 13,676 of record CAZCIU010000001.1, on the reverse strand, counting down.
TACACGCTGATGGATGGCCGCCCGAGATACTTCACATTCTTCTGCCACGTCTTTGAAAGGTTTGCGGGCATTCTGTGAAATAATTCGAAGTATTTTGCGGTCTAGCTTGTCAATTTTTTCCATGGTAAAGCTTTTAAATTATCATTATGACAACAAAAATACATATTTTTTGAATAGAACAAAACATTTTATCAAATTTTTCACATAAATGATTACTTTTTTTGTGTTTTTTCCAGTAAATCCAATAAAAGCAAAAAAAAGCGAGAACATGCTTAGCACGCTCTCGCTCTCTGAGAAATTTATAAAGGATTGGATTATTTTGTAATCTCAAGCAATTCTACATCAAATACAAGTGTAGAAAATGGAGGAATTCCTTGTGTGCCTTGTGCGCCATAAGCCAGGTTGTAAGGAATATAGAATTTGTATTTTGAACCTACTGACATCAGCTGAAGACCTTCTGTCCAGCCCGGAATCACTTGTCCTACGCCGAAAGTAGTTGGTTCGTTGCGTGAATAAGAGCTGTCAAATTCAGTTCCATTGATTAGTTTTCCTGAATAATGTACTTTTACCATATCAGAAAGTGAAGGTTTTGCACCTGTACCTTGTTTTACAACTTCGTACTGAAGACCGCTTGCAGTGGTCATTACACCAGTTTTGCTTTTGTTTTCAGCAAGGAATTTTTCACCTTCTTCTTTGTTAGCACCGTATTGTTTAAGCAATTGCTCTTCTTGACGTGCACGCATAACTGAGTCAACAAAACGTTGTGCAAATTCACCTGTCATCTGGTCGTTGCTACCTTTGATAGCATTTACCAAAGCTTGTTTTACAATTGCGTAGTCCAGTTTGATTGTTGAGTCACCTAAGTAACCAACCGTTTTTTGCTGATTTAGCCATCCACCAACTTGTGAACCTAATTGTGAAATTTCAGGATTTTCTTCTACATTTCCGGCTATTCCATCACGAACTCCGTCCATGAATTTTTTGATTCTGTAATCAACTGAATCGCTGTCTTGAGCCATCATCATACGCAACTGACCGCCGTTAAACAATCCGTATGCATAGTTCATACTATCTACTTCAGATGCCAGTTTAGGCATTTTAGTTGTGTTTCCGCCACCGTTACAAGCTGCCAATGCAAACATAAGTGTAACAGCTACTGCCATAAATATATTGTTCTTTTTCATCTCGATTTCTATTTATTAAAATTAAGTTTTACAAATTATTTAACACTATCTGTTTCAACCGGCATTGGAGCTGGCATTTCTGCAGGAAGTGGAACATTTCTTTCGATACGTTTTTGTTTAGCGTGTTGGTAATAAACCTGAGCTTCTTCCGGACGAATACCTTCTTGGAAGTCAGACAAACCATTTAATACGCCTTGTAAAACCAAATTTGAGTTGAAAACAACTGTTGAGTCGAAATCCAAACCGTCTTTCTTTTGTTGTTTCAGCATTTTACCGATATTTTTGCCATACTCATAAAGCTCATCTTTTGACTTGCTGTTAAATGCTTCGTCCATTGCTTTTACGAATTTTGACAGACTTTCGGCTGAAGAGTCATTTTGAAAATGAGAAGCTTTAATGCCTTCTCCGTTTACTACACCCAATGCATAATTTAAGCTATCTGCCTGAGTTCTCAAACTTACATTTTTTGCACCTGTGCCACCGCCACAAGCTGTAAATAATACAACTGCAGCCATGATTGCTAATGTTAGAAAATTTTGTTTTTTCATATTTTATGTTTCAAATTTAATTATTTTTTACTCTAAATTTATTTTACAATTTCCAGAAGTTCCACTTCGAAAATCAGCGGAGCAAATGGTGGAATTCCGGCTTGTGGAATACCTTGTTCGCCGTAAGCCAAATTGTAAGGGATATAGAATTTGTATTTTGAACCTACAGGCATCAGCTGAACGCCTTCTGACCAACCCGGAATCACTTGATTCAAAGAAAATTCAATCGGTTCGCCACGTTCTACCGAACTGTCAAACACTTTTCCGTCAATGGTTTTTCCGGTGTAGTGAACTTTTACTTTGTCTGTTGCGGCTGGTTTTGCACCGTTTGCGTCTTGGATTACTTCGTACTGAAGTCCGCTTGGCGTGCTTGCAATGCCGGCTTTAGCTTTATTTTCAGCCAAAAATTTTTCGCCTTCTGCTTTTTTCAGTTCGTTATCTTTTTGCTGAGCCACCATCATGTAGTTTTGGAAAAATTGCTGCGCTTGCTCTTGAGTAAGCAGCGTAGTGTCATTTTTCAAAGCTTGCGAAAATCCTTTGATAATAAGGTCTTTATTGACAAGTCCGCCGGGAATAGTCAGCAGATTTTTAGAAAAATCAGTTCCCATATTTACACCCAACGAATAGCTCATACTGTCCACATCATTGGCCAAAACAACTTCCGGAACCGGCACAATTTCTACTTTTTTAGCAGTAGAGCAAGCCGCAACCGAAACGGCGATAAGGGAAATAAATAGTATTTTTTTCATCTTACGAATAGTTGTAAATTACACAATATCAAGCAATTCAACTTCAAATACCAACGTAGTGTGAGGTCCGATATGCTGTCCGGCACCTTGCGCACCGTAAGCCAAATTTGATGGGATGAAAAGTTTCCATTTTGAACCCACAGGCATCAGTTGCAGTGCTTCTACCCAACCTTGAATTACTTGCGTAACGCCAAAAGTAGCCGGCTCGCCACGACGCACAGAGCTGTCAAACACAGTTCCGTCAATCAACGTGCCGTGATAATGTACTTTTACCTGGTCGCTTGCTTTGGGGATTGCACCGTTTCCTTCGGTCATCACTTCGTACTGAAGTCCGCTGGCAGTTGTTTTTACTTCCGCGCGTTTTCCGTTTTCAGCTAAGAAAGCTTTTCCTTCAGAAATGGCTTTTTCGCTCACTTTTTCCTGTAGTTGTTGGAAAAAATCATTTATTACGTTTTGAGCTTCCTGGTAGGAAATCTCAGGTTGATTTTGTTCTAATACATCTTGAATGCCTTTGGCAAGTTTTGTATAGTTTAGCGTAGATATTCCGCTGCTTATCAAATTGTTACCTAAACTCAAACCAAGTGCATAGCTTATTTTATCCATTCTATTTTTGTTTTTTGTTAAAAAATGACTGCAAAGATAGTGGATTAATTTGAGAAATAGGATGTTAATTCACTAAATTTCATCTTGCTGAAACAACCAAAGGCAATTTTTCTATTTTTTTAACACCGTTTTCCGCGTTTATCATCTCAAAATAAAGCACGTAAATTCCGGGATTGACATTCAGCCCACGGTCGGTCTTGCCGTCCCACGTAAGAATTCCATCCGATGTAAGCAAAACATTGGATGCCAACTGCTTGATTTTCATACCAACTGAATTGAAAACAATTACATTTGCCGTATAGCCGACAGCATCAGTTTTGTAGCGAATAAAACTCACATCATCCACACCATCATTGTCTGGCGAGAATGCTTCTGGCTCTACCCAAACCCATTTTTCCGGTACGGCTGTGGTAGACAAATCCCGGAACTGCGAATTTTTATATCCGGGCGTTCCGTAGCGAACTTCCGAAGCGGCTGAGTGCCAACTGGACGGACTTTGCGATAGTAAGTCGGGATTAATTCGTTCCAAAGAAACGCCTTTCGGATTTTTTATCATCGTGTGATGCCATTTTGCATCGTAGCGAACTTCATCCAGAATTAGCGTGTCAGCGTCTATGATATTTCCTATCAAAAACGCTGCGCTTGAATTATTCAGTGCCGACCAGCGTTCCGCTTTCTGAATGTTTGCATCTTGCGGTGCCGCATAAGCTTCTCTTACAAGTTCAGGCTCAGATGTTAATGCCAAATATTGTCCCGGCAAAAGGTAAGATAGTTTTGGGAAAAAATTATTGACCGTGAACTTTCCTGCGGTATTTCGAGTGGCAAAAAAGCTGCGGTTCAAATCCAGGATTTTATCCGACTTATTGTAAACTTCAAAATATTCTGCCGCATTTTCTGGATGGTCAAAAAGCAGTTCATTGATTATCAAATCGCCTTCTTCAGCTGCTTCCATTATTCCAATTTGTTTTTGCGTATTCGTCAGTGGATTTCCTGCTAAGTCTTTTATATTTAGAGCATCTACGGTGTAAATTTTTCCTTTCTCAAAATCATTCGCAAAACTTAATCGAACTGATATTCCATCTTGCATCGATGTGATATTTACAGGATTTCCCATTCCATTATCTACCTGAAAAACAGCGTCGGACAAACTCACTGCTTCCGAAAAAGTCAGAAGCAACTGATTGGAGGCAACTATCTGTACATCTGTCCATTCCGGTGGAATAATATCCAAAAACTTATCGCCTTTCACCGAAATATTATCAAACAGATAGTCTTTTCCGGTGGTGCTGCTATTCGAAAACAAAACGCCAAAATACTTGCTCCCTTTCACCCGGTTGTCTATCACGGTATCACCTTCTTGCACAAAATCAGCATCATTTAGTTCCGCAACTTCCGACTGCCGCTTTCTGAAAAGTGTGAAAGTGCCATCCTTGCTGCGAGTAACCCGAATATTCACAATTACCGGATTAGTATCGATGGATTTATCAGCACCATCAATGATTTTAGTGCGTGTGTTGCCTTGCTGCCTGTACAGCGAAATTTCATCGGAAGTATTCCCGATTTGGACATAATATCCGTTCACTTCGCCGGAAATATCAGCACGGTCAGAGATAATATATACCATCGCGTAATTGCTGCTGGATGTAGTGTAATTTATCCGCACCCAAAATTCCCAAACAGCCTCTTCAAAGACTTCGGAAGGCGTAGATAGGTAAGATCTGGAGGTTGCAGAAGCATTTGATTGCAGCTGATTTTCAGCATTTACCACAAAATTTTCAGTCATTCCACTCCAAGTCGGATTTTCTGTGAAATTAGCGTCTGAAAAATCATCGTTCCAATCCAATGTGTTTTGCGAAAAGACACAAAACGGGATAAAAAAACATAAAAATATCAGAGTTTTTTTCATAATTCGAGATAATTACTTTAAAATGAATTACTTTTGCAGAAAATTTGAATGTTGTAAACAAAACATCCATTTTACAAATATAGTTATAAATTTTAAATATATAGTTCAAATAAATATAAAACAAAATGAAGGTAGCAATCGTTGGCGCGAGCGGCGCCGTAGGTCAGGAATTTCTGAAAGTTTTGGATCAGCGTAATTTTCCGCTGACCGAGTTGGTGTTGTTTGGCTCTTCAAGAAGTGCCGGAAATGAATATGAATTCAAGGGCAAAAAGCTGGTTGTAAAGGAATTGGTTCACGGCGATGATTTCAAGGGTTTTGACATCGTATTTACCTCTGCCGGAGCTGGAATTTCACGCGAATTTGCCGATGATATAACAAAACACGGTGCCGTGATGATTGATAATTCAAGCGCTTTCCGCAACGACGACGATGTTCCCTTGGTAGTTCCGGAAGTGAATGCAGAAGACGCAAAAGACCGTCCGCGCAACATCATTGCCAATCCAAACTGTACCACCGCCATTATGGTTGTGCCATTGGAGGCTATCCGCAAACTTTCTCCAATCAAACGAATTCACGTGGCATCTTATCAGGCTGCAAGCGGTGCCGGAGCTGCTGCGATGGACGAACTGGAAATGCAGTACAAACAAATTGCCAACGGCGAGCAAGCTACAGTGGATAAATTTGCTTATCAGTTGGCTTACAATGTGATACCTCACATCGACGTATTTACTGACAACGGTTACACCAAAGAAGAGATGAAAATGTTCTATGAAACCCGCAAAATCATGCATTCTGACGTGGCTGTAAGTGCTACCTGCGTGCGTGTACCTACGCTGCGTGCGCATTCTGAGAGTGTTTGGGTGGAAACTGAGCGTCCGATTAGCGTGGAAGAAGCCCATCAGGCATTTGCAAGTCAGGAAGGTGTGATTTTGATGGATAATCCGGCTGAAAAACAGTATCCGATGCCACTTTTCCTTTCCGGCGAAGATGCAGTTTACGTGGGACGCGTGCGTAAAGACCTGGCAAATCCGAACGGATTGACATTCTGGTGCGTAAGCGACCAAATCAAAAAAGGCGCAGCGCTGAATGCAGTACAGATAGCTGAGTACCTGATTAAAGAAAACGCGTTGAAATAAAATTCGCGAAAAACTGATAATTAACAGTTTTTTCTGCAAAATATACGATAGACACAAAATAATTATTACTTTTGCGTCTATCGTTTTTTTAATTTTATCATGAAACAGAAAGCAATTAGGGTACTACGCCAAATTCCCGGTGTGGGCATTTCTACTGCTAAAATTCTGCAAGATATCGGAATTAATTCAGCCGATGATCTGAAAGGTAAAAATCCGGAAGCAATTCTGGAACAAGCAAATGAATTTTACGGAAAAGAACAAGACCGATGCCTGCTTTACGTTTTTCGATGTGCGGTGTACTACGCAAACACGGAACCAAAAGACCGGGAGGTGGACAAACTACTTTGGTGGAACTGGAAAAATGAAGACGATTGTGATAGTTGCAGATTGAAACCAACACAATGCGAAATTTAGCTCTCATTTTCCAATTTATTCTCAAAAAATTAAGATAGACACAAGAAAACTTTCATCTTGTGTCTATTGTTTTTTAAATAAAAATCTGAACAAAAATGAAAAACACTCCTAATCAAACAACCTACCTCGCTCTTCTTCGAGGAATTAACGTGGGTGGAAACAACATTATCAAGATGGCTGATTTAAAATTGGCTTTTGAGGAAATGGGATTTACTGATGTGAAAACATACATCCAAAGTGGCAATGTGATTTTCTCTTCTGATAGAAAAAATAAAGCGGAATTGACCGATGAAATCGAGAAAAAACTCTCAGAAAACTTTTCCTACAATTCAATAATTGTCCTTCGAACGAAAGAGGAATTGGAAGATCAACTCGCGTCTGCACCGAAAGATTACGGCGCTGATAATGAAAATTACCGCTACGATGTTATTTTCCTGAAAGAAACCATTACCGTAGAAGAAGCAATGAAAGATATCACGCTTCGTGAAGGAATTGATGAAGTTTTCATTGGAAATAATATCCTGTTTTTCAGACGATTATTTATCAATCTGACCAAAAGCAAATTGGGAAAAATCGTAGTTTCTCCAGTTTACAAACACATCACTATCCGAAATTGGAAAACGAGTACAAAACTTCTGGAAATGATGACCTTCTAGAATTTACAATTTATCCATTTACGATTTACGATTGAATAAAAAATTTATCAACGGTAAATAGACAAGTGTAACCTAAGTTACAGTTTATCAATTTTTGATGCTGTAATTTTGCATTAAAACAACATCAATAATTCTCCAAATTCCCCTTTAGGGGTTAGGGGCTAAAATTTACATTATGAAACTTACTTACGACAAACCTGTTAATCCATTTGAAAAAGGAAGAGTATTTCCATTGGAACAATCTGTTGAATATTCAGCCGGTGGCGTTATCAGCAAGCAAATTACCAAATCTCCTGCCGGAAACGTGACTTTATTCTCGTTCGACGAAGGTCAGGGACTGACCGAGCACACTTCGCCTTTTGATGCGATGGTACAAATTCTGGATGGCGAGGCCGACATCGTTCTTGATGGACAATCCAATCTGATGAAAGCAGGCGAATGCATCATTATGCCGGCCGGAATTCCACACGCTTTGGTGGCAGTGAAGCCTTTTAAAATGCTTTTAACAATGATAAAAGGATAATTTGATTGACGATTTAAATATTTCCGATCGGAGTGATAAAAGTTGAATTCGTTTTGACTTTTAATAATGAAAACAATAGTCCTCTAATTTCGAATTTTAATATTTCTAATTGATTTCGATAACAATAGTTTAAAAATATCTTTGATATTTTTTTTCTAAGTTCCGAAAAATAGAGAATGAGTAAATATTAAGCTATGGTTACTATTGTTTTTAAAAAGTAAAGAAATCCTTGTTATTATTTTTCAATTTGATATTACCAATCGTAAATCTGCAATCGCAATTCTTAAATTTATAGTTTATGAGTGAATATATTGATAATTCAACAAAAAGAAAAGAGCTTTTGAAGCATCTGCTTCTGCAACTTCACGAGGGTGCACCTGCCAAAGTGCTACGCGGACGATTAATAGAAGTGCTGAGCGGAATTCCATACAACGAAGTGGTGGAAGTGGAACAGGAACTTATCAACGCCGGTGCGCTAACTCCCGAAGAAATTCTCGATTTTTGTGATTTACACACAGCCGTTTTGGATGGAAGTATCGACTTGGAAGGCGCGAAAGCCATTCCTGCCGGACATCCGGTGGATACGTTGAAAAAGGAAAATATCGCTATTCAGGATCAAATTGACGAACTTCACAATCTTTTTGGTTTGGCAAGAAATATGACCGACGAGGAAGTGCCGGCTTACATCATCAAAATCCGCACGATTTTCAATGCGCTTTGGGATATCGACAAGCATTACAAACGGAAAGAATACCTGATTTTCCCCTATTTGGAAAAATACAATATCACCGGTCCGCCGACCGTAATGTGGGGAAAACACGATGAAATCCGCGGTTTGATGAAAGATGTGTACGAGACGCTGGAAGCACCGAAAATTGATGCGGGCGAATTAACACCTATCATCGATATGGTGCTGAAACCTGTGATGGAACTGATTGAAGGGATGATAATGAAGGAAGAGGAAATTCTTCTGCCGATGACGATGGACACGCTGACCGACGAAGATTGGTACAAAATTTATCAGGAAACACCCGAATTTGGTTACTGCCTAGTGGCACCAACTGCCGAATGGAAGCCCGAAAACGTGCAAACTTCCGACGTTGCCTTTGTGCAATCGGACGCTATCCGACTTTCATCCGGTGCATTTGAGATGAAAGAACTGGAAGCATTGTTTATCCACTTGCCGATTGACATTACCTTCGTAGATAAAAATGACAAAGTACGTTTTTTCTCACATAGTCCTAATCGTGTTTTTGAACGAAATGTCTCCGTTATCGGTCGTGATGTGCGTATGTGCCACCCGCCCGGAAGCGTGCATATAGTGGAACAAATTCTGAACGATTTCAAAAGTGGAAAAGAGAATAAAGCTGTTTTCTGGATGTCAAAATTTATGGGCAATCGCTTTATTTACATCGAATATTCGGCGGTTCGTTCACCCGAAGGCGAATACCTTGGCGTAGTGGAGGTCACGCAGGATATTACTGAAATGAGAAAATTAGAGGGCGACCAACGATTGCTTTCTTACAGCAAGTAGTTTAATAGAACACAAATTTCGCAAATACCGCAAATTCTCACAAATAGAACAGATTTTATATTCTTAAAATTTGTGTATTTTCGTGTAATTGGTGTAATTTGTGTTCCATTTTTTGTAATTATGAACATTACGCCCGAAACCAAAATTTCCGATTTGCTGAAAGAATTTCCGCAACTGGAAAGTGTGCTAATAAAGTATTCTCCGGCATTTTCTGCTTTGAAAAATCCTGTGCTTCGCCGTACCGTTGCCAAAGTGACTTCCCTGCAACAAGCATCCAAAGTGGGGAATGTTTCCATTGTGGAAATGGTAGATGCACTGCGCGCCGAAGTGGGTCAACTGCCTTTATCCGATGGATATTCTACCGATGAAAACGGCGAAAATTCAACGGAATTCATTCCTGAAAATATCACTCATCAGTTTGATGCACGTCCAATTATAGAAGCTGGCAATCATCCGAGAGAAGCGATTTTTGATGTGGCAAAAACCCTGAAAAATGGCGATTGTCTGGAAATTCTCACACCATTTCCGCCCGTTCCCATCGCGGATTTATTAAAGAAAAACGGCTTTAAAGTTACAATGCTTGAACCGAGAGATGGTGTAGTGAAAACCTATGTGAAGACAAATTCTGCCAAATAATTTCTCAAAATAGAAATTAATCTTCATTTCCTATCAACGAAGGCTTTGAAACATTTTCAATAATTATTCACAAAAAAGTCATATCTTTGCCAAAATTTTAAGATAACAAGTTAAAAATGAGGATTATTGTATGGATATAAATATTTGGCAACATATTTTCGGCTATATCGCCATGACTTTGCTGGTCGTTTCTTTTATTCCTAAACAAATGAAAACGGTGCGGGTAGTCAACCTGATAGCGTGTATGTTTTTCGTTGTCTATGGGATTTTACTTTCGGCCTGGCCGATTGTTATTTCCAACGTGGCGGTTTGCTGTGTGCAGATTTACCATTTATTTTTTGCGAAAGCAAAGCCGACGACGGAAATTATTGAAAAGTAATTATTGCTTTTGCACAATGGAAATATAAAAACCTAACAGAATTTCGAAATCTGTTAGGTTTTTTCTTTCTTAAACGAACGTTAAAGCTATAACTCATTTATTGTCAAAACAATGAAACTTCGTAACTTTGCAGGTTAATTATTTTACAGAAATAATATGAGAACATTGATTTTGCTGTTTTTGGTAATTTCTTTTGCATTAAATGCTCAAAATCAGGCCGTTTTAAGCGAAGAAATGGCTCTGAAAGTGGCTCTATTGCCGTTAAAAAGCATCAATCAGGAATTTCCGAATAAACCCGGGCATATTTACAACAATCCGGCGGAAGTCAATCTCACCCCAAGTCAGCTCCATCCGGTGTTTTACGGTTGTTTTGACTGGCACAGCAGTGTACATGGGCATTGGATGCTTGTACGCGTGTTGCGTACGTTTCCGGATAGTAAAAACACCGATGAAATCGTGCGAATTCTGGATAATTCATTTCAGTTGGAGAAAATGAAAGTAGAAGCCGATTATTTCACGAAATATGAAAATGCGCGAATTTTCGAACGAACATACGGCTGGGCTTGGTTGTTGAAATTGGACAACGAACTGATGGAATGGAACGATCTGAAAGCTCGTGATTGGCATCGTGCATTGCAACCGCTGACCAAGGTGATTGTGAATTTATGGAAGTCCTATCTTCCCAGACAAACCTATCCGGATCGGACAGGCGTGCATCCTAATTCAGCATTTGCGCTGGATTTCGCTTTGGAATGGGCAAGAACTAAAAAGGATGCTGATTTTGAGAAAGCATTGATAGAAAAAGCGCTGAAATTCTACGGCACGGAGCAAAATACTCCTGCTCATTTGGAACCAAACGGCTCGGATTTTTTCTCGCCATCGTTGCAAATTACATCCTTGATGAGCAAGATTTATTCTCAAAAAGAGTTTGTAAAATGGTATGATAAATTTCTGACTAAAAAGGGTTTCGCAAATCTTTGTGAAGTTCCCGTTGTAAGTGATTTATCTGATTATCAAACAGTTCACTTGGTTGGATTGTCATTTTCAAGGGCTTGGTGCATGAATGACATTGCAAATGCATTGCCCGATAAACATAAGAACAAAAAAGTATTGCAAGAAACAGCCAACACATTAACAAACAATGCATTACCATTACTTTTTGCCGGAAATTACGGCGGAGATCACTGGCTGGCAAGTTTCGCTTTGATGGCTTTACACCCCCCAACCCCTAAAGGGGAGAAATTAAAGAATAATATATTAAAAAAATAGACATTATTTTTACAATACATAATATAATACAAACTGAAAATTAAATGAACTCCAAATTCCCCTTTAGGGGCTAGGGGTAGATACATATATGAATTTTAAATACGACGTAATAGTGATTGGTGCCGGACACGCGGGCTGTGAAGCTTCTGTGGCTTCGGCAAATTTGGGTTCCAAAACCCTTCTTATCACTATGGATATGAACAAGATAGCTCAAATGAGCTGTAACCCGGCCGTGGGCGGAATTGCCAAAGGTCAGATTGTGCGTGAAATTGATGCGCTGGGCGGACAAATGGGAATTGTTACAGACAAAACCGCCATCCAATTCCGTATGCTGAACCGCTCGAAAGGTCCGGCGATGTGGTCGCCACGCTCGCAGAGTGACCGCCAAAAATTCATTGTAGAATGGACCAATATCGTTGCCAATACGAACAATCTGTATATGTGGCAGGATACGGTTACGCAATTTATTTTTGAAAATAACGCGGTGGTTGGTGTAAAAACGGCGTTGGGTGTGGAAATTCGTGCCAAAGCAGTAGTGCTTACCGCCGGAACTTTTTTGGCGGGATTGATGCACGTGGGTAAGAAACAAATGACCGGCGGACGAATTTCGGAACCAGCTTCCTTTGGAATTACCGAGCAACTGAAAGAAATCGGATTTACCACCGACCGTATGAAAACCGGTACACCGATGCGAGTGGATGAACGAAGCATCGATTTTTCAAAACTAACGGAACAGCCCGGCGATTTAGATTTTCATAAATTTTCATACCTGAAAGAAGTGAAGCGCGAGCTTCCGCAGAGAAGTTGCTGGATTACTTACACAAACGAAAAAACGCACGAAATTCTTAATCAGGGATTGGAATTTTCACCACTATATAACGGACAAATTCAGAGCATCGGACCACGTTATTGCCCGAGCATCGAAACGAAAATCGTTACTTTCGCCGATAAAAATTCGCACCAACTTTTCCTAGAACCGGAAGGTGTAAATTCTACGGAATGGTACATCAACGGATTTTCATCTTCGCTCCCACTCCAAACGCAGATTGATGCTGTGCATACTGTTCCTGGATTGGAAAATGTGCAACTTTTCCGTCCGGGCTACGCGATTGAGTACGACTTTTTTGACCCTACGCAACTAAAACATACGCTCGAAACGAAACGGATAAAAAATCTTTTCTTTGCCGGACAGGTGAATGGAACCACGGGTTACGAAGAAGCCGGCGGACAAGGTTTGATTGCAGGTATTAATGCACACATCAACGTGCATGGTGGCGATGAATTTATTCTGCACAGAAACGAAGCTTACATCGGCGTATTGATTGATGATTTGGTAACAAAAGGCGTGGATGAGCCCTACCGGATGTTTACTTCGCGGGCTGAATACCGGATACTTCTTCGTCAGGATGATGCGGATGCCCGACTGACAGAAAAAGCGTATAATATCGGATTGGCTGATAAAAATCGCTACGAGCAATTCCAAAATAAAAAGCAAGAGATTGATGCTTTGATTGATTTTCTGAAAAATTCTTCCATCAAACCAAATGCAATTAACCCATTTTTATCATCTAAAAATTCTTCGGAATTATCGCACGGTTGCAAATTGGCTGACTTGGTTCTTCGCCCACAATTGGGAATAAATGACCTGGCGGAAGCAGTACCTGCTCTCAAAGAACGGATAGAAAATATCGCTGAAATCAGAGAAGAAATCATAGAAGGTACAGAGATTATTTTGAAGTATTCAGGCTATATTGAGCGGGAAAGATTGATTGCTGACAAGCTTCATCGTTTGGAAAATATCTACATCAAAGACAAATTGGATTACGAAAACATTAAATCCCTTTCTACCGAAGCTCGCCAAAAACTGCAAAAAATTAACCCTGAAACCATCGGGCAAGCAAGCCGAATTCCAGGTATTTCACCGAGCGATGTGAATATTCTTTTAGTGATGATGGGACGTTGAAAACAGTTCATAGTTTTCAGTTTATAGTAAAATAGTTTTTGTTCCACGTGGAACAAAAAGATTATAATAACTTGAAATTCTATTATTTAAGAGGAATAATTATTTCAAAAAAAAATGTTTCTCTTCGTTTGTTCCACGTGGAACAAGAAAAAACATCCAATAATTTTCCACAACAT